>JAEMQQ010000012.1:3067-4913 GCA_016463775.1 Ilumatobacteraceae bacterium | reverse complement strand
GACCGCCTGCCTGGTCTCGTGCATCTCAACACCAAAGTGGCTTCCCTCGACGGACGCACTGTGGTTACGAGTGATGGTCGACGCATCGAATGTCGCGCGGTAATCGTTGCCTCTGATTTACCATCTGCCCGCGAACTCGTTACGTTGCCCGAGCGCGAGTCGCGCCGGGCGGGTGCGGTGTATTTTTCCACCGACAAAGCCCCCACCGATTCGCGGCTGGTCATCCTCGATGGCACCGGCAAAGGCCCCGTGCTCAACGCCGCAGTAATGAGCAATGTGTCGTCTAGTTATGCGCCAGCCGGCAAGCACTTGGTGGTCGCGGCGCTTCCCGATGTGATCGATGGCGACCTCGCCGCGGTCGCACGCACACAATTGCGCACATGGTGGGGCCCTCAGGTCGACGCCTGGGTGCATCTACGCACATACCGCATTGCTCATGCCGGCGTCGAACAACGCCCACCGTTTCACCCCAAGCGCAATATTGCCCTCGGCAACGGCGTGTTCGTCTGCGGTGATCATCGCGATACGGGCTCTTCACAAGGTGCGCTATTTTCTGGCCGACGCTGTGGCGAACTGGTGGCTGGCGCACTCGCCTAGCGTCGTAGGCATGACAAGTTCGCCCACCAACGCAACACCGGCCCACGATGCGGCCCGCAAGATCGTTTCGGTATCACAATTCGTGCCGGCAACACCACAACAAATTTTTGAGTTGCTAGCAACACCCAAGCGCCATTGCGAGATCGATGGCTCGGGCACCCTCCGCAGCGAGTTGAGCGGCCCCGCGCGACTGTCGCTTGGTGCAAAGTTCGGCATGTCAATGCGCATGCATGTGCCGTACCGAATCACCAACCTCGTGGTGGAGTTCGAAGAAGGAAAGCAGATTGGTTGGCGCCACTTCGGCGGACACGTCTGGCGTTACATTTTGGCACCAGTTGAAGGTGGCACGATGGTGACCGAACAGTTTGACTACTCCACCAACAGAGCCAATTGGTTTTTGCGGGCCTTGAAGGCGATCGTGAACAACGAAGTGGCGATGCGCAAGACGTTGCTCAATTTGGCTAAGCAATTTTCCTAGGCCGTACTTTTCGAGCACACCATGATCGCACTGTGACCTCACTATGACCTCACTGCCCACAGGGTTTACTGCTCGCACCGCCAACCTCGGCATCAAGGACACGTCGCCTGACTTCGTCGTCGTCGTCGGCGACGCTGGCACCGTTGGTGCATCGCTGTACACCAAGAGTCGATTTGCCGGCGCGAGCGTGGTGTTGAGCCGCGAGTTGGCAGCCCATGGCACCACTCGCGCCATCGTGGTGTTGTCAAAGAACTCGAACGTTGCAACGGGCGATGAAGGCTTGCACAATGCGCGCGAAATCGTCGAGCAAGTGGCTGCCCACTACGACATTTCACCTCACGACCTGGTGATTGCATCCACCGGCGTAATCGGTCGGCAGTATCCGATGGACAAAATTCGTGCTGGTCTCGCCGCCCTCGGTGGCGTTGCCACCACCACCGACGCCGAGCAGGTTGCGCGGGCGATCATGACCACCGACACCCGACCGAAGATTGCCGAGGCCCACATCAGCGGGTCGGCGGCACGCATCGTGGGTGTGGCCAAAGGTGTGGGAATGATCGAGCCCGACATGGCCACCCACATTTCGCTGGTGTTCACCGACGCAGCAGTCTCACGGTCTGATCTCGCGGTGGCGTTCCGCCATTGCGTTGATCACACGTTCAACCGGGTGTCGATCGATACCGATACCTCCACCAGTGATACCACCGTGTGTTTGGCCAGCGGTGCCGCCGGCGCGGTTGATGCCCGCGCCTTCGCCACTGCACTGCACGA
>JAEMQQ010000012.1:0-2967 GCA_016463775.1 Ilumatobacteraceae bacterium | reverse complement strand
ATCAACGCCGACTACACCACCTAGGCAAGCAGCGAGTCAAGCCACGTGAGAGTGGCGGCTCGATAGTCGTACACACTTTTGTAGCGGGCGACGGCATCGGGTAGACGCGCCACGAGTTCGCGCAGCACACCGATGGCCTCGGGCCCACGCTGCACATAGGTGGTCAGTGGCTCTTGAAAACTGCGAATGGTGAACAGCACGCCCTGCGTGCGTGGCAGACGACGCAATGTTTCGCGCTCGATACGAATCCACAGCTCCGTCGGATGTTCCACCAATTGTCGCCCCGGTGCAAATGGCTGAAATAATGCGGGATGATCTTCGAGTGTCCAATTCGACCGCCACACCGGCTTGTCGGGTGACAGTCGGGTCAGCGTTGTGTCGACGGCAGCACCAATATGCTCGCCATACAACGCCACGGGTTGGTGCACGGCCAACATGTCGTGGCCGATTTTGTCGGCCAGTCGCCAACGACTCGGCGAACACACCACGCCAGCCACGAAAGGCAGCTGCTCACCATCCCCCGTGGCAATCGACCGCAACACCGCCAGATCATCGGGCACGGCGAGTGCTGCATCAACGAGTGCATCAACGCCAGTTTTGGTCGTTGATTTGCCTGCCCACGCCAGCACGAGTTCGGCGGCCTCTTGCGCCACATCGTGGCAGTCATCGCGAAACGACACCACTTCAGGGCGCCGATCGGCGATGAGTGCACGCTTCATCGCCAGTGTGGGCTCCCACTCGCCATCGCGCACGAACCACTTGGCAACCTCTAGCGGCTTGACCCCCACGCGGTGACGAAACCCGTCACCGACCACCTGCGGAAGAATTTCATCGTGCGGAATCCGCGCGGCTTGCGCCCTTGATGGAAGCGCCGACGGTGCCGTATCAAACGGCGTGAACGGGTCGCGGTGTGTGACGAATGCAGCGCGTGACAAACGGGGTTACTTCGGTGGCATGCGAATGCCACCGTCGACACGAATGGTTTCGGCGTTCATGTAACTGTTCGTGATGCACTCCATCACCATTGACGCAAGTTCATCGGGGTCACCGAGGCGCTGCGGGAACAACACACCTTTTTGCAGGTTGCCCTTGAACGCTTCGCTCGAATCACCCTGGCCATAGATAGGTGTGTCGATCAAGCCGGGGGCCACGGTGTTGATGCGCACACCGATTGCAGCAAGGTCGCGCGCGATGGGCAACGTCATGCCAACGACGCCACCTTTGGAAGCCGAATACGACGCCTGACCGGTCTGGCCGTCGAATGCGGCGACCGATGCGATGTTCACGATTGCGCCGCGCTCACCGTGGGCCAGCGGCTCGTTGCGACTCATGGCAGTACCAACAACACGAATGCAGTCGAACGTGCCCACCAGGTTGATGGCGATTACTTTCTTGAAGGCGTCGAGGTTGGCGGCTGATTCAACGGTGCCATCCTTGCCAACGGTGCGCTGTGCCCAGCCGATGCCCGCAGAGTTCACGAGTGCGCGGATCGGGCCCATTGATTTGGCCATCTCGACGGCGTTGATGATGTCTTGGGTGTTGGTCACGTCGACTTTGCAAAAAGCCCCACCAATTTCTTTGGCAAGCGCTTCGCCTTTGTCGGCCTGCAAATCGGCGATGACGACTTTGGCACCTTTCTTGGCGAGCATGCGAGCCGCGGCGGCTCCGATGCCGCTGGCTCCTCCGGTGACGATGGCGCTTGAGTTGGTGAGTTCCATGGCGGCGAACGCTAGCGCACGCGTTCGATTGCAGCCACAGCGAGAACATCGACAAGTTCGTTCATTGGGTCGCCGGTGTGGCCGCGCACCCAGCGGAAGGTGATATCTCCACGTTCTCGCACCAAGTCGATGAGTGGCTCCCACAAATCCCGATTGGCCACAGGTTGGCGTTGACTATTTTTCCAGCCACGACGCAGCCAACCTTGCCACCATCCCTCGGTGAAACACTTGACCACGTACTGGCTGTCAGACACCACTTCGATGGGGCCCGGCTCGGGTGCCAATGTGCGCATGGCACTCAACACCGCCAGCAATTCCATGCGCTGATTCGTGGTGGCGGGTTCGGCGCCACTGTCGCTGATTGCACCGCGTGGTGCAATCGCCCACGCCCATCCGCCTGGCCCCGGATTACCCGAGCACGCACCGTCGGTATACACGGTGCGCAATATTGGCGTCATCCGAAAGAACCTTAGTCGTGCGAGAATAGCCACATGCTGTTTGATGGATCAGTTCATCAGCTGCCCGACACCGACCCGCAAGAAACACAAGAGTGGCTCGACTCACTCGATGCAATCGTCGACGTGCAGGGCAAGACTCGTGCGCGATATTTGTTGTCGCGTCTTTTGGAGCGTGCCCGTGAAACCCAGGTGAGCTTTCCAGCCACGGTTTCCACACCGTATGTGAACACCATTCCTGCCGAACACGAGCCGTGGTTTCCTGGCGATGAACATCTTGAGCGACGTATTCGTGCCTATATTCGCTGGAATGCCGCCGTCATGGTCGTGCGCGCGAACACGGCAGCCGAAGGTATCGGCGGGCACTTGTCGACGTTTGCATCGTCGGCATCTTTGTATGAAGTCGGCTTCAATCACTTTTTCCGCGGCAAAGACAACGGTCAGGCCGGTGATCACGTGTACTTCCAAGGTCACGCCGCGCCAGGTGTCTACGCCCGCGCTTACCTTGAGCGGCGCTTCGAAGCCGAAGACCTCGATCACTTTCGTCGCGAGATCGGGCGCGCCGGTCGGGGCTTGTCGTCATATCCACACCCACGTTTGATGCCCGAATTCTGGGAGTTCCCCACCGTGTCGATGGGTCTCGGGCCGATCACCGCGCTGTACCAGGCGCGCTTCAACCGGTACCTCACCAATCGCAAGCTGGATGACACATCAGAAAGTCGCGTGTGGGCGTTTCTTGGTGACGGCGAATGCGACGAACCAGAGTCGCTCGGTGCAATTTCGTTGGCATCGCG
>JAEMQQ010000043.1 GCA_016463775.1 Ilumatobacteraceae bacterium | reverse complement strand
CTGCTCGAGCGCACGGGCATCACCCGAGCCATGATTCCTACTTACTTCACACCAATCGTCGGGTTGGTGTTGGGCGCAGTTTTCAATGATGAACGGATTGCGATCGTCTCTGTCGTCGGAATGTGTGTCGTCATCACATCAGCGTGGATGACGAGCAAACCAGATGCGCGGGATGTGCTACTCAGCGACACCACTGCACCACGCTGAAGCCGCCGAGACCAGCTGAGTCGAGTAGCGCTTCTGCTTCGCGCACGCGGCTGCGCATAACCATCGCCGCAAGATCTGGAGCAGCAGCCGCGTGCTGCCACGCCGCTCGGCCCTCCTCGACCATCGCTGTGATGCCGTGTTCAATCAGAAACTCTGCCTGTGTCGCCACCACCGATGCAACTGGTAACTGATCAAGTGCAACTTCTACGGTGATATCTTGCTCGCCCACTGCCGACAAATAGTGAACACCACGGCCGTGCTGTGCATACGTGCGTAACCACTCGCGCCACGGTCGCAGACACATCATCGGCGATGACGTGCAGTAGTCCAGCGCGACGAGTCGACCGGCAGTCAACAAACTGTGGGCCTGAGTCACCCAATGTGCTGCAGCATCCTGCACCGCCACACGTGCGCTATGCGCAGCCTCGGCGGGCAAACATGTAGGCAACTCACGACACGTCATCAATCGTTCAACGAACCGGCCACCCTCCCACGCCACGTACGCCTCTCGCCACGAATCATCAAAAACGAACAATCGAGTCGGCAAATTGTCGAGCAACTCATTGGCGATGATCACGCCAACGAAAGGTTCAGTCGGCATGGCTGCGCACGATTCGATACCGGCAGGATGCATTGCTCGCTGTGCTGCTGACACCTCCACAGCCACATAATGCAATGCATCAGCACACGCTGGTTTGGCAGCAAGTACGGCTCGCGCCAACGTGCCCGGCCCAGCCCCCACTTCAAGCACCGTGAACGAGTCGGGGCTGCCAAGTTCGCGCCACCAGCTGTCACATGCACGGGCAATTACAGCACCGAACAGTGGCCCGATTTCAGGTGAGGTGATGAAGTCGCCCCGTCGACCGGCACGTCCCGAACGCATGTAAAAACCACTGTCGCCATACAAGGCAATCGACATGAATTTATCGAAACGCAGTGCACCGCCGCTGGCGTTGATTGCGAGGCGAACCTCGTCAGCCGCCGAAGGCACCAAGAAGTTCGGCCATCTCACCGAAACGCAACACAACGCCGGGCAGGATGCCGAACAACAGTGTCACTACAGCCGTGATACCGAGTGCAATTTGGATCGATGACGGTGTGATCATCGGCGTGGTATCACCATGTGGAACCGGACGCATCCATACCTCGCGCATGATGTTGCCGTAGTAGCCGAATGCAATCACCGAGTTGACAGCACCGATGATCGCCAGCACATACGCCCACGGTGTCGCATCAGTGAGCAGCGCTTGAAATGCGGAGAATTTACCGATCCAGCCACCAAGTGGTGGAATACCTGCCAGCGATGCCAAGAAGAGCGTGAGCAAGACACCCATTGCTGGTGCGTAGGAGAACAATCCCCCGAGTGACGAAATTTCACCACTGCGGGTCTTGCGTGAAACGGCAAGAATGACCGCAAACATTCCAAGGTTGGTCGCTGCATACACGAGTAGATACACGACAACGGCACGCAGTGCCGACTCACCAGCTGCCCCACCAGCGACCGCCAGTGGCATCAACACGAAGCCACCCTGGCTCACCGACGAGTACGCAATCATGCGCACGAAGTTGGTCTGCCGCAGTGCGAACACATTGCCGACCGTCATGGTGAGTGCTGACAGCCCCCAAATAAATGGTTGCCAGACATCACGACCTTCCGGAAATGCGGTGAGCACCATCACCACGAGCGCCGTGAAACCAGCCGCTTTGCTTGCCACCGACAAAAATGCCGTTACTGGTGTTGGTGCACCTTCATAGGTGTCGGGTGCCCAAGTGTGGAAGGGCACAGCCGACACCTTGAACGCAAACCCAACGACGACGAACACGATGGCCAGTGCCTGCACTGCCCCGAAAGAGCCATCAAGATCTATCGATTTGCCAATGTCAATCAACAATGTGGAATTGGCGACGCCGTACAACAACGACATGCCGTACAACATCACTGCCGAAGCAAACACGCCAAGCAAGAAGTACTTCACGCCGGCTTCGTTGCTCTTCACATCACGTTTGCGCCAAGCAGCGAGCATGTACGCCGGTATCGAGAGGAACTCCAGTGCTACGAACACCGACACCAGGTCTCGTGCCGATGCCATCATCATCATGCCGAGCAAACTAGAGAGCAATAAGAACCAGTATTCACCCCGCCAATAGTCACCTTCCTCAACGTGCGACGAGGAGAGCAACACGATGACATAGCCGGCCAACAAGAACAGTCCCTTCATCACCAGACTGAATTCATCGACCACGTAGCGACCGTCGAAGAGCGAGCGCACCGAGTTGTCGTGGAGCATCAGCGTGAGCACCGGCAACACTGCACCGAGCAGTGAAAAACCCGTGAGTACCGATAACAACCATTTGTTGCGCTCCGTGGTGAATAGGTCGACCAACAGCACCACAGTGAGCCCGATTGCCAACACGATTTCGGGCGCCAGCGCGTGATAATCGATCGTCGGTGCCACGTACGTGGCGGCATATGCGGCCGAAAATGTCACGCGTCAGCCTCCGAACGCGCGCAGGGTTTCCTGCACGGCTGGGTCAATGATGCTGAACAACAAATTTGGTACGACGCCGAACACCACGATGGCGACCAACATCGGTACCCACGCCAACCACTCACGCGTTGTCACGTCGTGAATCTCTTCGTGGTCACCACCCTTTGGTGTACCGAAGGCAGTGCGTTGGTAGAGCCATAGCAAATATCCGGCAGCCAAAACCGTGCCGATTGCCGCAATCACCATGTACACCCGATACACGGTGACATTCAAGCCATCGGCTGGGTTGTACGCCGACAAGATCGCAGGAAATTCACCCCAGAAACCTGCCAAGCCTGGCAAACCAAGTGACGCCATCGTGCACAAGCCGAGAATCCAACCAAGGCGGGGCGCTTGCGTGAGCAGGCCACCCAATTTGTTGATCTCCAAGGTGTGATAACGCTCTTTCACGCTGCCGGCGATGAAGAACAACATGCCGGTAATCAAGCCGTGTGCCACCATGCCAAAGACTGCAGCGTTGACCCCAAACGATGTGAGCGTTGAAATGCCGAGCATCACGAAGCCCATGTGCGCTACCGACGAAAACGCAATCAATCGCTTCATATCGGTTTGCGCAAGACATCCCAAAGCGCCATAAATGATGCCGATTACCGCCAGACCACCGATCCACGGCGCCCACTCCAAGGCTGCGTCAGGCAGCATGGGAATTGCGATACGTACGAAACCATACGTTCCAAGTTTCAACAGCACTGCCGCCAAAATCACCGAGCCCTGCGTGGGTGCCTGCGTATGTGCATCAGGCAGCCAGGTATGGAAGGGGAACATCGGTACCTTCACCGCAAATCCGACGAACATGCCTGCAAAAATCCACACCTGAACGTTCTTGGCAATACCTGCGCCATTTTCGACCAGATACGGAATGGAAAAACTCTCTGCACCAGTTTTGAAGAATATTGCGAGGAAGGCAACGAGCATCAACGCCGAACCAAACATGGTGTAGAGGAAGAATTTGAGTGACGCGTATTGACGTTGCTCGCCACCCCACACGCCGATCATGAAGAACATCGGCAACAGCACGAGCTCAAAAAAGACGAAGAACAAAATGAGGTCTTGGGCGATGAACGTTCCGGCCATACCCGTCTGCAAAATCAACATCAAGATGAAGAATGCCTTCGGGTTGCCAGGCGATGGCACATGATCCAGGCTGTAGATCACGACGAGCAACGTGATCACCATGCTCAATAGATACAACGGCAGGCTGATGCCATCCACACCGATGAAGTAGGTGCTCTTGATGAGTGGAATCCATTCGGCTTCGGCCACGAATTGCATCGAGCCTGCTTTGTCGAAGTTGAAACTGAACAATGTGAACGCGCCGACAACCACGGTGGCGATGGAGGTGATGAGTGCCACCAGCTTGATGGCGGCTTCATTTGCTTTTGGTGTGATGAGCAAGACGAGCACACCGAGCATCGGCAGGAATGTGCCGACACTGAGCACCCAGTTGTCGTCGTAGATCATTTGCATGGTGTTGTCCCCCGTTGTGTAATCACGTATTGAGAATGACGAAGACGAGTGCAACTACTGCGGCCGTTGCAAAAAGCAACGCTCCATAGTGGCCGACTCGCCCAGACTGTAATGGTTGCACCGCCAGACCCGTCGTTTTGGTGAGGTCAGCCGATGCGTTGACCGCACCGTCAACGACACGCTGATCAATATCGCGGTACACCACCATCGCAACGGCGCGGGCACTGCGGGCGATTCCGTGCAGTATGCCGTCGAGAATATTCTGGTTGAACCAGTACGCACTGCGGGCGATTGGTCCGGCAATCGTGCCCACCACTCCACGTTCGTACACATCGTCGAGGTAGTACTTGTTGGCCAGCAGTCGATAGCCGGCACGTGCCAACCCATTTCGCTCTGTGAGCCCGACAAGTCGCGGGTCGCGACGCCCATACAACGCTGCACTCAACAACCAGCTGACCGCGATTCCGGTAAACACAATCATGAGTGATAGCAGCGCTTTTGACCACTTGAACTTGGCGTGGTTCAACTCCGGTGCATAACAGATACCTGCAGTTGGAGTCTCGCTGCCACATGGCGATTCGACGCCTCCCGCCTCGGAACTTGGCACTGAAATCGCGAACGACTCACCCGGCCCACCAGCCGACGGTTGTGCCACTACCACTGCACGCGGCTCGACCCACTTCTTCATGTATTCCCACGATTCGCCGAACGGCGTGGCATTAAACAAACCGGCAAAAATTGCCAGCACCGCAAGAACTGCAATCGGTCCCGTGATGAGGATGCCGGACTCATGCGGCGAATCATGCGAGTCGTGCACATCGTGCGAGTCGTGCGCGTCATGGGAATCGTGTTCCCCCGCCGAGGCGCCCCGCGCCTGCCCGAAAAATGTGAGGTACGTGGCTCGCGTCATGTACGCCGCGGTAAGAAATGCACCACCAAGACCCACTGCCATGAACAAGGTGTACCCATTGCCACCCACATTGTCGATGATTTCATCCTTGGAGAAAAAGCCCGAGAATGGAAACACACCGCACAGCGCCAGCGTCGACACTGTCCATGCCGCAAACGTGATTGGCATATGTTTACGCAGACCGCCCATGTCTTTTTTCATGTCGAACGAATGGTGTGATGCACTGTGGCTGATCGAACCAGCACACAAAAAGAGGCACGCCTTGAAGAATGCGTGCGTGAAGATGTGGAACACCGCAGGTAGCCACGCGCCGGCGCCGAGACCGAGCATCATGTAGCCGAGTTGGCTGACCGTGCTGTAGGCCAGCACCCGTTTGATATCGGTTTGCACGAAAGCCAGGGCGGCTGCGACAACGATGGTGATCGCAGCAATCACCATAATTACGTTGGATGACGGACCAAGAATGTCGAGGCCCGTGAAGAACACCGGATACAGACGGGCTACGAGAAATACGCCAGCCACCACCATTGTCGATGAATGCAACAGCGAACTTACCGGTGTGGGGCCGGCCATCGCATCCGGCAACCAGGTGTGCAACGGGAATTGACCACTCTTGCCAATCGCGGCAATGAAGAGTGCGACTGCGGCGACGAGGATGACCGTCGAGTTCGGTTCACCCGACAGTGCCCATGCCGAAATACCACGGATCGAGAAACCCGACAAGCCAAGGTTGGTGGTCGTCCACTCATTGGCGGCAAAGAACAGCATCGCAATACCAACCAACAGACCGACATCGCCCGTACGTACGGTGAAAAAAGCCTTGAGCGCAGCCCGACTATTGGCACCATCTTCCCACCAGTGACCGATGAGCATGAACGAACACAGGCCCATGATTTCCCAACCGAGCAAAAATAAGATCATGTCTTCGGCAACCACCATCGCCAACATGCCGGCAGAAAAGAGGGTCAGTGCCGCGAAAAAGTGGGTGAAGCGACGATCGCCGCGCAGATACTCAAGCGAATAAATCTGGATGAGTGTTGAAATAAGTGCCACGACGAACAGCACCACGACGGTGAGCCCGTCGACGTGCTGGCCAATCGTAAATTCAACCCCTCCGGCTTGCCACCACGTCCACGTCCGCACGACCGGCGATATGAATTGTTCCTCACCTGCGGCACCGACGCGCTGAATCCACTGCCAGGCGGCACCACTTGCCAGAACGAGACTGACGAAGATGGACAACACACCGAGCTCGCTACCTTTTTTGGGCAATCGTTTACCAAAGAGCACGATGAGTGCAAACCCGATCGTCGGCACCACGGGCACGAGCCAGGCGTTGTCCAAAAACCAGCCACCCTTGAGTGGTGACAACACCTCGGATACGGCCAACATCATCCGTGCATCTCACTGAGTTCATCGAGCCCGATGTTGCGTCGATTGCGGTAGATGAGCAGCACCATCGCCAAACCAACGCCGACTTCGGCAGCTGCCACAGCGATGACGTACAGGGCAAACGTGTGGCCGTCAGCCGAGCCATTGCGCAGTGCGAATGCAAGCAGGTTGATGTTCACCGAATTGAGGATGAGTTCAATCGACATGAGCACGAGCACCGCATTTTTGCGGGCGATGACGCCGTACACGCCGATACAGAACAGGATTGCCCCGAGCAGCAGGAACTGGCCGGTCAACATGACGGGTTCAGTCCTTGCGGGCCAGCACGATGGCCCCGATGATTGCCGCCAGCAAGACGAACGACAGTGCCCAGAATGGCAACAGGTACGCCCCGAAGATTTGGTCGGAAATCTCAGGGATACCGATGACCCGTGGGTCGCTCGGCAACTGCTCGTCACCGAATGACGAAACGATCGCAATCGCCATCGCGGCGAACAGCAGGCCGGCGACGGGGATACCGAGCAATCGGTAGGGGTTGTTGAGGTCGCGTTCGGTGCCGATGCGGGCGCGCGTGAGCATCGTGCCGAACAAAAACAGCACCATCACTGCACCTATATATACGAGCACCTGAGTGACGGCAACGAATTCGGCCGCCAACAACACATACTGGGCGGCGGCACCACTCAGCACCACCACCAGCCACAGTGCCGCATGCACCACGTTGTGGGTGGTCACCACACGCAGTGCCGCAACGATCATGACCAGCGCTATGACGGCAAACCCGATGTTCTGGGCGACAAGAAGCTCGATGGCAATCACGCGACTACTTCTTTTTCTCGGCGCCAGCTTCAAGTTCTGGTGCCTCGGGAACGGTTTCCATCCACTCACTCAGCTTCGCTTTGTCGTGCAACAAATCGGCAATACGTGGTTCTGAGTATTCGTATTCGGGGCTCCAAAACAGTGCGTCGAACGGGCAGACGTCAACACAGATACCGCAATACATACACAGCGCATAGTCGATGTCGAAGCGATCAAGTTTGTTGACCTGGCGTACTTTGCCACCTTCGCGACGCGGCGGGGCAAGCTCTTTGTGCCCTTCGATGTAGATGCACCAGTCGGGGCACGAGCGAGCACACAACATGCATGAGGTGCAGTTGCCTTCGTGCAGTGCGATGACACCACGGGAGCGCGTCGGTGGTGCTTCTTTTTCGTGCGGATACTGCACGGTGTTGGCGCCTTTGGTGACGGTTTCAAACAACGTGCCGAGGGTGACACCCAGACCTTTGACCAAACCTGGAACTTTGGGCATTTACATCACCACCTTAAAGATTGACGTGATTGCGATATTGCCCAGCGACACAGGGATCAGCACCTTCCAAGCGAAGCGCTGGAGCTGATCCTCACGGAAGCGTGGCGAACTGAAACGCACCCACATGATGATGAACACAATAAGCATCATTTTGGTGAACATGATGATTGGTCCGACGATGTTCATCCAGTTGCTGACCGAGTCGACATCGGTCCAGCCGAACCACGCAAACGGTACTCCCCAACCGCCGAGGAACAATACCGAGGTAATCAGGGCGAATACACCGGCGGTGGCGAACTCACCAATGAAGAACATAAGGAAGCGAAACCCCGAATATTCGGTCATGTAGCCCGACACCAATTCGCTTTCAGCAATCGGCATGTCGAATGGTGCCTGGGTGAGCTCGGCTTGCACCGCGATCATGAAAATAACGAAGCCGACCAACTGCGTGATGAGATACGGGTTGCCCAGACCGCTGAAACCGAATATTTCACCCGCATTTTGGGCGACCACGATTTGCTGCAGGTTCATCGTCTCGGCCTGAATGATGACACCAATGACCGCAAGGACCATCGGCAGTTCGTAGGCGATCAACTGGCCGGCAGCGCGCAAGCCACCAAGCAGCGAATACTTGTTTGCACTTGCCCACCCAGCCATCAAAATGCCGAGCACCGACAGCGACGACACGGCCAACGCATAAAAGACTCCAGCCTCAAAATTGGTGAACCATGCGTCGGGCCCGAACGGCACCACAGCCACCAACAAAAAAGTGCTCGCCAGCACCACGATTGGAGCCATCTTGAAGATGCGTGGATCGGCACGCTCGGGCACGATGTCTTCTTTCTGCAGCCACTTGCCCACTTCGGCCACCAACTGCAGCGAGCCATACGGGCCTGCTTCCATCGGGCCGAGTCGACTTTGCATGAACGACATCATCTTGAACAAAAACACATAGACGATCGTGCCGGCGGGTAGCAACACTGCGACAATGCCGCCAAGCACTCGCAGCAGCGACTGGCCCCAATACGGCACTTCGAGTGCCAACACCTGCATCATCGGTCGATGTCACCGAGAATGAAATAGAGCGAAGCAAGAATCGTGACGATGTCCGGCACATATACGCCGCGCAGCGCCCATGGCGCAACCGACATGTTGTTGAAACTTGCCGAACGAATCTTCACACGGAACGGCCCGAGCTCACCACGTGACACGACGTAGTAGCCCATCTCGCCGAGTGGGTTTTCAGTCGACACCCATGCTTCACCTTCCGGCACCTTGATGATCTTGGGGACCTTGGCCATGATTGGGCCACTCGGAATGGTGTCAAGCAACTGATCGACGATTTTGGTCGATTCACGCGTTTCTTGCAAACGCACCCAACAACGGGCGTAACTGTCACCATCGGGGTGCGTCCATACTTTCCAATCGGCTTTGTTCCAGGCCATCGGCAACGACTGGTCGCGACGCAAATCCCAATCCACACCGCTGGCCCGCAGGTTGGCGCCCGACAAGCCGTACTGCAACGCGACATCTCGCGGAATCACACCGATGCCACGCATGCGGGCCTGGAAGATTTCGTTACCGAACAACAAGTCATCAATCTGGTCACAGAACTTTCGCAGTTTTTTCATGACTGCCTTGGTTTCAGCGATCCAACCCTTCGGCAGGTCGTCTTTCAATCCGCCGATGCGGTCGAAGTTCGGATGAAAGCGACCACCGGTGGCACCCTCAATCAGGTTGAGTACGTACTCGCGATCACGGAATGCAAAAAAGACAGGCGTGATGGCACCCATCTGCACACCGAGATCACCAAGAAACAGCGACACGTTCGCGATGCGCGACAACTCGAACAAAATCGTGCGAATGTGTTGTGAACGGGCCGGCGCTTCGACCCCCATCAACTTTTCGGCCGCCAAGATGAACGGCACTTCATTGGCAAAGCTGCCCAGCCAGTCGATGCGGTTGACCAGTGAAGTCACCTGCGGATAGGTGCGAACCTCGGCAAGTTTTTCGTATCCGCGGTGCATGTAGCCGCACGATGGCTCGGCCCACACCACTTGTTCGCCGTCGAGACGCGCGATGATGCGCAATGTGCCGTGCGTGGCTGGGTGCTGCGGCCCGATGTTGAGGGTCATGCCCTCTGTTTCAAGTTCGACATTGAGACGCGAATCGGCCGCCTGGCTGGCGATGTACGCCAGACGCTGGCGGTCCCCCAACAGGCGATCGGTGAGGCTCATGCTTCGTCGGCACTTTCATCGACGCCACCACCGGGCAGTGGCTCAACATCCACGATGCCTGGCCATGGCTTGATCATGCGCGCCAAAAGTGGAAAGTCTTTGCGCAACGGATGGCCTTCAAAGTCCATCGGTAAATACATGTTGCGTAAGTCGGGGTGGCCGTCAAAGTTGATGCCGAACATTTCGTGGGTTTCGCGTTCGTGCCAGTTCGCGCCGGCGTACACATCATGGAGTGATTCAAGGACTGGCTTTGCGTCGTCGACATCCACCTTGATGGTGACCCCAATATGCGTCACGGGGTTCACGATGCGCACAAATACCTGCATCCGTGTGGCGCCACCGGCGTAACCCGAGCGAATCGTGGTGTCACGCACGGGTGTCGGCTCGGTGGGGTCGTCTTCGCCACGACCGAATGGGGATGGCATCCAGTCGATTGCCGACAGAAAACAAAAATAGTGAAAGCCAAGCGTGTCACGCAGGGTGCGAATCGACGACTTCCAGGCATCGGTGTGCACCCGCAACCACAGGTCATCAGCAGGTCGCAAATGGGAGGCAGCAAGTCGGTCGCCAAGTGCAGCAGTAATTTCTGCCAGCAGCGACTCGCGCGCGACGTCGGTGATTACTTCAGGCGCCGACGACAACGGGTTTTCCTTTTCGTTCGGCAGCAGCGCTGGCATCGAGCGAGCGAGTGCCTTCGCCGCGCCAACGCGCACCCATGTCTTCGTTCTTGATGCGCTCCTGCAATAGCACGATGCCTTCGAGCAATGCTTCGGGGCGCGGCGGGCAACCTGGCACATACACATCAACCGGAATGATTTGATCAACACCTTTGGTCACCGAATACGAATCCCAATATGGGCCACCACAATTTGCACAACTTCCCATGCTGATCACATATTTGGGCTCGGGCATCTGCTCGTACAAACGTTTGATGGCTGGCGCCATCTTGTCGGTGACTGTTCCCGAGATGACCACGAGGTCGGCTTGGCGCGGGCTGGCCGGCAAGGGAATGACACCGAGTCGCATCACGTCGTAACGAGGCGACCCGAAGGCAGCACCCATTTCAATCGCACAACAGGCCAAGCCCCACTGGTACACCCACATGCTGTACGAGCGACCCATGTTGAACAGCGTCGCCAAAGAACGAGGCATCCGACCGCGCTCGACTAGACCCATCGCAAGACTCCTTTGCGCCACGCATACACGAGGCCGAGTAGTAGCACGCCGATGAACAGACCCATTTCGGCCAAACCAAACGCACCATAACGCTCAAGTTGCGTCGCCCACGGAAAGATAAACACGGCCTCGACATCGAACACCACGAAGAGCAGGGCAAAGATGTAGTAGCGCACCTGGCTTTGTGACCAACCTTCGCCGACCGGGTCGACGCCACTCTCATAAGTCAGGAGTTTTT
>JAEMQQ010000042.1 GCA_016463775.1 Ilumatobacteraceae bacterium | reverse complement strand
GACAAAGATTTGGGTCAATGCGTGAGCGGTCGCCGTGTCGTGCAAGTCGACCGCAAGAACGATGTGGTGGTAGATGAAAAAGCAGTGCAGGCAAAGTTCGGTGTCGGCCCGGCGTCAATCATTGACTATCTGGCTCTCGTGGGGGATAGCGCTGATGGTTTCCCAGGTTTGCCGGGCTGGGGCGCCAAGAGCGCGTCAACGGTGCTTGCTAAATATGGCAACCTCATGTCGATACCAGCTGACCACGTGCAGTGGGCGGGTGATGGTGTGAAGGTGCGCAGTGCTGAAAAGTTGGCAGCCACACTTCGTGATCACCGAGCTGACGCCGAACTTTTTCGCATCTTGGCCACGCTCGTTGACACGGTCAATGTCGGAGCCGTTGCCGACTGGAAATGGACGGGCCCACGCGCTGAATTTGCCGCACTCACCGCAAGTTGGGGCGTGGCGAAACTTGGCGAGCGCGCAGCATCGCTGCGATGAGCAACCAGCAGGTTTCGTCGACTGAAGTGACGGCCAGGCGATCTGCGGCACACTTCAGCGACCGATGAAGGCTGCTTCCTTCCGGATCTGACCTGATTCTCGGGCATCCGTTGCACAGGACCCGACCGCCACCTCACTCGACGAGATGACAGCAGCGCACACACTAATGGTGCTCACGTCAACTCAGATAGCCTGCCGTTGTTCACGCGTTGCAGTTGAACGTCGTGACGATTCGGAGGGGTGCGAGAGCGGCCGAATCGGCGCGCTTGGAAAGCGCGTGAAGCGCAAGCTTCCGTGGGTTCGAATCCCACCCCCTCCGCCACACCCACACAGATAGCGTTGCCAGACGGAAGGGTGCCAGAGCGGCCGAATGGGACGGTCTCGAAAACCGTTGTGGGTGTATGCCTACCGTGGGTTCAAATCCCACCCCTTCCGCCACTTCACCTGAAATGAACTTCGGAGGTTCATCTGGATCGCACTTCCCGGCTTGCGTTGATCGAGAGATACCTCGCTGCACTCCGTGACCTTGGTGCAGTTTCTCTACACGGGCGAGCATTACGCGACATGCTGCGCAGCGGCTCGTTTGATTTGTGGGCGGCTAGCAGCGTTCGCGAGAGCAGTTTGTGGACCGACCCGCTGGTTTTCGAACGCATATCGGCGCTGGATGATGGTCGAGCAGTGCTGCCTAGTGACCATTTGCCCAAATACGTGTCGCGGCCTCGCGTGGTCGGTGCTTGGGGTCGTGCACTGATGCATGCCCTACTCGATACCTTTCGGTCGCGTCGGCTTCGTACAACTGGTGATGTGATGTTGATGGAATACCTGCCTGCGTCGTACCACACCACAGATAACAGCCACTCACAATATTTTGGAGCGCTACCAAGCCTGCTGCGCGAGATGGAACACTCGATTGGTTACCTCCACATGCACTCCGACGGGCCAGCGACCCGACCAACACGTGCTGCCCGAAACATGCTGCGTCACCTCAATGGTGTAACAGCCACACACGAATTGGTTTCTGACTATCTCACTGTCGGCGTATGGTGGCGAGCCATGCGCACTTGGCAGCAGTTGCGGCGAAATGCCCCAACCAGTGCAGCGATACGAGCCGCGTTGCCACCCAACTCGGATTTAGCACAACTCTGGCTGTCGTGGCAGCCGATGTATGAACAATCAGTGCGTGGTACGCACTCGGTGCGCACATGTTTGTTGTCGGCAATGTTTGATGCGGCGGTTAAACGCCAACCACCAACAACGGTGTGGATCAGCGCTTTTGAGGGCCAAGGCTGGGAAGCGTGCCTCGCCCGCAGTGTGGAACACCACAAGATGAAATGGTTGCCGTACTTGCACACCATGATGCGGCCATGGGATTTGCGGGCCAGATCGTTTCTTGGAGAAATCAAGCCTGAAGTGCTGGCGGTTCACGGCCCACACGACAAAGAAGAACTTGCCCCATCTGGCGTATCTCTGATTGACGTCGAAGCACTTCGCTACCAGCATGTTGGGCCGACAAGTAACTCAGAGATCAGAACACGACCAGCCACATCACTCATCAATCGTCCGTGGCTGGTGGTGGGTGGTGCTGAATGCACTCAATCCAACAACGAACTCGCCGAGTTTCTCGCCGCCATGAGTAGACAATCTGTGTCGCGTTCGGTACTCGTGCGCTGGCACCCACAGTGCGGCACACCCGCGATGCAACTACCGAACAACGTCGTACTCACCACCGAACCGCTCGCCAAGCTGGTCAAACAGGTGGGTGGAGCATTGCTGGTGGGCACTGCGGCACCACTTGACACATATCTCAGCGGGGTGCCATCGTGTGCGTTTGCCACCGCTTCAGGCTTTGCCATGAGCCCAATCGAAGAAAATCCCTTTTTTCATACGGCCACAACTGGCGACGATGCGGTGAACTGGTTGCAGACTGCCGAGAATTCAGCCGGTTTCGTGCCGCCAGTAGCCGACTATTTCATCATCGATTCGTCGCTGCAACGATGGGGCAAGTTGCTGCGTTCGCTGATCGCTACTTAGCGCGCAGCCAAGTAGTTGCGCGCCCGCTCGAGATCTTCGGGGGTGTCAATGGCAATTCCAACGGAGTCAACCGCAATCATGTTGACCGTGACACCGAGCTCGACAAAGCGAAGAATTTCAATATCCTCGATTTCTTCCAGTGGTGTTTTTTCGGTGCGGGAAGCAAAGAGGGCAAGTGCAACGCCTCGAAATGCGTACAAGCCGATTTGCCGCTTTGCTTCCACGAACGCGAACGCCTTCGAAGTTGGTATGGAACCGCGACTGATATACAACAGTCGCCCGGTTAGATCCACCACCACTTTGGGCACCGTGGCACTGCGAAAATCTGCTTCGTCGCGAATCGCCGAGTAGGCATTGATTACTCCGACAGTGCCGGCTGTGGCCGCCGCAGCGGACAACATGGCGGCAAGCCCCTGCGGGTCAAGGAATGGTTCATCACCTTGCACGTTGATGTACCACTCTGCGATGCGTTGTGTGGCAACTTCGGCAACTCGGTCGGTACCAGTTAGGCACGCAGGGGATGTCATGGCAAACGGCATGTCATGTGCACGACATTCGTCGGCGATTCGCTCGTCATCGGTGGCAACAATGATGTGTTCGCGCGCAACAACTTGGCTCACTTGATTAAAGCATCTGCGCAAAACGGTTTGACCGCCCAAATCTGCCAAAGCCTTACCAGGAAATCGACTTGACGCATAGCGGGCCGGAATGACGACCAGAAACGAGTCGGGCAGCGACAACGTCACAGTGGGGCAAACAGCGAACGCTGGTGAACGCGATAACTGGACTTCGTGAGCGCAGTAACCGGGAGCGAGCCAAAACTGGTGGTGAACTGGTCGAGGGTTTCCTGCATCATCACGTGTCGTACATCCATGTCGTTGAAGCCGTCAAAGCCAACGAGAAAAATATGTTTGGCCTGACCGCGGCCGGCAATGCTCAGTGCATAGCCCGCGACGATTGGGTGGGGGATGACTACACCCTCATCATCGAAGGCCAGCGTGCTGCCTTGCACTCGATAGCCAACGTCACGATGGCGCTGCACTGTGATGCCGAGCGATGTGAGCAGTTGTTGTGGTGCGACCACTTCGCAGGTGAGTGCGCCAAGTGCGGTTGCGTCGAGCATCGCGCGTTCGGGGTGGCACACCGCAACCGCATCGACGAGTGACATGTCGATTGGCAGGTGGGCGTTGAGCCCGATCACGAACGGCTGGTGCTGGCGAATGAACATCTCGATTTCTGATTTCTTGGCGTGCGCCTCGGGGCCGTTGGCAACAAGCAGCACATCACGGGCGGTGCACCAATCGTCGACGTTGGTGCCGCCGGCGAAGCGCAACGGTTCACCGTGCACGGCTTCGGTCAGGCGACGCACATCGAAACTGGTGGCACCACGCTCGTTGAGGCGGTCGAGCGCCGTGACGATTTCTGATGGCGAATAACGGTCGTCTTTGGTGAGTTCCATCACATAGGTCGGGTGCACCGACAAGTTGGCTGACTGGAAGTAGTACAGGCTCGAGCCCCACCCGTACGTTTTTTTCATTTCAGCAAACTCTTGTTCGACAAGGTTGACAAGTGGCTGCACCACAGCCTGGGTTTGCCCACGCCGGGCGAGTTCCATCACCAGGTATTCGGTACGCACGTTGCCGGGCCCGCGGCCCATGCCCTGAATGGTGGAGTCGACGATGACTGCGCCGGCGTCGATTGCTTCAATCGTGTTGGCGAGTGCATACGACATGTTGTCGTGCAAGTGGCAGCCGATCGCAGTTCCGAACCCGTCACCGAGTGCCCGCATGATGGGCGGCAGGTTGACGGGGCGAAGCGAGCCGAACGAGTCGGCAATGTAGGCATAGGCAACATCGAACGACTTGGCTTGTTGACCGAAGGCGGTGATGTGCTCGAGAGCAATCTCGGAAATCTGCATCAAGTTGAGCGCCACTTCGTAGCCGAGTTCGTGCAATTCTTCGATGGCTGGGCCGAGCAGTGCAACCTCGTTACGGTTCGCAGCAATGCGCACCATCGACACCTGCGAGTTGGCACGACGGGCGAACGTGCTGCGAATCGCCGTGCGTTGGTCGGCGGCAGCGAGCAACTCTTTGGCATTCAACATCACTGCCAATCGCAGACTCTGTGGAATTGTCAGCCGCTCGATGAAGGAGTCGGTGGTGTAGGCGGTTGCACCCAAATATTGGGTGCTCTGCAAGGTACGAAAGCCCAGTTCGACGATGTCGATTTTTGCCGCAGCCATGGCATCTACGTAGCGCTTGACCAGGTCAAATGAGTAGTCCCAGTCGTTGTAATAGCCACCGTCGCGCAGGGTGCAGTCAAGAATGAGCACGCTGGACGGTGCTCCCTGATTGGGACGCGTTGCCACATCTTCAGCGTACTGATGGCTCGCACCGTGGTGAGGTCTACCGTGGTGATATGAATGCGGTCGTGATAGATGACGTGACTGCAATGCGGGCTGCCTTGGTGGAAGCACGACTTGCATCAACACATGGCGATGTTCCGGTTGGAGCAGTTGTCGTTCGGAATGGTCAGGTGATTGCCTCGGCAGGCAACCAGCGGGAACAACTTGGTGACCCAACGGCGCACGCCGAAATGCAAGTTCTGCGGTTGGCTGCGCAACATGTGGGCACTTGGCGGCTTGATGATTGCACCCTCTATGTAACTCTCGAGCCGTGCGTGATGTGTGCAGGTGCGATCATCAATGCCCGAGTGGGCACCGTGGTGTTCGGCGCACCCGATCTGAAGGCCGGTGCCATTGGTTCGCTCTATAACGTGGCGGTTGATCCACGACTCAATCATGAAGCGGTCGTACGTCAGGGAGTACTCGCCGAAGAGTGCGGGTTGCTGCTACAAAAGTTTTTCAGCGAACGCCGCCCGTGACCCCTGCTACTTGCAGTAGGTCTCGTTCTTGGGAACCTTCAGAGAAATAAGGTAAGCATCAACATTTCTTACGATGCATGAATTAAGGCCGTATCCCGTATGGCGGTCAGCCTCGACGATGACGAGCACACCTTGCTCGAGGTTCTTCGCTGCTTTTCGCGTGCTGGCCAGCGGGGTTGCAGCATCGCCGGTCGTGCCGACGACGACAATCGGGCCCGCGCCTTTTCCGGTCACGACGATTCGCTCGGCCACACGGTGGGGCCAGAATGCACAGGCATAGCCGTAGCCAAAGTTTGCGCCAAGTCGCTTGGCTGCGGCAGCAAACAGTGCAACATCTGTATCAACATCAGCAACGGTCGAGCCCTCGGGGTCATCCAAACACGAAATAGCTAGAAACGCCTCGAGTTCGTTGCCGTAAGAACCATCTGGGCGTCGCTGGAAGTATTCGTCGTACAGCGCCAGTAGCAGTGCACCGTCACCTCGTACTGCATTAGCCAGTGCACTTTCTAGCTGTGGCCAAAGTGTGTTGCTGTACATCGCCTGCACCACTGCGGTGTAAAACACCCCTTGGGTCACTGGCGTGCGATTACTGCTCACCACGATGGGGGTCGAGTCGATATCGATCACGAGTTGGTCGAACAACGCCGCCGGCCTGCCATTGTTGTAGATCTTGCAAGCAACTCGCTTGGCGCAGTCAGTCAAAAAAGTATCAAGCTGCTGCTCGAAACCCTTCAACTGCGCTACAGCCTGATCAAACCCGCTGGCGTTGGGGTCGGATGCGCCATCGAATACAGCGGCACGAACAGTGGTGGGGAACAGCGTCACCCACGTTGCACCGAGTTCTGAACCGTAGGAACCACCGAAGTACGAAATCTTGTCCTCGTTCAAAGCGTTACGGATGGAATTCATGTCGCGCGCTGACGCCTCGGTGGATATGTACTTCAGCATCTCACCGTTGCGCTCGACGCAAAGGTCGACGAACTCTTGCGTTAGGTCAATCATGGTTTGTTTGGCGGCCTCATCGTTGGGTGGTGAGTCGATACCGAAGAACCGGTCGTAGTCCTCGGTGCAATCCACCGCAGGTGTTGATGTGCCGGTGCCACGTGGATCCCAACCGATGACATCAAATCGCTCGAGCAACTCCGTGCTGAAGTAGTACTCGGCCTGTTCGGCCATTACCGTGCCGCCGAAACCGGGGCCGCCGGGATTTACCAGAAGTGAGCCGATTCGCGTTGCTGGTATTTCTGCAGAGCGTCGCATGATCGACAACACGAACGATCCAACACCGGGGTTGTCGTAGTCGAATGGCACCGCAAGTTTTCCGCACTCCAACGGGCTGGGTGCTGTGGGGCACGGACCCCAGTTGATGGTGTCGCTGCTGACCGTCGAGCCCGATGCCGGGTCGGGTGCGGTGTCATCGGTAGTCCCGCCAGAGGCAATCGTGGTGGGTGCTGATTGGGTGACAATGGTGGGGTCGGTTGAAGCTTCATAGACCAGGCGTTCGCCACAGGCGGTGGCGGCGATGACCAGCGCGACCACAACGCCAAGCCGTCGCAGTTTCAACATCAGACCGTCAGCCTAGATTTGCGGGAGCACTCCAACCAACCTGCCAGGCAACGAGGTACCACAAAAATTGCATGACTGACTTTGACGATTCTTTTGGCAATCCCTTTGGCGACCAAGACGGCGAGCTCGACGACGCAGCGCGCAGTGTTTCGGAGCTGATCGACGACATCAACGTGGTGTTGGTTCGCGAGTTTCGCGACGTGTGGGTGTACGGCGAGGTCACCAAAGTGAGCAATCCGTCGAGTGGCCACTGTTATTTCGACCTTGTCGAGGACGTGGATGGTGAAAAAAAGATGATTGCGGTGAAGCTGTTCAGGGGTGTGCGCCAGCGACTCGTACCCAAAATGAAGCAACACGAGTTAGACATCGTCAGCGGTATCAAAGTGCGGATTCGTGGCACACCAGACGTGTACGCAGCATCGGGTTCGTTCGGCTTCAAAATGTCGGATATCGATCCGCGATTCACGCTCGGCGATTTGGCAGCCAAACGCGACGAGATTGTTGATCGGCTGAAAAAAGAGGGTCTCTACGATCGCAACCGTCGCGCAACGCTGCCACTGGTGCCACTTTCCATCGGCTTGGTGGCGAGCAAGGGCTCCGCCGCCCATGCCGACTTTATGAAAACCCTCGAACAGTCGAACATCGGGTTCACCGTGTCGTTGTGTGACGTGCGGGTGCAGGGTGACGGTGCGGCGTCTGGTGTGGCTGGCGCCATTGCACTCTTCTCTGAGTTGCCTGGTATCGATCTTGTGGCGGTCATTCGAGGCGGTGGTTCGCGCGTCGACCTCGCCACGTTCGACGACGAGTCGATTGCGCGGGCAATCGCCGCCTGCCAAAAACCAGTGTTCACCGGCATTGGTCACGAGGTCGACACGAGCATCGCCGACGAAGTGGCGTACTCATGGAACAAAACCCCCACGGCTTGTGCGGTATCGATCATCGACAAAGTTGTGGAGTTCGTACGCCAAGTCGATGAATCGGCACAGCGCATCGCCACGGTGGTGTTGGCTGCCCTGGCAAATAGCGAACGCCGCATCGCCAATGCGGCTGGTCGTTTACGCACGTTGCGCACCACGGGGCTCGACTCGGCAAAATCACGGATCAACGAGCTGGCGGCACAGATCGCAGGTTTCGACCCGGTCATCTTGATGCGTCGTGGATGGAGCATCACCTACGACGCCGACGGGGCCGTGCTCAGATCGGTGAGCAAGGTGAACAAGAAGGCCGAAATCACCACGCGATTGGCTGACGGCACGCTCGTGAGCACGGTGACCTTGGCAGCAGACAGTGCTGAGTCGAGTTCGAAAAAGTAACCACCTAATATAAGGAGTACTCATGGCTTCCAAAAAAGATCTGACGAACGTCGGTTACGAAGCAGCAGTCACGGAACTTGAGGAGATTCTCGAGGCACTCTCCGATGACGACATCGATGTTGATCATCTGGCTGAGCGGGTCAAACGTGCCACTGAACTGGTGAAGGTGTGCCGCGATCGTATTGCCGCTGCACGACTCGAGGTCAAGGAGATTCAGCTGCCAGAAGATTCGCGTTGACGCTGGCGTAGCCTCGTCTCGTGAGCACCACGCCGGCCTCAATTCGTGAGATTGCGGGTCGGGTTGACGAGCGATTGCGGGCGTTTCTCGCCGCTGAGCGCCAACGCTGGACGACGTTCGATGCCGACCTGGTCGCCCCTTTTTCCGAACTTGAACGCATGGTGGTGGGTGGTGGCAAGCGATTGCGACCGGTATTCACGTACTGGGGCTTCGTCGGTGCCGGGGGTGCGTCAACTGATGCACGAGTCATCGATGCAGGAGCAGCATTCGAGTTGCTGCATGCCTTTGCATTGTTCCACGACGACATCATGGACGGTTCCACGACCCGCCGTGGCGCCATCACCACCCACGAGTCGATGCAGTCCGAACATCGCATGCGTGGTTGGTCGGGGGATGCGCGACGGTTCGGGGATGGTGCGGCAATTCTGATCGGTGACCTGTCGTTCGTGTACGCCGATATGTTGCTCGCCGACCTGGGTGTTCGTGGTTGGCAGATGTGGAACGAGCTTCGAGTTGAGTTGAACATCGGTCAATACCTTGACATGCTCGGCTCGGCACAAAATGAGCGCCGGCCCGACAAAGCCGCTCGTATCTGTCGGTACAAGAGCGGCAAGTACACCATCGAGCGCCCGTTGCATCTTGGCGCACTGCTTGCCGATGAATCCACCACATTGTTGTCTGCGTACTCGGCTTATGGGCTACCGCTCGGTGATGCATTTCAATTGCGTGACGATGTGCTCGGTGCCTTTGGTGATTCTGCGCTGACCGGCAAGCCAGTTGGTGATGACTTGCGCGAAGCCAAGCCCACACCACTCATGGCGATGGCACTGCAACGGGCAAACCATGCACAACGCGTAGTGCTCGAACGTGTGGGCCGCGGTGTGTTCAGTGACACAGACATCACTCAGGTGCAGGAAGCCATCGTCGGCTGTGGCGCGCTGAGCGAGATGGAGTCAATGATTGAGCGCCTCACGGCCGAGGCGATCACCGCCATCACCGCAGCCCCAATCGATCGGTCAGTGCGTGATCAGCTCGAAGGGCTTGCACATTTCGTGAGCGAACGGCGAGCATAATGAAACGTATGCATGTCGTAGTAGTAGGTGCTGGCCTTGGTGGCCTTTCCTCGGCGGCCTACTTGTCGGGCAGTGGCCACGATGTCACGCTGCTCGAGCGTGACGACATCCCGGGTGGCCGCGCCGGAGTCATCGAATCACACGGCTTCCGCCTCGACAACGGCCCGACCGTGCTCACGATGCCAGGTTTGCTCGAAGATGCGTTCGCCGCCGCGGGTGCCAACATGGCCGACTTCGTCACCATCAAGAAGGTCGACCCGATGTATCGCGCGGTCTACGAAGACGGCAGCGAACTCATGGTGCGACACGGGCGAGAGGCGATGGCTGAAGAGATCGCCCAGTTCTCGAACAAGGTTGAGGCAGCCTCGTTCATCAAGTTTTGTGACTGGCTCGAAGGCCTCTACAAGGCGGAGATGTCATCGTTCATCGAGACGAACTACGACTCCGTGCTCGATCTCGCCAGGCCCTGGCGGGACGGTTTGCGCTTGGTGCAGATGGGTGCTTTCCGAAGGCTCGACAAAAAAATTGGCGGCTTCTTCAAAGATGACCGTCTGCAACGCATCTTTAGTTTCCAATCCATGTATGCGGGGCTCGCACCGTACGAGGCCTTGTCGCTGTACGCAGTCATCACCTACATGGACTCGGTGGAGGGCGTCTATTTTCCGGAGGGCGGCATGCATGCCATGGCCACAGGCTTGGCGTCGGCAGTCGAAAAAGCTGGCGTACGAATTCAGTACGGCTCGTCTGTCACCAACATTTTGCGGTCGAGTGGCTCACGCGGCCACGTCACGGGTGTCGAACTGGAAAACGGTGAACGCATCGCTTGTGATGCCGTGGTGTGCAACCCTGATCTGCCGGTCGTGTACCGCACCATGCTCGGCGGTGTCGACGGACCACGTGTTGCGCGCAAGGGAAAATACAGCCCCAGCTGTTTGTTGTGGATCGCCGGGGTCAAGGGTCTGCCACCGGCCAATGCGGCGCACCACAACATTCACTTCGGTGCCGACTGGAACGGTTCGTTCAAGGCGTTGATCGAAGACGGCGTTCGAATGCCCGACCCGTCGATCTTGGTGACGCTGCACTCCCTCGACACACCCGGCTTGGCGCCCGATGACCACAGCACGTTGTATGTGTTGGAACCGACACCGAACCTCGATGGCAAGATCGACTGGTCACGTGAGCGTGACCGCATCATGGGTGATGTACGTGACCGCGTCAAGCGACTCGGTTACCCGACCGATGTCGTCGTTGAGCGGGTCTATGACCCACTGGATTGGGAACGCTTAGGTATGGAACGCGGCACCCCGTTTGCATTGGCCCACACGTTCTTCCAGACCGGGCCATTCCGGCCGAACAACAAAGACAAGCGTGTGCCCGGATTGTTTTTTGTGGGCTCGTCGACCGTGCCTGGTGTTGGCGTGCCGATGGTGTTGGTGTCGGGCAAACTTGCCGCCCGTCGCATCGCTGATTACGCCGCACAACTCAACGGCAGGTGAGCGGTGCCGACGCCACCAGTACCGACCACACATCTCCTGCCGAGTGGGCCGGTCACACTTGCCGAGAGCTATAAGTTGTGCAAAGAATTCAACAAGCGCCATGGCACGACGTATTACTGGTCGACCAAGGTGTTGCCTGCCGACAAGCGACCGCACGTGCATGCGCTCTACGGTTTTTGTCGTTATGCCGATGACATAGTCGACGACCTTGGGCCGGTGCCCGTGGCGCAACGAGAAATAGCACTCGCCGACTTCGGTGACCGCTTCTTTCGTGACCTTGCTGCAGGCTCGTCAGCAGACCCCGTATTGATGGCGGTGGTCGACACGGTTCGCAAGTTCCCAATCGACCCTGAGTGCTTCCGTCGGTTTCTGCGCAGCATGACGATGGATCTCACCGTTGCCACCTACGA
>JAEMQQ010000063.1 GCA_016463775.1 Ilumatobacteraceae bacterium | reverse complement strand
GGTAAATGCCGTGATGTCGGCAGGCTCAACCGCCGGGAACATCCCGATCCGCAACTGGTTGCGGCCCAACTTGCGATAGCCATCGGTGTCGACGATGCCATTGAGACGCAACACAGCGCTGATGTCGCTGGCTGCGACACCGTCAAGGTCGATGGTGGCCACCACATGCGAGCGCTGGGCAGCGTTGGCCACGAATGGTGTGGCATACGCACTTTGTTGTGCCCAGTTGTAGATGATGCCGGCCGACTCGGCAGTGCGGGCTGCACACCACGACAAGCCACCTTGCGCCAGCATCCACTGCAGCTGTTGATCGAGCAAGAAAATGGTGGCGATGGCGGGGGTGTTGTAGGTCTGGTCGGCCCGCGAGTTGTCGAGGGCGATCTTCAGATCAAGGGACGCCGGTGTCCAGCGACCAGTGGAATTGATTTTTTCAATTCGTGCAACGGCACGTGGTGAACAGCAGGCAATCCACAAACCGCCATCGCTGGCGAACGACTTCTGAGGGGCAAAGTAGTACACGTCGACTTCGCTCGGCGACCATGCAAGACCACCAGCAGCAGAGGTTGCATCAGCAATAACCAGTGCATCGCCGATGCCCGAAGGTCGCGTGAGTTGCATCGCGACGCCAGTCGATGTTTCGTTATGGGTCAGGCAGTAGGCGTCGACATCAGCAGCAATGGCGGCGGGGTGTGTGCCTGGCTCGCTGCTCACCACCATTGGCTTGCCAAGATGGGGTGCCGCTGCGGCAGCATCGGCGAACTTCTGTGAAAACTCACCGAATACCAAGTGTTGACTGTGCTGCTCGATCAAACCGAAGGTGGCAACATCCCAAAATACGGTCGAGCCGCCGTTGCCGAGCACGACTTCCCAACCAGCGGGGAGTGAAAACAACTCGCGTAACCCTGCGCGAACACTGCCGACCAGCTGTTTGATGGGGGGCTGACGGTGGGAGGTGCCCATCAGTCGTCGACCGGCCCCGGCGAGTGCGTCAAGTTGTGCATCACGCACCTTGGATGGGCCGCACCCGAAGCGCCCGTCTCGTGGCAACATTTCAGCAGGAATCGTTATTGCTGTAGTGGGCTGCTTCGTCACCGTCTTAGCATGGCAGGGATGTCGTCGAGTTCAACACCGGTAAACAAGAAGTCAAGGGTGTCGGCACGACTGGCGGCAATCGCCGAATCTGCCACGTTGGCAGTCGACGCCAAGGCAAAGGCATTGCAAGCCAAGGGTGAACAGGTAATCGGTTTCGGTGCGGGCGAGCCCGACTTTGCCACGCCCGAACACATCGTTGAAGCAGCAGTAAAAGCCGCACGCGACCCCAAGGCCCATCGTTATACGCCGGCAGCCGGGTTGCCATTGTTACGCGACGCCATTGTGGCAAAAACCAAACGTGATAGCGGGTTTGAGTGTGCATCGTCGCAGGTGTTGGTAACGGTCGGCGGCAAGTATGCAGTGTTCGTGGCGTTCGCCGCGTTGTGCGACACGGGCGACGAAGTGATTTGCCCGGCACCTTATTGGACGACGTATCCCGAAGCCATCGCACTGGCCGGTGGTGTGCCTGTAGTGATCGACACGTCCGAGGAAACCGAGTTCAAGGTCACCGTTGAGCAACTGGAACGTGCCAAGACACCCCGCACCAAGGCCCTGCTCTTTGTTTCGCCCGACAACCCGAGCGGTTCGGTGTATTCCCGTGCAGAAACCATCGCCATCGGCCAATGGGCGGCAAAGAACGACGTGTGGGTGGTAACCGACGAGATCTATGAGCACCTCACCTACGGTGGCCACGAGTTTCATTCGATGCCCACCTTGGTGCCCGAGATTGCCGACCGTTGTGTGATCGTCAATGGTGTCGCCAAGACCTACGCCATGACCGGCTGGCGTGTGGGTTGGATGATCGGGCCACCCGACGTGATGAAGGCCGCAATCAACTTTCAAAGCCACACCACGAGCAACGTGTCGAACGTGGCGCAATACGCCGCCGTTGCCGCACTCACCGGTGGGTTGGATGATGTGGCACGGATGCGCACGGCCTTTGCGCGGCGGGGCGAGGCGATGCATCAAATGTTGACTGCAATACCGGGCGTCACCTGCATGCAGCCACAGGGTGCGTTTTACTGCTTCCCCAACGTGGGCGGTTTATTGCAGCGCAACATTGGTGGCATCACTGCCCACAACACCATGCAGTTGGCTGATCTCGTGCTCGAGCAAGCAAAGGTGGCGTTCGTGCCTGGCGAAGCCTTCGGTGCGCCTGGGTATGCCCGCTTTTCATTTGCGCTGGGTGACGACGACTTGCGCGAAGGTATTTTGCGGTTCGCCTCGCTTGTCGCCGGCTGAACTGATACGGTGAAGGTGCTGCGGCAATAGTTGCAGTGCATCTTCGTAAGCGAAGTCCGGTGAGATTCCGGCACTGTCTCGCAACGGTAATGCGACTCCCGATGTTTATCGGTGCGTCGTAAGTCCGGTCGCCTAACGAATGTGACCCATCAATTGCTCTCGCAAGAAGAGCAAGGAGAAAACATGAAAACGTTACGACTGGTCGGCCTTGCCGGCCTTTTTTTATTGGTACCCACCTTGGCCGCCTGTGGCAACAACGGTGATGACTCGGCTGCAACCGAAGAAGCAGCAGTTTCAGAAACCACGGTCGCAGCTGAATTCCCGGTCACCGTTGGTGATACCACGCTTGACGCGGAACCACAACGAATCGTGTCGATGTCGGCAACGGCAACGGAGATGCTGTTTGCCATTGGTGCTGGCGATCGTGTGATTGCGGTCGATAATTTCTCCAACTTTCCGGCAGAGACAGCATCGCTCGAAAAACTCGATGCATATGAGCCCAATGTCGAAGCAATTTCGGCATTGAACCCTGACCTCGTCATCATCAGTTACGACCCCGGCAATTTGGTCGAGCAATTGAC
>JAEMQQ010000062.1 GCA_016463775.1 Ilumatobacteraceae bacterium | reverse complement strand
GTTGGCAACTGCAGAAATTGAGGCCAAGGTGGCAGCAATCACCGAAGAGTTCGGTTTGCCACTCGACCCACGAGCCGTCGTAGGCGAGTTGTCAGCGGGCGAGCGACAACGGGTGGAAATCGTGAAGGCGTTGTATCAGGGTGCTGAAATTTTGTTACTAGATGAACCAACTGCACTACTGGCGCCACCTGAAGTAGAGAAGCTTTTTACTACCGTGCGAGCGATGACCCACGCAGGTAAGTCGGTGGTGTTCGTGAGTCACAAATTGGCCGAGGTCGTCGATATCTCAGATCGCATCACGGTGATGCGAGGTGGCAAGGTGACTGGCTCGGTGCGACGTGGCGAGGCCGATGTGCGACGCTTGGCCGAGTTGATGGTGGGACGAGAGATCAACATCGTGCCGCGACGGGCCAAGTCGCCGGTTGGGGATGTGTTGTTGTCGGCTTCTCAGGTGCACCTAGAACGAGACGGCGTCGCAATACTGACCGACATCAACCTCGAAGTGCGGGGTGGCGAAATCGTGGGTGTGGCCGGCGTGGCTGGCAATGGTCAACGCGACCTTGCTGAAGTCATCGCTGGTCTGTGCGCACCTCAGCAGGGCAACGTGACGGTATGTGGCACGCCAACAGCAGGGCGCGGTGCCCGCGGGGCGCGTCGAGCCGGCTTGGCGTACGTGCCTGAAGATCGCCTCGGCACGGGTCTGGCACCATCGATGTCGATTCGAGACAACCTCGTGTTGACCCGCGAGCGCGATTTTCTGGTGGATCGCAAATCAGCACTACTTGACGCTGAAACCTTCATCAAGCAATTAGAAATCAAAACCCCAGGGCCACTCACCCCGACTCGCAAGCTTTCTGGTGGCAATGCACAAAAGGTGTTGTTGGCCCGCGAGATATTTTCGGTGAGTGGTGCGCGCGTGCTCGTGGTGTGTTCGCCGACGCGTGGGCTTGATGTGGGGGCAGTCGAAACGGTGCACGCACTGCTCGACGAAGCACGTGATGCTGGCAAGGCGATTCTGCTGGTGAGTGAAGATTTGGATGAAGTTATGACATTGGCCGATCGTGTGATGGTGCTGTACCGCGGTCGCATCACGCTCGAGCAGGCGGGGGTCGACACGAATGTCGACCGGGTCGGCCAAGCAATGGCTGGTATCGCCACATGATCTTGCTGGGTCGACGTATCCAAGTTGAGCAGCGCATGGCGGTGCCCAAGTCGGCAGTGGTGATTGTGCCCGTGGTGTCGGTGATATTTGCATTGGTAGTTGGCGGAGTATTTCTGGCACTCACCGGGCATCCACCTGTTCGCACCTACCTCGATTTGTTGGATAACGGCTACACCAGCTTCTATGGCATTACCGACACCCTCGGTTTGGCGACACCGCTCATTTGCACCGGTCTGGCCGCGGCTTTCGCATTTCGCATGAATCTGTACAGCATCGGTCAAGAAGGCCAGATGTATCTCGGCATGATCGGTGGCACCTGGGCGGGCATCGTGCTGGCTGATTCGCTGCCACCGCTGATTGCGGTGCCGAGCGTGCTGCTCTTTGGCGCCATGGCAGGCGCGGCGTGGATTGCTGTACCTGCATTTCTGCGCGCCCGGCTCGGCACGAGCGAAATCGTCAGCACGTTGCTGCTCAACTATGTGGCGCTCAATTTGGTGAACTACTTCATCTTCGGGTCGACTGGCTTTTTTCGTGACCCAACCACATCGTTTCCGCAGGGCCGTGCCGTGGCAGAGAGTGCGCGTCTCTCACCCATGGCTTTGTTTACTGACAAAGTCACGAATGCATATCCGACATTTTTTGTGGCAGTACTGCTGGCTATATTTTTGTTTTGGTTCATGCGGGTGTCCAACTACGGGTACGAAACTGCGGTGTATGCCGATTCACCGAACACAGCTCGCTACGCCGGGATGAATTCGGCATGGTTGCAATCGTCGGTGCTGTTGGTGTCTGGTGCGCTGGCGGGTGTTGGCGGGGCGATGTATGTGGTCGGTCCCGCCGGCAAAGTTGACCCAGGTTTGCTGCAAGTGGGCTTGGGGTATGCCGGCATCGTGGTGGCAGCCCTAGCGCGCTACAACTTTTTGGCCGTGGTGCTGGCAGCCGTGTTGTTTGCTGGCCTGCGCACGGGCGGCAACGCACTGCAAGTATCGAACGACCCTGTGCCGATTGCCATTGCCGTGGTGCTGCAAGGTGCGGTGCTGTTGTTCGCCCTCGGCGGCGAACTGTTTCGGCGCAACAAAGTCACCTTGGTACGGGTACAGAGAGCCACCACATGAACTCCAACATTTGGTTGCTCACATTCGCTGATGCAATCAGCATCGCCACCACGTTGATTCTCGCTTCGCTCGGTGCAATAATCACCGAACGCAGTGGGGTAATCAACTTGGGTGTTGAAGGAATGTTGTTGATGGGGGCAGTCACGGGGTTCATCGTGGCCGACAGCACCGGCAACTTGTGGTTCGCGTTGTTCATCGCAATGGTCGTTGGTGTGGTGCTGTCATCGATTCACGCTGCGCTCACGGTTGGGTTGCGAGCCAATCAAATCGTGTCCGGTCTGGCGATGGTGATCTTTGGGACAGGTTTATCGCAATTCATCGGCAAACCTATCGAAGGCGATCCGCTGCCGGTAGTGATTCGACCACTTGAATTGGGTTGGCTATCAGACTTGCCGTTCGTCGGGCCAGTGGTGTTTGGCCACGACTTGTTTACCTATCTCACCTGGGTAGCGGCTGGTGGGGCGTCGTTTTATATGCATCGCACCCGCCCAGGGTTGTTGTTGCGCGCCACTGGCGATGCACCGGCCACGGTTGATGCACAAGGCGGCTCGGTGGCGCACATTCGCTGGGTGCACACGATGGTGGGTGGGGCACTCATGACGTTTGCTGGTGCGTGGTACATGTTTGCTCGGGCTGCAGCGTGGAATCAGGCCGCAACCACCA
>JAEMQQ010000041.1 GCA_016463775.1 Ilumatobacteraceae bacterium | reverse complement strand
GCCACACCGAGCGCGAGACCAGCTAGCGGCACACCACCGAATGGTGCGACAAAACGCAAACTCTCGGCGAGCACGTGTGCTGCTCCACGCACCATGATTCGCGAAGTGAGCGACGTGCTGCTCACCGAGCCGCTATCCGATCGACAAGAAACGATGCGAGACGTGATGGCGGCTGCCGCACCGTGTGTGATCGCAAACAGCAGTGGTGCCACGATGAATCCACCCGGCACGAGATGCCACATCCAACCCATGGCCGGTGCCAGCCAACCCCACGCAAAAAGTACCCCGAGTGTGAATTGCACCCTGGTGCGCGACGGTGCGCGCTCGGCAGCAACGAAGTAGCAGGCAATGCCGACGAGCATCGCTGGCCACCAGGCGAGTGGTGGCAGACCGACCGCCACGAGCACACCACCAAAAAGTGCAAGCAGATAATGCATCAGGCCTGACCATACCTACGCAGATAGTGCGCCAATTTATTGATTCGCAGGCGCATCGGTGGGTGTGATGCAAAGACCCGTTCGCGCATATCGCTGCGCTCGATAGTCGGGGCTACGGCATTCCAGTTGCGCATCGCAGCGAGCAGGTGGTTCCCGAAGCCAAGCTGGGCGGCGCGACGATCGGCATGAAACTCGGTTACGCGACTGGCTGTATTGCCGAGGGACGTCGCCAACGAGACGTTCAGCATGAGCAGCCACGAGAGCACGTGCAAAAAAGCAGCTACGAACAATCCGAGCGCATGTAACAGAGGAATGCGGCGAACGAATGCAATCGTGGCCTCTTCGGCGATGGTTCGTAGACGCATACCCGCACGTGACAGCACCGTGATCGGCAGGATCATCCATTGGGTGATGGTGAGCGCGACGGTGTGCAAGCCGAGATGGTGGCTGAGTTCATGGGCCAGAACACCCGAAAGTTGCTCGGCATCCAACTGTTCGATGGCATGCGACGAGACGATGACGAGATGGCCACCACAGGCGAAGGCGTTCAGCGAGTCGGTGTCAACCACAGCCAACACGAATTGGCGACGGTCAAGTTCGTTACGCCGAATGATTGGTCGCCACGACTCGTTCAGCACCACAATTTCGTGTGGGGTTGGTGTGCGTGCACCGAGCAACCGCATGAGCACGAAGCGTTGCACCGGTCGGGAGAAGAGCAGGATGAACAACAAGAACAGTGATCCGACGAATTGCCAATAGTCCACGTTTCCCCACCACCCAAACGGCAACCACAACACGGTGGCAGTGACCAGCCAAGCTGGCAGCAATGCAACGATTCCGATAACACCGGTGAGTGCTGACCACTCAAATCTCAGTGAACGACCGGACACGCATCGTGAAACTAGCGTGAGATTGATGACGTGGCTCGCCTCGATTCCAAGTCCTTCCACCGGCGTGCTGGAACTTGGGCCCCTGAATTTGAGTGCCTACGGGTTCATGATCGCACTCGGTGCGATTGCCGGGACAAGGTTGCTGGGTCGGCGTCTCGAGCGTCATGGCTGGGGAACCAGCGACGATGCGAGCACGATCGCGATGATTGCAGTACCGGCTGGCGTCATCGGTGCGCGGCTGTATCACGTGATCACGGATTGGGAACGATTCGATGGTCGGCTCATTGACACTGTGAAAATCTGGAAAGGCGGCCTCGGTATTTGGGGAGGTGTCGCCGTCGGAGTCGTCGTCGGTGTGGTTGTCGCTCGACGACGGGGTCTGGGTATCGCCAACACGCTCACGGCGGTGGCCCCGGCACTCCCGCTTGCCCAAGCGATCGGTCGATGGGGTAATTGGTTCAATCAAGAATTATTCGGTCGACCAACCACATTGCCGTGGGGGCTGGAGATCGATGCCAGACATCTCCCCGATGGCTATGAACTGGGCACGCTCTTTCATCCAACCTTTTTGTACGAGTCACTCGGTTGTTTGTTGCTTGTCGTGCTGCTTGTGCAGCTTGAACGGCGTCGCACACTTCGGCCGGGCCTGTTGTTCCTCTGTTATACGTCGGGTTACACCGTGCTGCGATTCTTCGTTGAGGGGTTGCGCATCGACGATGCAAAGTCGGCTGGTGGGCTGCGTCTCAACCAGTGGACTTCACTCGTCGTGTTCGGCGTATCGGTGTTGTTGCTCGTTGTGGTGGCGCGTAGGTCTACGCCTGCGCCAGACGCTCAGCCAGATCTTCCGGCACAACCGGATTGAAGTACTCGTTCGTTGCTACTTCGGCTGCGGCGATATAACGAAGCACCCCGGGTGCGCGCCACGGCGACACGATTTCTACGTTCAACCACGCATCCGACAGGCCGACGATTTCGGCTGAACGTTCGGCGCTCAGTGTCGGTCGCTGATTGAACCACATCATGGTGGGCGTCGGTTCGCCGTGCAGACGTTCGATACGTTGCAGCACATCCTGCAGGATTGCGCCAAAACTCTGGCGCTGTGTGGCACTCAGCGAAACAAGATCCGGTGTTCGTTCAGTCGGCGCGATTTCAATTGCCAGTGGATACGGCGACGCTGACGGCACCGTGGCGACCCAACCATCGCGGTCAACAATGATTCGATTTGTGGTCGTGTCGGGTCGCCAACCTGCAGCAAGCCGGCGCCGTGGTCGATCAGGCACATGGTCGAAGGCGTAGATCTGTCCGTGCGGGTGATCGATGGTTGCCCCGACTTCACGCCCCGCGTTTTCAAAGATCAGCACGTAACTGACGTCGTCTCGAGCACCGAGCATGCTCGTGCGTTGGGCCCACACGTCGATGAGTTCTGCCATGTTGTGCGGGGTCAGTGTGCTCAGTCGCGCATCATGGTCGTTGGCGTACAGCACCACCTCACATCGATCATCGGGCATTGGTGGCCAGCGATTGGGTATCGACTTCACGGTGTACGACTCGCCAGCCTCGAGGCCACCGACACAAAATGGACAGCTTGTTGGTGGCAGATTCGGTCGGTTTTGTCGCGAGGCAACGACGTGTACCAGCGTGCCCAGCCACGCGTCGATGCGCACATCGCTTGCGGCGGGCTGCTCGTGCATCAGGCCAAAACTTACTCGGTGACTGGCTTGCCACAGCGATAGTAAACAGCGGTAATAAACATAGGCTCAGACAAGAGGTGAGTCGCATGGTGCACTTGGTGCACGACGGTGTGTCCGTCGTAGTTGATGTGTCGGGTGGCGTGCCGGCAATCGTGCACTGGGGTGCAGCACTCGGAGCAGTCGATGCAGCCACGCTCATAGCACTCACGCACCGCCCGTTGACGCACGGCTCGCTCGACGTGGTGCCACCACTGCACATCGTGCCGCAACATTCACTCGGGTCACTTGCCCGCCCCGGGTTGGCCGGTCATCGACCCGGTGGTCGGGATTGGGCGGCGCGTTTTGAGGTGTGTGAAGCCCAAATAACGAGTCGCTCGGTACACACTTCGTCGCGTGACGCCATCGCCTGCCTGCGACTCGATACACACATCGAACTCACCGAAAGTGGTGCGCTGCGGGTTGGCGCAGTCGTCACGAACGAAGGCGACTCACGATTTTTGCTGGATGGCCTCACCGTGTCGCTGCCGGCACCGGCACACGCCCAGGACCTGACCACGTACTCGGGGCGTTGGGCGCGTGAGGCAACCACCCATCGCCACACGATCACCCATGGTGCTTGGACAACCGAAAACCGCACCGGTCGGACCTCGCACGAGTATCCACCGATGTTGTGGTGGAGTAGCACCGCCGCGCGTGAGTGGTCGGGTGAAGTTTGGGGTTGTCATCTCGAGTGGAGCGGCAATCATGCGTTGCTCGCCGAAGTGTTGCCCGATGGTCGTCGGTATGCACAACTTGGTGAGCTGTTGATGCCCGGCGAGGTGTGTCTAGACCCGGGCACTTCGTACGCCTCACCGGTCGTGGTCGGTGCGTACAGCGCGAACGGTTTCACACCAGCCACGTGGGTGATGCATCGTGCGGCCCGCAATCGTGCGGCGACTGCGCCAAAGCTGCGCAAAATATTGCTCAACACCTGGGAAGCCACGTACTTCGATCACGACACGACCAAACTGCGTGCTCTTGCCGACGCTGCAGCCGCGATCGGTATCGAACGTTTCGTGTTGGATGACGGTTGGTTTGGTGCGCGACGCAGTGATCGTGCCGGTTTGGGCGATTGGGTGGTGTCACCAGAGGTGTACCCCGAGGGCCTCGCACCACTGATCGCTCATGTGACTTCACTCGGGATGGATTTCGGCATCTGGGTGGAGCCCGAGATGGTGAACCCAGATAGTGATCTGGTGCGTTCGCACCCCGACTGGGTGTTGCACGCCAGTGGCTACGAACCGCTTTTGGCTCGTCATCAATTGCTGCTCGATCTCGCCAACGATGCGGCATTCGCCCACGTGTTCGCTCAACTCGATGCGTTGTTGCGCGACCATCAAATCGCCTTCGTGAAGTGGGACATGAATCGTCCGCTCATTCATGCCACGGCCACCGATGGTGCGGCGGGAGCACATCGACAAACGCTGGCGTTCTACCGACTTGTCGACGAGCTGCGCACAGTTCACCCGCAGGTTGAGTTCGAATCATGTGCCTCGGGTGGTGGCCGCATCGATCATGGGGTGTTGTCACGGATGGTGCGTGTGTGGACGAGTGACTGCAACGACCCGCTGGAACGTCAACGCATCCAGCGCGGTGTCGGCATGTGGGTACCGAATGAGATGTTGGGTATGCACGTTGGCGCACGTCGTTCGCACACCACGGGGCGCTCGCACAGCATCGAGCTGCGCACGCTCACCGCATTGTTCGGTTGGTTGGGTGTCGAGTGCGACCCACGCAAACTTGCCGAGCACGAACAACGGGTGCTACGAGACGTAATCGCGTTGCACAAGCAACACCGGGCACTCCTGCACGGCGGTGACGCGGTGCGCTTTGACCTTGCCGACGACACCGCCCTGGCTCACGGCGTGTATTCGGTGGATCGCAGCGAAGCATTGGTGTCGTATATACAGATGGCCACTTCGCCTTGGCTGGTGGCACCGCGTTGGCAAATTCTCGGGCTCGACCCCGAGCGCACGTATACCGTGACGCACCTTGCAGTCGGGCAACTCGGTGGCGTTGGTCGCTCGTTGCCCGACTGGATGACCACACCCGTTGCCTGCACCGGTCGAGATCTTGCGGTGATTGGTCTGCAACCACCGAGCATGTGGCCCGAAACGGGCATGCTCGTGCATCTGCGCTCGTAGCATTTGACTTCGTGCCTGAGGCAATTTCACGCGAGACCGTGGAGAAGGTGGCGCGCCTAGCACGACTTGCTCTAAACGACGCTGAGGTCACCCGCATGACGCAGCAGTTGGCCGGCATGCTCGAGCATTTCCGTGATGTCGATGCCCTCGACTTGTCGAACGTCGAACCATTGAATCAGCCCATCCCGTTGACCAACGTCCTGCGCGACGATGTGGTGGCGCCATCACTTGATCGTGACGAAGTGCTGGCCTCGGCACCAGCGGCTCAAGACGGTCGCTTTCGTGTGCCACCGATCGTCGGGTTGGAAGAATGAGCCCGTCACGTCGAACCGTCGTTGATGTTGCCTCGGCCGTTGCCAACGGGTCGCTGTCGGCCATGGCGGTGCTCGAGGAGAATCTCGCAGCCATCACCGCTCGTGAAGCAGAAATTCATGCATTCAACCTCGTGACAGTCGATCAAGCACGCGAGCGTGCCACACAAATCGACGCCGACGTGCGCGCCGGCAAAACGGTCGGTCGTCTGGCCGGTGTGACCATCGCATTGAAAGACAACATGTGCACACGCGGCGTCGAGACGACCTGCTCGTCAAAAATTCTTGCCGGGTGGAAACCGCCGTACGACGCCACCGTGGTGCGTCGCCTGGCCGACGAAGGTGCCGTGTTCGTAGGCAAGACGAATCTCGACGAGTTTGCGATGGGTTCGAGCACCGAAAATTCGGCGTTCGGCCCGACACGCAACCCGCTTGACACATCCCGTGTGCCGGGCGGTTCAAGCGGCGGAAGTGCCGCGGCAGTCGCCGCTGGTTTTGCCACCGCATCGCTGGGTAGCGACACGGGTGGCAGCATTCGTCAACCTGCGGCATTGTGCGGTTTGGTCGGCGTGAAACCCACCTATGGAATGGTGTCTCGTCAGGGTTTGGTGGCCTTCGGCAGCAGTCTCGACCAGATCGGCCCATTCACCACCACCGTTGCCGACGCTGCGTTGTTGATGGAAGTGATCGCCGGTCATGACCCGCTTGACTCGACTTCGTTGCCACAACCTGCACCTTCGTTGGCCGGTGAATTGGGCAAAGGTGTGCAAGGAATGCGCATCGGTCGCATCACCGACATGCCCGCGGGTTCGTCGCCCGACGTGCTGGCGCAATTGGAAGCCGCATTCGATGCACTGCGCAATGCAGGCGCCACCGTGGTGGATGTGCAGATGCCATCGATGTTGTACGGCTTGACGGCGTACTACCTGGTCGCGCCTGCCGAAGCAAGCAGCAACTTGGCGCGTTTCGATGGTGTGCGTTTCGGTTTGCGTGTCGACGCCAAAGACGTGAACTCGATGTACGGCGCAACGCGTGCTGCCGGCTTCGGTGATGAAGTGAAACGTCGCATCATGCTTGGCACCTATGCATTGTCGGCGGGCTACTACGACGCGTATTACGGCAAGGCGCTCAAGGTGCGTCGGTTGATCGCCGACGACTTCGCCACGGCGTATGCCAAATGTGATGCCATCCTCACACCGACTTCACCCACGGTGGCGTTCAAGTTCGGTGACAAAACCAGCAACCCACTGGCGATGTACCTCTGCGACGTGTTCACGATCCCCACCAATCTGGCCGGGCATGCAGCCATGAGCGTGCCATTCGGAACCGGCGAAGCAGGATTGCCGGTCGGTGTCCAAATTTTGGCACCCGCACTCGGTGAAGCACCGATGTTCCGAGTGGCCGCCGAATTGGAGCGTGCACGATGACTATCTCTGCCAACACGTCGTCTGGTGCATCAGCGTCGGTGAACCTGTCGTCGATCGTTGCCACTGCCGAGCAGCTCATCGATGGCTGGGAGCTCGTCGTTGGTCTCGAAGTGCACGTTGAGTTGGCGACCAAAACCAAGTTGTTCAGTGGCAGCGCAAACCGGTTCGGCGACGAGCCCAACACCCACATCGACCCAGTCACGCTCGGCTTACCGGGTGCTCTGCCCGTGCTCAACCGTCAAGCGGTCGAGTTGGCGATGCGAATCGGGTTGGCACTCAACTGTCGGGTGCAGCCGTGCACGTTTCATCGCAAGAACTATTTTTATCCGGACTTGTCAAAGGCGTATCAAATCAGTCAGTACGACCAGCCCTTGAACGTCGATGGCTTCCTCATGCTGCCCGCTGATGTGCGTGTTGGCATCGAGCGTGCGCACCTCGAAGAAGACACCGGTAAGTCAACGCATGCCGGCGGTACTTCGGGTCGAATCCAGGGCAGCGACTACTCGCTGATCGACTTCAATCGTGCCGGTGTGCCGTTGGTGGAGATCGTTTCACGCCCCGACATTCGCACCAGCGACCAAGCCAAACAGTATGTGGGCGAGTTGCGGGCGATTCTGCTGGCGGTTGGTGCGAGCGACGCCAAAATGGAGGAAGGCTCGATGCGCTGCGACGTGAATGTGTCGGTGCACAAGCTGGGCACACCATTCGGTACTCGCTGTGAAATCAAGAATGTGAACTCAATTCGTTCGGTGGGTCGGGCCATCGACTACGAAGCACGTCGGCAAATCGACCTCATTTCAAGTGGCGGTGTGGTCAAACAACAAACGCTGCACTGGGACGACTCCGTCGGGCGCACCAATGTGTTGCGCACCAAGGAAGATGCCGACGATTATCGCTATTTTCTCGAACCCGACTTGGTGCCACTCGCCCCTGATGCAGCATGGATCGAACGCGTTCGTGCAGCGCTGCCACCGTTGCCGGCGGCGCGACGTGAAGTATTGGCGAAACTCACGGGTCAATCCAAGGCAAGTGAGGCAGTCGCGGTCATCGTTGAGCGTGGCCAAGATGCCTACATCGGCGAGGTGGCGCAGGTTGGCGGTGATGCCGCACGGGCACTGATTTATGTGCAACAAGCGTTCGCCGAAGAGCCAGCCGTGCCGCGGGTGCCGGCCGGTGATGTCGCTGCCTTGAGTCTCATGGAAAAAAATGCCAAGGTCACGTCGACACAGGCAAAAACCTTGCTTGCCGAACTGGTGGCCCACGGCGGCGGCGACGTGTTGGCGATGGCCAAGGCCAAAGGTTTCGAAGCCATGGCGACGGGGGCACTCGAATCAATCGTTGATCAGGCGATCGCCGCCGAACCCGGGGCGTGGGCCAGTTACAAAGCGGGTGAACAAAAAGCAATTGGCGCCCTGGTTGGTGCGGTCATGAAGTTGTCGGCGGGCAAAGCCGATGGCAAGGCCGTCACCGCCCTGCTTCAGGCCAAGGCAGCAGTGGGGTGATATTTGTTAGGCTAGCCTAACATTTCACTATGAGTTCCTCCTTCCTCATCACGTTGCGCGAAGGTCTTGAAGCTTCGCTGATTCTCGCCATCCTGCTCACCTACCTGAAAAAAACCGATCGTTGGGCCGATGCGCGATACGTGTGGACGGGCACCGTCGCAGCAATCGGATTATGTCTCGTGGCTGGCATCGTCATTTTCGTTGCACTCGACGGACTGAACGGAAAGGTCGAATACGCAGTCGAAGGTTTCATCGCCCTGATTGCGACGGGCGTGCTCACGCACATGATCTTTTGGATGCGCTCGCATGCCCGCACCCTGGGCAAAGAATTGCGTGACAAAGTTGATGCATCAGCAGCGCCGGCGCTGGCCATCATCGCTTTCATGGCGGTGGCCCGCGAAGGTCTCGAGACGGTGTTGTTCCTTTTGTCGGCCGAGACGGCGAGTGCAGCCGGAAGTGACGTGGTCATCGGTGGGTTGATCGGCCTCGCGGTAGCAGTCGTCGTCGGTGTGGCCGTGTATCGCAGCGGCAACCGCCTCAACCTGCGCACGTTCTTCAGTGTCACTGCTGTGCTGTTGCTGTTGTTCGCGGCGGGTCTGGCCGGCAAAGCCGTGCACGAATTGCGTTTGCTCATCTCTTGGGAAGCCGGCTGGTTGGTCTCATCGGCATGGACACTGGAGAGTGGCGTGTTCGCCACCGGCACGTTCTATGACTTCATGAAGGGGCTGTTCGGATGGCACAAGAGCCCTGAGAATATTCGGGTGATCGCATATTTCGCATATCTGATTCCTGTGTTGGTGGCGTATCGCCGGGGTGGCTCACGCCCACCGTCACCCACCACGGCCATGAAAGATGTTGCGCAAGTAGTCTGAAAACATGACTCCGCGCTCCGAAACGCGCGTTGATGTCAAGCCCCGTAGTCGCGACGTCACCGACGGTCTGCAAAAAGCTGCATCGCGCGCCATGTTGCGCGCTGCCGGATTGGGTGACGACGATTGGGAAAAGCCGCAGATTGGTATCGCCTCGGCCTGGAACGAAATCACCCCCTGCAATATGTCGTTGCGTCGCCTCGCCGAGCAATCCAAAGTAGGTGTGCGGGCTGCTGGTGGCGTGCCGATGGAGTTCGGCACCATCACGGTCAGCGACGGCATCAGCATGGGCCACGAAGGTATGCGGGCATCGCTGGTCAGTCGTGAAGTCATCTGTGACAGCGTCGAAGTGGTGGTGCACGCCGAACGTTTTGATGGTTTCATCGGGCTCGCCGGCTGCGACAAGAGCATTCCTGCCATGTTGATGGCCGCTGCACGGCTGAACCTGCCGAGCGTGTTCGTCTACAACGGCTCCACAATGCCGGGTGTGCACAAAGGCAAGAACATCGATATCACCACGGTGTTTGAAGCCATCGGTGCATGTGCCGCCGGCACGATGACCCGCGAAGAAGTCGACGAAATCGAGCGCGCAGCCTGCCCGGGTGAGGGTGCGTGTGGCGGCATGTTCACTGCCAATTCAATGTCGAGTATTGCCGAAGCACTCGGTATGAGTTTGCCCGGCACAGCGTCGCCACCGGCAATCGACCCGCGTCGTGACGTCGACGCTCGTCGTGCTGGCGAAGCCGTGGTCAATTTGTTGCGCCTCGGCATCTATCCGCGCGACATCATGACCAAGAAAGCGTTTGAGAACGCGATCGCGGTCGTGAACGCACTCGGTGGCAGCACCAATGCGGTGTTGCATCTGCTGGCAATCGCCAACGAGGCTGGTGTCGCGTTGTCGCTCGACGATTTCAATCGCATCGCTGAAAAGGTGCCGCACATTGCCGATACAAAACCCGCCGGCAAATACCACATGACCGACATTGATCGCATCGGAGGTGTGCCGGTGGTGATGAAGCACCTGCTCGACGCTGGCTTGTTGCATGGCGACGTGCTCACGTGCACTGGTAAAACAATGGCCGAAAATTTGGCCGAGCTGAACCCACCGGCGCCCGATGGCGACGTGGTGCGGCCGTTGTCGAACCCGATTCATGCCGCAGGTGGGCTCAATATTTTGACGGGCTCGCTGGCCCCGAATGGGTCAGTGGTAAAGGTTGCAGGTCTGTCGAAAGATCAGATGACATTCGACGGTCTGGCCCGCGTGTTCGACGGTGAAGATGGCGCAATGGCCGCGATCATGGCTGGCGACATCAAGCCCGGCACCGTGCTCGTGATTCGCTACGAAGGCCCCAAGGGTGGGCCGGGAATGCGCGAGATGTTGGCAATCACCGGTGCACTCAAGGGTGCCGGTCGTGGCGCCGACTGCGCATTGATCACCGATGGACGATTCAGCGGCGGCACGTGGGGTTTTTGTATCGGTCACGTGGCACCCGAAGCTGCCGATGGTGGGCCAATCGCGTTCGTGCGCGACGGTGATCGCATCCGAGTCGATGTGCCGAGCAAACGGCTCGATTTGCAGGTTGACGAAGCCACGCTCACGGAACGTCGTCGCGGCTGGAAGCCCAACCCACCGCGTTACACGAGTGGAGTGCTCGCCAAATATGCGCGACTCGTGCAAGGTGCCGAAACTGGTGCCATCACCAACGTGATTGCGTAACGAGATCTAGCGCTTGATGCGCTTGGGCAGGCGGGTGCCGACGAGCAGCAAGCCGAGTACGACGGTTGCCACGATCACGAACGGCAGGGCAATCCCGTCACCAAACACGAAACGGCGAATGCCCAAGCCGATGGCCACCGTCACGACCCATAACACCGTGCCCACCGCGAGCGAACGCGGAGCACGCCACACCTTGGCGCCAATCCATGCGCCGACGAGGGCAATGAGAAAGGGTGCAGCAGTACGCAGGATGCCGACGGCATTCGTCGATTGGTCGTGGTTGCGTCGCCCGATGATGACGAAGAGCAGCACGCACACGGCATCAAGCATGAAGCGCAGCGTTGCAATACGACGCGCAACGTTCACTTGTTACACCTCGTCGTAGTACTCGCGACCCAGGTGGGTGATCTGTTCTTCGCCCATCATCCAGCGCAGCGTGTTCTTCAACTTGGTGAGCTGAATGAACAAGTCGTGCTCGGCATACAGACCTTCGGCCACTTGCGGGCTCTTGTAATAGAACGACAACCACTCTTGAATGCCGCCGAGCCCGGCACGCTGGGCCAGGTCGGTGAAGAGCACCAGGTCGAGTGCCAGTGGCGCGGCCAGAATCGAGTCGCGACACAAAAAGTTGACCTTGATCTGCATCGGATAGTTGAGCCACCCGAAGATGTCGATGTTGTCCCAACCCTCTTTG
>JAEMQQ010000040.1 GCA_016463775.1 Ilumatobacteraceae bacterium | reverse complement strand
GGCGTCTAGTGCGCTGACTCGGTCGGAATTCGCAGGTCGACCACCGTGCCGATTTGCTCGTCACCCTCGTTGAATGCGGCATCATCAAGTTCTTGTTGAGTGGCGGGTCGCATGGCGATGGTGCCACCGAGTTCGGTGGTCACAAGGGTGCGCACGATCGAGAGCCCCAGGCCGGTCGCTTGCGCAATGTTGAACTGGTCGTCGACCCCCACACCGTTGTCGATCACCCGAATGTGCAGGGCGTCATCCTGCTTGTCGCGTTGCAGGAATACCCGCACCACACCGTCACGACGCACGTCACCGAACGCATGATCAACCACGTTCTGTAACAACTCAAGGATCACCACCGAAAGTGGTGTGGCAATCGTGGCGGGCAGTCGTCCTGCATCGCCACGCACCTCAAAACGAATCGGCCGATCACTCGACTGCAGGCTTTCTTGCGTGAGTTGAATGAGTGGACGAACAATCTCGATGAAGGCGACATCCTCACCTGGCTCGCGCGACAGCGTTTCGTGCACCAATGCAATGGTGCGGATGCGACGCACAGAATCGGCAACTGCTGCCTTGGCCTCGTCTGACGCCAATCGCCGACCCTGCAGGCGCAGCAACGACGAAATCGTCTGCAGATTGTTCTTCACGCGATGATGAATCTCTTTGATCGTTGCATCCTTGGTGAGGATGAGCCGATCACGCCGACGCAATTCAGACACGTCACGCATCAGCACGACACCACCGATCACGTTCACCGCCCGTGCACCACGCTTCAAAATTGGTATCGAGCGAACCAGCAATGTGACCACATGTTCCTGATCAAGTTCTTCAACAACGGGCTCGCGACGCTCGAACGAGGCACGTGCTGCATCATGCGCAAAGCCAAGTTCGGCCAAACTCTGGCCGACTGCGTTGGCGCGAATACCGATGCGGTGCAGGGCCGATACTGCGTTCGGTGAGGCATACCGCACTCGGGCACTGCCGTCGAGCACGATGACACCGTCACCCACACGTGGCGCAACACTCGCATCGGCCACGCGACCGGTGAACGGGAACAACCCGGTCGCCACCATCGTCGCGAAATCGTCAAAAATTGACAGATAGGTGCGCTCCAGCTGCCCTGGCCGGCGACCCGAAACCGTCGACACCTCGCGCGTCAGCACGGCGACGGCCTTTCCTTCGCGCATGACGGGTATCGCCGTCATGTTCACCGGATCGGAAAGATACGGCAACGTGATTTCACCTTTTTGAATTTGTCCACTCTGGGCTGCTGCCGCGATGAACGGTCGATCCGTGTCGTCGGCATATTCGCCGACGAGGTCCGACTGGTAGAGCGTTTGACCCGTCGCAGCCCGCACCTGAGATGCCGTCAGCCAGTTGGTTCCGCTCGGTGATACGACCGGCACGTACAGCAGCAAGTCGGCAAACGAAAAATCGGCCAGCATTCCCCACTCTGAAATGAGCGCCGACAAATGCGCAACATCGTCTTCGGACAGCGAGGTGTGTTCTGCAGCGAGTTCAACCAGGGTCGGCATGGTTAGCCCCCATTATTGTCGTTGGTCGCCTGACTCTGTGGTTGGCGCAGACAAATGGCCTCACCAAGTTGCGCGAGGGCGCCCACATCGCTGATCTCACCCTGGCGTGACTCGCTCAACAACACATCAACGCCCCAGCCGTCGATACGGGTGAGGGCTGCAGATTGCCGTGCCGTGATGCCGATGATCTCCTGTTCAACCAGTGCCAGCGTGCGTAACCGCTCGTCGGTGTGCCGACCGAGAGCATCAGCCCGCCCGCTTGCGCCGGCAGCAAACTCGGCTGGCACGAGGCGATTGGCCAGCACCGCTCCGAGACCATGGTGACGACGTCTCAATTCGTCCACCAAATAGTTGGCCTCGTTCAACGCCACCGACTCTGCACTGGTGACGACCACGAACGTGGTTGCCGGGTCGGCAAGCAGCGCACTGACGCGCCGCGCCCGCGAACCAATCGGGCCTTCCATCGTGCGAAACAACGTGAAGAACTCGGCGATATCCGACAAAAACGCCGCACCAAGAATTCGATCCGCAACGATGAAAAACGGTCGCGATGCAATCGACAGCAATCGGGACTGCGTCGGCACCGTGAGAAGTTTCAACAAGCGGCTGGCAAAGAATTGCTCCATGCGTCGTGGGGCGTCGAGCACCGCGAGCGCACTACGCGACGGAGGTGTATCGACGATGACCAGGTCGTAGTTGCCACCTTCGTGGGCGTCGTAGAGGCGCTCCGTGACCACATAGTCGTGACTGTGCACGAACCGTGACGTGAGGGTTTTATAGAGATCATTGGCGAGTACTCGTTCACATGTTGACGCGTTTGGTGCGTGACGGCGCACCATGTCATCCCAACTTGCCTTCGTGTCGATCATCGCCATGGTGAGGGTGCCCTGCGCATTCGCGAGTGGCACCGGTACCTCGGCGTTACCAAAAGAGTCAAGACCGAGCGCGGTTGCCAAGCGTCGGGCAGGGTCGACCGTGAGTACGAGTACTCGCTTTGCAAAGTGGCGCGCCGCTACTACGCCGAGCGCCGCAGCAGAGGTGGTTTTACCAACGCCACCAGGCCCGCTAATCACGATCATTCGCGAGTCAGCCAACAACGACACCAGTCGCTGGTCCAAGTCGGCAGGTGATTGCACGGTGCTACTCATGGTGCACCAAAAGCAGGCGATCAATCTCGGTGACGACGTGATCGGTGATTCGTTGCGGCGAGTCGAGACCTGCAGGCGCCTCCGTAATGGTCTCAACATTGACAAGGTTGAATTCGGTGGCGAGGTGGCCGCTGTGGTGTTCGGCTTCCTTACGGCGGGCAATCAACCAGTCACAGACGTTCACGGTGTGGGTCATGGCGTGGTCATCACGTGCCGTGGCAAGTGCCAACTCGTCGATGACTACCTGCGGCATGCGGTTGATGATGACACCGCCAAAGTCGAGTGGCGACACTTTGGCCAGTCGCTCACGCAATTCGATGGTTTCGACCACCGGCATTTCTTCGGGTGTCACCACTGCGAGCACCGTCGACACGAGTGGATCGTGCAGGAGACCGCTCATCCACTTGGTTTGATCGGCGATCAAACCAATTCGTACCAGGGTTGCCAAGGCATCGGGTGCCGAGACCTGTGCGACGAAATGTCCGCTTGCCTCTGAGTCAACGATGATGATGTCGTAGTGCTTCTCCCGCACCTCGTAACAGAGTTTGCCAATGACCAGAATTTCCTTCACTGCCGGTGCAGCATTCGCCACAAAGTCAAAGATGCGCGCCAACGGCGTCAGGCTGCCGATGATCGGCAGCCGCAGGAACAGCCGAATGTATTCACGCAGCGAGTCTTCGGTGTTCATCGCCATCGCCATCACATTCGGCGCCACTTCAACCGCCTCAAAGGCCAACGAACTACGCCCGAGGTAGGCGGCGAGCGATCCCTTGTCGTCCATTTCGCACACCAACACCCGCTTGCCCTGACTGGCAGCCACTCTGGCAAGTGCTGCGGCAACTACCGATTTTCCGACACCACCTTTGCCGGTGACGAAGACGAGGCGTCGTGAGAGCAACGCACTCAGTGTCAGGTGCCGAACCCCAGTCGACGCTCGCCATCAGGGGCGCCGAATTCAACGAATGCGATCTTCTCCGCAGGTATTGCAACCTCGCGACCACGATTGTCCTTCAACCACAACACGTCGACCTTGCCGGCCAGTGCTTCTTCGACCGACTTGCGCACCGCTGCCCGCGAGGTGTCGTTGCCGTCGATTTCGAGTGCGATATCTCGTGGCGAGTGGGTAACTCCGATGCGTAGGTCCATGGTCTTTAGTGTGTCAGATCAATTGACCTTCAGCGCCTGACTGAAGACTTTTTTCGGTTTCATTGCGGCGATTTTCACCGCGAGATCGGCAAATATGAGCCCGACTTCGCTCTGCGGTGCCACCGCGGCGATCGGCTTGCCATTGTCGCCACCTTCACGAAGTTGATTGAGCAACGGGATCTGCGCCAAGAGTGGCACGCCCAGCTCGTCGGCCAACGACTTGCCCCCACCCTGGCCGAAGAGTTCGTATCGTTTGCCGTCATCGCCGGTAAACCACGACATATTTTCGATGACACCACGTACCGACATATTCACTTTTTTGGCCATTGCCGCCGACAACCGTGCAACTTTTTGTGCAGCATCCTGCGGTGTGGTCACGATGTACACCTCGGCGCGCGGCAGATACTGGCTGAGGCTCAAGGCAATATCACCGGTGCCTGGAGGCATGTCAATCAGCAAAAAATCGGGTTCGTCCCAAAATACATCGGTAAGAAATTGCTCGAGGGCCTTGTGCAGCATCGGGCCACGCCACACCACTGCTTGACCTTCGGGTACGAAATAACCGATCGAAATGCAGCGCACGCCGTAGGCCTCGGGGGGGAGCAGCATTTGATCGATGACGACAGGCTCACGATCAGTGCCGAGCATGCGTGGAATTGAATAGCCATAGATGTCGGCATCGACGACACCCACGGAGTGTCCGGCAGCAGCCAATGCAACGGCAAGATTCGTGGTCACGCTGCTCTTGCCAACACCACCCTTACCCGACGAGATGAGCAACGGTCGCGTCTTGGATCCAGGTTGGGCGAACGAAATCGTGCGACCTTGCGCGTGCCCCTGCGCCGGCGCGCTACCCGCACTGGCAGCAGGTGAGCCGTGCAGCATTTCACGGAGTGTCGCGCGCTCTGCATCAGTCATCACACCGAAGGTGAGTTGCACATCACGCACACCAGAGAGCGGACGAATCGCACCGTTGACACGATTTTGAATCTCGCTGCGCAGCGGACAGCCGGCAATGGTGAGGGTCACGGTGAGCGAAACCACACCATCGTTGATGGCCACGTCACGCACCATATTGAGGTCGACGATCGAACGGTGGAGTTCGGGGTCGTGCACCGGTCGGAGCGCTTCAATCACCTGGTCTGACGTAAGAACGCTCATGATGTGCTCGTTAGGCTAATCGTGTGCCACGCAACAAGCCCGCGGCGAATGGCGTGACAAGTGGCGTGACGAGCGGCGCATTCACGTCACAAGTATCAGCAATAACCTCAGCATTCGGCGACCCCACACGACGCGCCGTCTACCTATACGTCCGTGATGCGAGCGAAGGTGTCACCGCCTCGCAGGTAGCCGAACAATTTGAGGTACACCCGAATGTGGCACGACATCACCTCGACAAGCTGGCCGCAGGCGGCTACCTAGCGGTAGAAATCGTGCGCGCCGAACACGCCGGTGCCGGTCGTCCGTCCAAGTGTTATCGCGCCGTCGATTCCGCCACGCCGATGCAATTTCCCGTGCGCAGTGACGACTTGGTTCTGTCATTGTTGGGCGAAGCCCTCGAGCGACTGCCACGCGCAGAGGCCCAGGCAATAGCCGAGGACGTCGGCCGAAAGTACGGGCAGGCGATGGCCGTCGGCCTCACCGGTGACGACGTTGCAGCCGGTCAACGTTCGCTGCATTCAGCCCTGCAAAAAGTTGCCGATGCTTTGACCGCCCATGGCTTTGCAGCCCACACCGAGAAGCGTCAGAACAAATTGCGCATCATCAACAACAATTGTCCGTTCGGTGATGTTGCGATTGAGCATCCCGTGATCTGTGCCGTTGACCGCGGCATGGTGAAGGGCATGCTCGACGCAATATACGGCCAGACATCGGCTGAAACATCGGCATCGCTACCGCAAGGTGACCGCTTCTGTGAAACAACGCTCGAGGCGTTGCCTTAGTCGCCCCAGAATCGTTGTTCAAGGAACGGGTCGCCATACATGTGGTAGCCGTTCTGCTCCCAGAAACCCGGTGCGTCCTGCATCGTGGCTTCGAGACCTCGCAACCACTTCGCTGATTTCCAAAAATACAGGTGTGGAATCACCAGCCGCACGGGTCCGCCGTGTATCGGTTCAATGTCGGTGTTGTCGTATGCGTAGGCAACGAGAGCGTCATCCCCCGTTGCGTCTTGCATCGGAAGATTGGCGGTGTAGCCGTACTCGGCGTGGGCCATTACGTGCGTTGCCCGCGGATCGACGCCGGCCGTTGCAAAGAGATCGCGAACCCGCACACCCTTCCAGACGGTGTCGAACTTCGACCACTTGGTTACGCAATGAATGTCGGTCGTGATGTTGACGGAGGGCAACGACAACAACTGAGCATAGGTCAACGTAAAGGGCGACGAGACTGCACCGCGGATTTCTAGCGACCAAGTACCCGGCGCATAGGTGGGCACATCACCAACGTGCAGCACGGGGAATCGATCGGTCAAATACTGGCCGGGTGGTAAACGCTCGGCATCAAAACCCTTTGCTTGTGTTTCTGCACGATTGCGTTCGAAAAAGCCCACGCCTTATTGTGCCACCAACCACGGCCACGGGTGGCGCCGACCAATGTGGCATTTCACGCAGCCAAGCCGCTCTCGACAGGTTTCCGACTAGGTTGCCCGCCGTGCCTCTCTATCTCGTTCGCCACGCCAAAGCGGGGTCGCGCCACGAGTTTGATGGAGACGACAGCGACCGCCCACTCTCCAACTCGGGTCGCAAGCAGGCGGACGACCTTTCCATGCGCCTGGCTGCAATGTCGCCATCGGTCGTCGTTTCAAGCCCCCATCGGCGCTGCGTGCAGACAGTAGAGCCACTGGCGATTGCTGCCGATGTGGAAGTGACCCTTGATGGTCGCCTCGCGGAATTTGCCAGCGAGGTGGTGAAGCCTGATGCATCGCTGTTCGACCTGCTGCACTCGCTACCCGATCGTGCCGTCGTGTGCAGTCATGGTGATGTAATTCCGGCACTCATCGATGCACTCACCGCAACGGGCATGCGTGTGCACGGCTCCCCCGAGTGGGGCAAGGGCAGCGTGTGGGTGCTCGAACGTATCGACAATCGTTTCGTCGAAGCACGCGCCTGGCCACCGCCAGTCGTCGACTAGCCGTTTAATTCAGCCTCAAGTTCGGCCGAGAGCGACTCCACCAGGCCACGCACCTGCGCGGGTGGGTCACGCTCCAAACAGCTATCGACGAATTCTTTTGCCGATTTGGCATCGCTACCGTCGCGATACACGACGATGCCCAAAAAACACATCGCATCTGGATATGCCGAGTCAAGTTCAATCGCCCTACCAAGCGCTGTGATGGTCGACGTGTAGGCCTGCGATTGAATCAACTCGTCGAATTGTCGCGCCGACAACATGATGAGCCACGCCCGATACGTGAGTGCTTCGACATTGTCGGGGTCAAGCTCCAGAACCCGTCCGTACAAATCGATTGCCGTCTTCACATCCGTCGGCCCAGACAAACGGGCTTGCGACAAAAGCGAAGCCGTGCTGTCTTCGATGCCACCGGTCGCTGTCTGCAGGGGCAATCGTTGACCTGACTGGCGTGCCACGAGCAGACCACCAGCGAGACCAACCACGACCGTCAGCACGATGCCGATGGCAAAGGACCGACGAGGGGCAGCCACCTGTGATGTGCTCACGGCTGCAACGGTGCCCACCTTTTGCCAGCGACGAAACGCCAACCCCAACGCCGCGACCAACACCACGGTGAACAGCACCGGCAATACCCAGATGAGTGCGTCAAAGCCCGTGCCCCGCGGCAGCAGCAACACTGCCCCGCCAAATCGATCGGCGATGTAGGCAACCACTTCGTCATCAGTACGCGCACCGTCACCCACCTGACGCGCAACCTCGGCGCGGATGGCCTGGGCTGCCGACGCCCGCGAAACGAACACGCTTTCACCGTCACACGTGGGGCAGGCGATTCGTTTGGTGATCGTGTCGATGCGGTCTTGCTGGGTGAGCGGCCCAGTATCGCGCACCGAGCCGAACACGAGCAGCGCGATCGCGGCGACGATGATTGCAGTCCAGACGATACGACGACGGGCAAACATCACGAGCCTTGTGTGCTGCGTAGCTGTGCCATTTGCTCTTCGAGCACACCATCGACGACCGCGCCAAGAATTCGCAGTCGCACGAAGCCGTTGGGGTCGATGATCCAAGTTTCGGGGACTTTGGCGACACCGAACGCCACAGCAATCGAGCCGTCGTCATCCCGCAATTTGGGCCACTTGCCGTCGTTGGCCGTAAAAAAATCGCGCACCGCATCATCGGCATCGTCGTTGACCACCGTAAAGAATTCGACACCGTCAACGCGCTCGGCTTCATCGGCAACGAACCGCACCAACGACGAATGCTCGGCAATGCACGGCACACAGGTGGAGTTGAAGAAATTGAACACCACCCACGACCCCTTGCGTCGAGCCAGATCGAACGGGGCGTCGTCGATGGTCGTGGTCACGATTGCCGGGGCGGGTTGACCGAGCAGCGGTGACCGTGCCCCGACACCGGTCTCGCCATCCGACACCACCAACACGGCGATGAATGCGACCAGCACCACTGCCACGGCTGCCGCACCGACCTTTGCAGGCTTCACCGGTTGACTACCTCGTCGCGAATTTCATGGATTGACCGACGACGTGTTGGCAACACTGCCAGCAGTGTGCCGAATGCCATCACGAAGGTTCCGATCCACATCCACAAAACGAGTGGCTTGACGAAAACTTTGATGCGTGCCTGGCCCGAGTCTTGCCGCACGGGTGGCTCGAGCGTCAGATACACGTCGTGGGTGAAACTGGTGCGCACCGACGGGGTACCGACGTTCATGCCGATCCGCGTGTATTTCGTGATTGATGGCGAATACTGCTGCCCACCGTCGACACTCACCAATGCCCGCACCGTCGTGCTGCGCGCATCGCGCACTTCGACGACGTCAATCAGTTCGAATGTGTGCCCGGCAAATTTGGCGACTTGACCAGTGACGAGGTCGATTTCTTGGCTGCGGGTGAACGAATTCGACGCGGCGAGCGCGACACAAATAAGAATCACACCGAGATGCACGATCATTCCGCCGTTGGCGCGCCCGACGAAGCCGCGTAGCCGCTGCACTCGCACCGCGCGAATCAAATGTCGCAACGCGCTACCTGCGGCAAATCCCCCCAAACCGAATGCCAACAGCGGTGCCACACCCGAGGCACCAGCCACGAGTGAAACGCCGAGTGCGGCGAGGCCGAGCAATGCCGGCCCGAGCAAGCGTTGTGACATCACTTCGCGACCGTCTTGACGCCACGGCAAGACCGGTGCCACCGCCATGATGAACAGCATGGTGAGACCGATCGGAATCGTGAGACGATCGAAGAACGGTTCGCCGACGACAACCTGACGTTGTTGCACCGCTTCGACAACGAGCGGAAACACCGTGCCGAGCAGCACCACGAATGCGAATACTGCAAACAGCACGTTGTTCACGAGCCAGGCACCCTCACGCGAAAATACCGTGGTGATGGCGCCACTCGCCCGCAATTGATCGCCGCGCAAAAACACCAGAACCAACGACACCGCCACAATGACGGCGAACATCACCAATAACCACGGCCCGATGGCGCTCTCGGAAAATGCGTGCACACTATTCAGCACCCCCGATCGGGTGAGGAACGTGCCAAGAATCGTGAGGCTGAACGTGGCGATGAGCAACGACACGTTCCATACCCGTAGCAACCCGCGACGCTCTTGCACCATCACCGAGTGGATGTACGCCGTGCCGGTGATCCACGGCAAGAGCGAGGCATTCTCGACGGGATCCCACGCCCATACGCCGCTCCAGCCGAGCACCTCATAACTCCACCAACCGCCCAGCGCGATGCCAAAGGTGAGGAAACCCCACGCTGCCACTGTCCAGCGCCGAGTGAGATGCAGCCAACCATCTTCAACCTTGCCGGCGATCAGCGCTGCGATGGCAAAGGCAAACGGCACGGTCATGCCGACGTAACCGAGGTACAAAATTGGTGGATGGAACATCACGAGCAAATGATTTTGCAGGAGCGGATTTGGCCCGGGCCCATCGGTAATGCCGGGCGGCCCAACCACGAACGGGTTTGCCGGCCCATACGACAGCAGAAAGAAGTAGGCGAGCACTGCGAGCATTACAGCCATCGCCCAACCAACGAGTGGTTCGGCGAGTCGCTTACGCATCCACCACATTGCGGCTGCCACGTACCCGGCCAAGACGAGCACCCACATGAGGATCGAGCCCTCGAGTGCGCTCCACACCGCAGCAAAGTTGTACAACGCCGGCGTGGAGTACGAACCGACTTTCTGCACGTACAACAACGAAAAGTCGCGCGTGATCATCGCCCACTCCATGATCGCGAATGCAGCAAGGGCCATGACCGTTGCCAGTACGACGAACCGCGGCACGAAGCGCAGTGTCTTTACATCGTTGCGTTTCGCACCAATCGCAGCGGCGAATGCACCAAAAAAGGCGGCAAGAAAACCGACAAGCAAAACTGCCCGGCCAAGTTGGGCTGTGGCGTTTGCTAGGAGCATGCTGACTTCTCGGCTTGGTCAAGTCGGTCGGCATTCTCTGCTTTGTATTCGTTCGAATGCTTCACCTCGATCCGAGTTGCCACCAAGATCCCATCGACGACACGACCGTGCGCAACGACGGGAATACATTCTTGAAAAACACCGCCAGGTTCACCTTCATAGTCGACGGGTAGCGACACACCGTTGAACGACATGACGAACGACGTTTGCCCAGCACGCGACTGCAGGCTGCCCTCGTCGACGTTGCCCTGCACGCGCAAGCGCTGGTCGTCTGCGCAGCCATCGCGCACCCCTACTTCGTCGACATTGCAGTAGTAGTCGATCGACGAAGTAAGAAAAACAGCCACGACCGCGAGGCCCCCCACTGCCGCCAGTACCGCAACGACCGCGGGCAGGATGCGCCGGCGTGGTCGTGGGGCCTCGGAAACTTCGCGCGGTGTCAGATCCATCGGTGTTTCACACCCACGGCTTTACGTCGTCTGGCACCCGTGTCGACAATCGGCGAGCCTGCCGAGTGGTCACTACTGCCAGCATGCCGATAGAACCCAGTGTTATGAGCCAACTAGCGAGGATAAAACCGAGATCCTTCATGCCGTGACCCCAGCCGAGTTTTCGGCACGACGCGCAGTGATCGCTGCATCAAGACCCACCACCCGTTCAAGATCAGAAAGTGTCGTGAGACGTTGACGATGTATCACGAGCCACGCAAAGATCAGTGTGAATGCCACAACCCCGGAAAAGAGGGTGAACAACATGAGACCATCGAGGCGTACATCACCATCGGTGTTCAGCACGCTTGCCTCTTGGTGCAATGATCGCCAGAGCACCACCGAAAAATGTACGAGCGGAATCTCCAGCACGGCCAGCAACGCAATCACCGAACTGCGGCTTGCGCGTTGCCGTGGGTCAGTGTCGATTCGTCGCACCGCGAGATAGCCGACATAGGTAACGAACAAGAAAAGTGTCGTGGTGAGGCGGGGGTCCCACTGCCAGAACGTGCCCCAGGTGAGGCGCCCCCACAGGCTGCCCGTGATCAGCGTCATCGCCATGAACAAGACACCGACTTCTGCCGATGCACCAGCAACACGATCGAAACCGAGCGTGCGATGACGACGTGCCACCGAAAACCCCGAGGCGATCGCGGTGGTGACGAACGCAAGATAGGCAATCCATGCCGTCGGCACGTGGGCATACATGATTCGCACCGAATCACCCTGCACGGAGTCGGCTGGTGTAATAAAAAAAGCGCTCACCACGACCCACCCAGTGATCAGCAATGCCAGCGCGCCGATGACGCGGGTTGTCGGGGTTCCTGTTGAACCGACCGTCATTTCATGAGTCGCTCTCGGTAAGCGGCGAGAAGGCAGCAGCACCAGCCGACCCGAAGACGATTGCATAAACGACGAGTACACCGACCCACGCCCACCCGTTTGCCAGGTCGATAGTTTGGCTGCCAAAAGC
>JAEMQQ010000061.1 GCA_016463775.1 Ilumatobacteraceae bacterium | reverse complement strand
TCAGCCACTTGAATGCAGCCTTTTTCTTTGGGTCAGCTGAGTGCAACGATGTACCTGGAACAATTTCGCAGCGAATGTAGCTGGTTCCGACTTTTGCCATTTTGTAGGCATCACGCTGTTCGCACTTGTCGCCAGACTTGGCGGCGAACACCGGTGCGCCAACAGCCAATGTGCTGGCTACGACGGCCGTGGCGACGATGCCACGAACGAGTTGTTTACGAAACGATGTCATGTGTTGATCCTTTGTTGGTTGTTGTATTTACGTCGCAAAAACTATGCGCGACAAGCAACCAGCAGCCGACAAACTCAGGAACACATCACCAACTGTTTGTGAACACCAGGTGAACTAGCCGGCGAGGGTGGCCAGTTTCTCTTTGACCCTGGCCAGCGACGGGTTGGTCATGGCCGAGCCGTCGGCAAACACCAATGTGGGCACGGTCTGGTTGCCGTTATTGACCCGCTCGACGATGTCGGCCGTACCCGGGGTGGTTTCAATATCAACTTCTACAAAGTTGATGCCGTCGTCTTGCATCATGCGCTTCAGGCGTTTGCAGTAGCCACACCACGTGGTGGTGTACATGGTGACGTCGGGTGTTGCGCCTGACTGCCCAGCCGCGGTGGCGGGCGACTCAACCACCCGACACCTCAGACACCTTCTTTTTGCCCTTGGAGATCCACGGCATCATGCCGCGCAACTGGGCGCCGACCTTTTCGATTGGGTGGTTTTTGCCTGCATTGCGCAACTCGCTGAAACGCTTGCGGCCAGAATCGCTCTCGGCAATCCATTCTTCGGCAAACTTGCCCGTTTGAATTTCTTCGAGGATGGTCTTCATGCGCTTTTTGGTATCGGCGTCAATGATGCGCGGGCCACGTGACACATCGCCATATTCGGCGGTGTCGCTGATGCTGTAGCGCATGCCGGCAATACCTTCTTCGTACATGAGGTCAACGATCAGTTTCACTTCGTGCAGGCACTCGAAGTACGCCATCTCGGGTTGATAACCCGCTTCGACGAGCGTTTCGTAGCCAGCCTGCACCAACGCGGTGAGCCCGCCACACAACACCACCTGTTCGCCGAACAAGTCGGTTTCGGTTTCTTCGGGGAACGTGGTTTCGATCACGCCTGCGCGGCCACCGCCGACAGCTGATGCATACGACAACGACAACTGTTTGGCAGTGCCTGTTGCATCTTGTGACACTGCAATGAGCGCTGGCACACCACCACCCTCGGTAAATGTGCGGCGCACGAGATGACCAGGGCCTTTCGGGGCGATCATGATTACGTCGACACCAGCAGGTGGGGCGATGCGTTCGAAGCGAATATTGAAGCCGTGCGCAAAGGCCAGTGCCTTGCCGTCGGTGAGATGCTGCTTCACGTGCTCGTCATAGATCTTTTTTTGTTCGGTGTCGGGGGCCAACAACATGATTACGTCGGCCCACTTGGATGCGTCGGCAATCGACATGACCTGCAAGCCAGCGTCTTTGGCTTTGGCCGCTGATGCCGAGCCGTCACGCAGACCCACCACTACATCGACACCCGACTCTTGCAAGTTGAGGGCGTGGGCGTGACCTTGACTGCCGTAACCGATGATCGCTACTTTCTTGCTGCGAATAATTGAGATGTCGGCATCTTTGTCGTAATACACATTTGCGGCCATTATCTTGCCTTTCCTTGGGATGAATGAGTTGCGCTTGACGGTGCTGCCGACTGTGCTGATGACGATGCTGCGCGGTCAAGTTTAGGGAGTGCCACCAGACCAGTGCGCTGCGATTCGACGATGCCGTACTGGTGGAGTGCTTTCATGAAGTCGTCGATGGCACTTGGGCTGCCGTCAAGGCTTACGGTGAGTGCTTCAACGCCGACCGACAAAATTCGGGCTTCAAAAATATTCGTGAGTTCCACAATTTGGCTGCGCTGTTCAGCCGTGGCTTTTACCGTGACCATGATCAGCTCGCGCTCGACCGAAAAGCGTGGGTCGAGTTCGCTGATGCGCACCACGTCAATGAGCTTGAACAACTGTTTTGTCATCTGCTCAAGTGGCGCACTCGCTAGATCCACCACGATGGTGATACGGCTGTAGTCAGGGTGTTCGGTGGGGGCAACGGCAAGTGAAAAAATGTTGTAGCCACGCCGGGCAAACAATGCCGAAACGCGTGCCAACACACCTGGGCGGTTTTGCACCAACACCGACAGCACGTGGTGCTGCGAATCTTGGCCGTACGGGTTGCTGCCGCTCACTTCAAGAACTCCCGGCGGGAATCCTGCGAGTGGTGCAACAAAATGTCGTCATTGCTCTTGCCAGACGGAACCATCGGAAACACTTTTTCATCCTCGGCCACCCGGAAGTCGACGACCACTGGGCGGTCGTTGATGGAGTTTGCCTTGTCGATTGCTGATTCGACCTCTTGTGAGTCGTCAACGCGAATACCCACACAACCCATGGCTTCAGCCCACTTCACGAAATCTGGCAGCGTGCCCGAGAGGTTCACTTCGCTGAAGCGCTCGCCATAGAACATCTCTTGCCACTGACGCACCATGCCGAGATACGAGTTGTTGAGAATGGCGATTTTCACCGGGATTCTCTCGAGTGACGCAGTGACGAGTTCTTGTGCAGTCATCTGGAAGCAACCGTCACCGTCGACGGCCCACACCGTTTTGTCGGGGCGCCCCACTTTGGCACCGATTGCTGCCGGCACGGCGAAACCCATGGTGCCCAACCCGCCGGAATTCACCCAGGTGTAGGGCTCTTCAAAGTTCCAGTATTGGCTGGTCCACATTTGATGTTGACCGACGCCCGACACCACGATGGTGCCTTCCGGTGCGCCATCACGAAGTTTTTCTAGGCAAAATTGCGGCTTGAGCGCCGCACCCGGCTCGCTTTGGTCGTAAGCCAGCGGAAACTGTTCGCGCCAGCCACTCACGCGACTGCGCCAGGGGCCGACATCGGCCTGGGTCTCGCCTGACTGCAGCAGGTCGTTGATGGCCTTCAGCATTTCTTCGA
>JAEMQQ010000039.1 GCA_016463775.1 Ilumatobacteraceae bacterium | reverse complement strand
GCATCACCTAGAAAATACTGCTTACCTCGCCGAGTGCCTCAACCAGGGCATCGACGTCGGATTCATCGGAATAGAGGTACATGCTGGCCCGTGCCGTGGCATTGGCACCGATCAGGCGCATCAACGGCTTGGCACAGTGGTGGCCGGCACGCACACACACGTTGTGTTGGTCGAGCACCTGGCTCACATCGTGGGGGTGCACGTCGCGAAAGGCGAATGAAAACGTGGCGCCACGCAACTCAGGGTTGGTCGGCCCATGGATGGTGATGTCATCGCCATAACGCTGGGTGAGTGCGTTGTAGGCATAGTTCGTCAGTTCGATCTCGTGGCGGCGCACTTCGTTCATGCCGATGCCATTCAAGAAATCCACGGCAGCACCCAACCCGATGACTTCGACGATTGGTGGCGTGCCAGCTTCAAACTTGTGGGGCAGTTCTGCATAGGTAAAGCCGTCGAGACTCACTTCGCTGATCATTCCGCCACCACCGAGGAACGGTGGCATCGCTTCGAGCAACTCTTCGCGCGCCCATAGAACCCCGACACCTGTGGGCCCACACATCTTGTGGCTGCTGAAAGCGAGCATGTCGGCACCGAGCGCCTGCACGTCGGTGGCCATGTGGGGCACCGATTGACAACCGTCAACGATGGCGATGGCACCGGCGGCGTGGGCTGCTGCACACATCTCGCGTGTGGGGTTGATGGTGCCGAGCACGTTCGACATCGACGTGAATGAAAATGCTTTCACTCCGCGCAGAAGTTGGTCGAGCGACGACAGGTCGAGTTGAAAATCTTTCGTGAGTGGCACCCAGCGAATTTCGAAACCATTTTCTTTGGCCAGCATTTGCCACGGCACGATGTTCGCATGGTGCTCCATGTGTGTGAGCAAAATCGCATCACCTTTACCAAGGTTGGCGCGGCCCCACGACTGAGCCACCAAGTTCATCGACTCGGTGGCATTCTTGGTGAAGATGACTTCGCGGGACGAGCGGGCATTGATGAATTTGGCAATCTTCGTGCGGGCAGCCTCGTAGAGGCCGGACGCCTCGGTGGCCAAGGTGTAGGAACTGCGCCCGATTGGTGCGTACTGCTCGCGCATGAACGTGGACATCGCGTCGATGACGCAATTCGGTTTGTGCGATGAGTTGGCGCTATCCAAATAGTGAATGGGCTTGCCGTTGATCTGTTTGGTGAGCATTGGGAATTCTTGGCGGATCGCTGCAACGTCGAGGGTCATCGGTGATCCCCGCGAAACGAGTCGTAACCCGAACCCTCGAGTTGAACGGCAAGTTCCATGCCACCAGACGCCACGATGCGGCCGTCGACCAACACGTGCACGAAGTCGGGCTGCAGTTCGTCGAGCAGTCGTTGGTAGTGGGTGATGACGACGATGCCAAGTTGCGGTCGCTTAGCGCGCACTTCGCGGATGCCCTTGGCCACGATGCGCAATGCGTCGATGTCGAGGCCCGAGTCGGTCTCGTCGAGAATCGCGAGGTCAGGCTCGAGTATCGCCATCTGCATGATTTCGTTGCGCTTCTTTTCTCCACCAGAAAAACCCTGGTTGAGGTGGCGGTCGATGAACGCAGAGTCCATGCCGAGACGCTTCATCCAGTCCATTGCCGACAAACGTAATTCAAGAATTGAGAGGTCGATACCTTTGCGTGCCGACAATGCCTGGCGCAGAAACTGCAGTACGGACACCCCGGCAATTTCCTGTGGGTACTGAAAGCCAAGAAAGATGCCGCGCTTGGCTCGCTCAGACGTCGACCATGCAGCGATGTCGTCACCTTTATACGTGATGTCGCCGCTCGTTACTTCGTAGGCGGGGGAGGCCATGAGTGTGCTCGCCAAGGTTGATTTGCCCGAGCCGTTCGGGCCCATGATGGCGTGAATCTCGCCTTCGCGCACCGTGAGGCTGAACCCCCGCAGAATGTCGTGGTCGCCCTCGATGGCTTTGGCATGCACGTCGGTGATGCGCAGCAATTCGCGGGTGGCAATGGGTGTGGGTACTGCCTCGCTCACAACCGCAACACTATTCGCACGGGGCAATTTCCCCTACGCCGATAGGGGTAATTATTCAATGCGTAACGCACGCCACAGGCTGCAGCGTCAGGCCGTGCGCCGTGCGTCACCAGCCGCGGGAGATCCACGCATCGAGTTGCGGTCGCTCGTTGCCAATCGTTGTGTCGCTGCCGTGACCGGGCAACACGATGGTGGTATCGGGAAACGCAAACAACGAGTCAGTGATCGAAGTGATGATGGTGGAGAAGTCACCGCCGTCAAGTTTGGTGGCGCCAGGGCCGCCCGGAAAGAGTGTGTCGCCCGTGAACAACAGCGGTGTGTTGGCAACCTGAAAACAAATCGACCCTTCGGTGTGGCCCGGGGTGTGCACGGCGTGCAAACGCAAACGCCCGACCTCCACCACTTCTTTGTCGTCAAGGAACACGTCGTAGCCAACGTCTTTGAGGCGCGGCGCATCCAGCGCAGTGACTGCTACTTCGTAGCCTGCCTCGCGCATGGCGGCCACAGCTTGAATGTGGTCCCAGTGGCCGTGTGTCTCCAGCACGCGTCGCACGCCGAGTGCGGTGCACAATTCGAGCAAGCGTTCGTGTTCATTGGCAGCGTCAATCAGCACGGCCTCGCCGCTGGCCCGACAGCGCACCACGAACACGTTGTTGTCAAACGGGCCCACGACCACTTTGTGCACCTCGGCATCGGCGTTCTGCCAATGCAGGGTGGTCATACGGCTCAGTCTGGCAGCGCCCACCGGGCTAGCCACGGAAACTGCCGTATCAGCCACGATTGGGGGTAAATCAGTGTCCGGGCGTCCGATTGGCGAATTTCGCCGTCCGTCCGACAGTATGAGGGGCATGAACTTTGCCTTTACCGAAGAACAAGAAGAACTCCGCAAGACCGTCCGCGCTTTCCTCGACTCCAAGTCGCCCGAGACCGCGGTCCGCACGCAAATGGAAACCGAACAGGGCTACGACAAAGCAGTGTGGGATCAGATGGGTTCACAGATGGGTCTGATGGGTCTGCACATTCCCGAAGACTTCGGTGGAATGGGTTTTTCGTACGTTGAACTCGGTGTCGTGCTCGAAGAGATGGGTCGCGCCTTGGTGTGTGCCCCATATTTCTCGACCGTGGTGTTGGCAGCCAACACGCTGTTGCAGAGCGGTGACGATGCGGCCAAGAAAAAGTATCTGCCAGGTATCGCTGCTGGTGAAACCATCGCCACGCTCGCGTCAACGGAACCTTCGGGCAAATGGGACGAAGCCGGCATCACGATGGCGGCCAAGGGTTCAGGCGCGAAGTTCACGCTTGACGGCACGAAGATGTTCGTGATCGATGGTCACACCGCATCGCTGATCCTCGTGGCTGCACGTACGGGCAAGGGCGTGTCGCTGTTTGCCGTCGACGGCAATGCCAAGGGTCTCACCCGCACCGCACTGTCGACGATGGACCAGACCCGCAAGCAAGCCAAGTTGGAATTCACAGGGGTCGAGGCCGAACTCATCGGCACCGAGGGCAAGGGCTGGGATGTGTTGAGCAAGGTGTTCGACCTTGCCGCCGTGGCGCTCGCCGCCGAACAAGTTGGAGGGGCACAAAAAGTACTCGACATGGCCGTTGAATACGCCAAGGTGCGCGTGCAATTCGGTCGACCAATCGGTTCGTTCCAGGCGATCAAGCACAAGTGTGCCGACATGTTGCTGGAAGTCGAGTCGGCCAAGTCGGCGGCGTACTACGGCATGTGGTGTGCCAGCGAAATGAACGAAGAACTGGCATCGGTGGCGTCGCTCTCCAAGGCGTATTGCTCGGAGGCCTACTTCCATGCCGCGGCCGAGAACATCCAAATTCATGGTGGTATCGGTTTCACCTGGGAACACCCGGCGCACCTGTACTTCAAGCGTGCCAAGTCGAGCGAGCTGCTGTTCGGCGACCCGGCCTACCATCGCGAACAACTCGCGCAGCGAATCGGTATCTGAACCTCGTCACCCTGTTCTTCGCGGCGCTCTCGGCGCTAGTGGTGTTCGTGATCGCGGCAGTATCGATCGGTCGTGAGGCACGTCGCCTTGATGCGGTCGCACCCCGCGCGGTCTACATGTTGGACGACGCGGTGGCGTTCGTGGCAGCGCGACTGCCCGCCGAATCCCAGGCACGGCTCACCTTCGACGAAGTGCAGCGACTCTTGGTGGCCCACATGCGATGGCTGCACGCCAAGGGCCTACAACCACGTGACGTCATCGACCGACCACAGGACATCGAGGAGGAGTTGGTGGTCAACGAAGACACGATTACCGCGTGGCTGCTCGGTGAAGCCGAACGCCTGCAGATCGAGTTGCTCGACGATGTGGATGCCGTGCGTGTGGTGCAGGCGCACCTGGCTTACTTCGACGAAATCGGCGCGGTGGGGCCCAGAGCGTCCTCGTAGGAACGGTCGGTGTGAAAATCTGAACGCCACATGTTGATGAAGCGCTGCAGGCGCGGATTGAAGTAGGGGTCGTCATCCAAGATGTCGCCCCAGCGGCCGCCGAGTCGTGCAACCTCTGTTTCGATACGCAGGGCAACACGGGTTTTTGACTCGAAGTGAAAGAACTTGGCATGCGGCGTAAAAATCACCGAATAGCCGGCCTGCTGCACCTTCAGCGAATAGTCGATGTCGTTCCAATTACCCGGAAATTGGGTACTGAGGCCACCAACCGCTTCGAACACTGCTCGCGAGGTGAGCAGGCATGCAGCAATCACGCTCGACGCTTCGCGCTGCACGCGCACGTAATTATGCGCACCACGAGTGCGGGCAGGTTGTGAGCGGTACATATCGGTTGGGTCGGGTGTGAATACGTGGCCGGCACTTTGGATGGTGCCATCCTCGAAATGCAGCATCGGCCCGACGACTCCAACCTTGCCGTCTGCAAACAGCGCCAACATGGTTGCTAGTGCATCAGGTGAAATAATTTCGGTGTCATCGTTGAGCAACAGTATGAAGTCGCCGCTGGAGTGTGCGACACCGATGTTGTTCTTCACCGCGAAGTTGAATGCCTGGTCGAAGTCGACGATCAATAGGCGGTCACCACCGATACGTTGCAGCTCTGTGCGTACGGCAGGTGGCGTCGGGGTATCGGCGACGATGATGATCTCGATATTCGTATAAGTCGAGCGCTCGAGCAGGGTGCGTACAGCGTGGACAACAAACGGTGTCAAGACACCGCGTAGTTCGGCACTACTTCCACGGGTGGGAATTACCACCGAGATTTTCGGCTGCTGTTTCAGCACACGGCACACCCGCACTGCTGGCGTATCGGCATCAAATTCCACCGTTGCAGTGATACCCACTCGTTGGAGATGGCCAGCAACCGCCTCGGGGTCGGCGCTTGGCAGCAGGTTCGTGCTCGGGCTGATGTTAAAAATCATCGCTGAACGCACTACTTGTTGGGCGATTTCAGTCAAACGTAAATTGCGGTCGTGGGTACCCACGTTGGTGAGTAGCTCGATACCGCCTGCGGCATCCACCAACGAACGGCGAGCAATGATGCACTCGCCGATGTAGTCGTGTGAACGTAGCCGTTCAGGTGAGTACGACGGACGACGGTGGAAAGTGGGCAATTGGTCGTCATGTCTGATGTCGTGGCGAGTATCGCCGTATAGCAAATCAACGTCAGCCGCCATGTTGACGGCAGTGTCGAGAGCATCGCGAGTCAGGCGATCGCCGGCAGCAACGAAGACCACCCATTCGGCGCCCACGTCGTCACCGAGTGCGAGGCGTCGACCGGCGACCTGCTGCAGTGATGCAGACGCATTACTGAGGTACCACGGGCGACGCGCGAAGCCGAGGCGTCGCAGCGACTTGGCAGTGGTAGCAAGCGCCTCGGGTGAAGCCCCGTACCCATTGGTGGCAAACAAAAAAGACGACAACTACTTCACCAGCCGTTTCTTCATTTGCATGCGTAACGCTCTGGGGATATTGCGATAGATGAATCGAACCGGGCGCATCCAATCCCGGTGCACCCAGTCGTTGGGCATCTCGTGAAACTCGTATTCTTCTACGGCGCGACCACTGGCTTGCAAGACGTGCTGTCGACGCGCTGTTGCGGTACGCCCCGCCTCGTCGTCAACCCGTGCCCAGTGCGCAAGTAGCGCGTTGATGTCGTGGGGACTGCGGGGTGTAATCACTCGCACTCCATCAAATCACATCAAATCATTACGTTGAAGCCGGCCATAATGCGTTCGCCGAGTGCGGCGTCGCCCGTGATGTTGACGCGTGTGTCGCCTGATGCAAAAAACTGTCGTCCGCAGCACAACGCGATGTAGGTGTTGCTGTCGAGCGAGATCGTGCATACGGGGTTGGCTGCTGCAGCTACATGGGCGGCCTTGCCGGCGTTGGTGGCGATGTGAAAAGTGCGCCTGACAGGCCCAGTGATGTTGATGCTCACCGTGCTGCCATCGGGTGCCGAAGCTCGTTTCCCAACGACCATCGGTAGCGAACGAGCGAACCTGCCGATGCTGTGTTCGGCTGCGGGCCCACCCTCGTTGTCAGGTTGGTGCAAGACGCGACGAATGTCTTGCTCATGTACCCAGGCATCCATCACCCGAATGTGCAAAAAGTCGGCGAATGTGCCGGGGCCGGTGGGGGTCATCATTTCGCGAGCGAAGTAATCGTCGCTTTCGGTCGCAAATGCGTGGCGTTGCTTGGCCTGGATGGCTTGCCACTCGGCAAAGACTTCGGCACCGGTGCGGTTGCGTCGGGCATCGATTTCGTGTTCGTTGAATTCACCGATCGGGTTCTTCACGTGTGTGAGGTTGGTAGCCCGATGTTTGGTCGGGGGTTCACCGTGTAGACCAAGTTCAGACGACAACAAATGTACGACTGTGTCTTGCACCGTCCAGCCGGGGCACTCGGTCATCGTCTTCCACTGGGGCTCATTGAGATTGACCAGCAACGAATCAAGCGACGCCCACACATCCTGCAATAGATCAATGAGGGCGGTGGGTCGCGTCACAACGCCGGATTCTGCACGGTATTCCATTCGCGTGCCCGCATATACGGGGTGAATGCTTCGCTGATATGGGTCAAGTCGTCCGCTGTTTTTGGCACCTTCAATTCATAAAAGTGTGGGAATTGTGATGCGCTGTACACCAAGTTCCACAAACGCAGTGCATCGTCGCCGCTTGGTGCAGGCACGATGACCGGGCCGAAGATGGCCCGACCGGTTGGTGGCACGAGGATCGGCACACCGAAACCGCCAAGTGTGCTCACGGCGTGCTCGTGATCGCGTCGTACATCGTCGTGGGTGGTTTGGTCGGCGAGGGCTGCTTCCCAAGTTTCGGCGGGTGCGCCGATTGATACCAACAGTTCGTTGGCAGTTTCCCGTTCGTAGGGCCGGCGACCTTCGATGTGCAATGCATGTGCACTCGCCAGATACCACGCACCGCACAGATCGTTGCTACGCCGGCGCAACCACGCAGCGATACGTAGTGGCGTCCAGCCGTAGGCCAGTTCGCGTTCCCACGGGAATTTTTTGCCATCCACGTGATTGATGACCTCAAGGCTGAAGAACTTCCAATTCACCTGCAAATTGGTGAGGCGTTGTACTTCGCGTATCCACAACGATGTTTGGTGCGCATAGGGGCACATAGTGTCAAAATAGAAATCCACCGAAGAAGTGGTTGTATCCGCAGAAACTGCTCGTGTCACCACGTTGAAATACTAGGTTAGATTTGAGGCGTGCAGCGCCCCGGCCGTTTTGAACATACGCGCTTTCTGGGCGATAAACGCACCCAACTGGTGTATGACCTTGACACCTGGCAAGACCCGGTGATCATTGATGACATCGTCAACACTAACTCCGGTCTTTGTTTTGGTCCCGACACGCTGCCCGAGGCGCGAAACCGCGGCTATCGGCTCGCGCGCGCGTGAACGGCTCCTTTGCGAGCGGCGAATGGCGCCTCCAGCGGTATTTGACCACTGGTTCGGCACGCAGTGGTGCGCGACCGGCCGTGTTGTTGTGTCACGGGTTTCCAATCGGCCCGCAAGACGCGCGACATTCGGCAAGTTCGTTTCCTGAACTCGTCGACCGCATCGCCAACGAACTCGGTTGGGCCGGCATGACATTTACTTTTCGGGGTTGCGGCGATAGTGAAGGTCATTTCTCGCTGCAAGGTTGGATGGAAGACCTCCGGGCAGCAATCGATCATCTCGTTGCGGAAACCGAACCAACTCAGGTGTGGATGCTGGGCACCAACACGGGTGCATCACTTGGCCTGTGCGTGGCGGCTGACGACCCACGCGTGGGTGGGTGTGCACTACTCGGGCCGCGGGCAGACTTTGACGACTGGGCCGACCAACCACGCAGATTTTTGGAACACACCCGTGAAATTGGTGCGATTCGCACGCCGACGTTTCCGCCGAATTTCGACGAATGGAGCCGCGAATTGCGCCGTTTTCGACCGGTCGACTCAGCGCGACGACTTGCACCCCGACCGCTGTTGCTCATGCACGGTGACGAAGACGAACTGGTGCCCGAGAGCGATTCTCGCTCGATTGCCGAGGCTCACGGCAGTGCCGACCTGCACATCATCCCTGGTGGTGGGCATCGCTTGCGCCATGACCCACGGGCGATTGCAATGTTGATTGGCTGGCTTGACCGCCAGCGTTAGTGGTCGACCACTCGGGTGTCAGCGGTCGTAGCCGTCAGGGTGACGTTCGTGCCAGCGATACGCGCTGGAAATAATTTCACGCAGGTCGCGCGTCGCACGCCAGCCAAGTACGGCTCGCATCAAGGTCGGGTCGGCAAACACCGAAGCAGGGTCACCAGCGCGACGGCCGGTGGTGTGGTGTGGCAGCGCGCGACCCGTGACCGATTCGGTCATGGCGATGAGTTGCTTGACCGAAGTGCCCTGCCCGGTGCCCACGTTGCAGATCATCGACTTGCCGCCAGAAGCGAGATAGTCGAGGGCTTTCACATGGGCATCTGCAAGGTCTGCGACGTGCACGTAGTCGCGCACACAACTGCCATCGTTGGTCGGGTAATCGTCACCAAAAACTTCCAGCGATGCCTGACGACCGAACAACACCTTCATGACCACCGGAACCAGATTCTCGGTTGCCGACCAATCCTCGCCCATGTCGCCGGATTCGTGGGCACCGGCAGCGTTGAAATAACGCAGACTGACCGAGCGCAGACCAGAGGTTTCACTCGCGGTGAGAAAGCGTTCGACATCGGCTTTGGTTTGGGCGTAGACACTTTGGGGTCGCAGTACTGAATCTTCGTTGACGGGTGACGTGTCGGGTGTGCCGTACACCGCGGCCGATGAGGAAAATACGATGTGCTGCACCTCATGTTCAAGCAACGACTCCACGAGGCTGACCGAGCCCGTCACATTATTTTTGTAGTAGCGCAGTGGATCACTCATTGATTCACCAACGGCCTTGTAGGCGGCGAAGTGAATCACACTGTCGACGTCGTACTTGCGACACACCTTTCCCACCGTGCGACTGTCGGCAATGTCGCCGACCACGAGGTCGATGTCATTGAGTGCATCTCGGTAGCCGCGCTCGAGCGTGTCGAGCACCACGACGTCACGCCCTAGTTCGGTGAGTAATCGGGCCGTGTGCGAACCGATGTAGCCAGCACCACCTGTGATGAGGATGGTCATGTGCTCAGCGCTTTTTTAGCGGACGACTTTGTTTGTCGCGATCGCGGGCCTTTTCGAGTTGTTTGAAGCGTCGCACCTTGAGCAGAGATTCGCGCGAGTCGATGTCGGCAACGGTGCGCATGCGTTGGTCACCGAACGGCTTGGCGGCTTTTTCCCAACCGTCTGGCGCAATGCCAAAACGCTTGGCCAAGAGGGCGATGAAAATCCTCGCTTTTTCGTCGCCGAAGCCGGGCAGTTTGCGCAGCCGCGCATACAGTTCGTCGGCATCATCGACGCCCCGCCAGACGTTCGCTCCCTTGTTGTCGTATTGCTCGGCGATGATGCCGCACAACTCGTGGATGCGTCGTGCCATGGAGGCTGGAAAGCGGTGAATCGTGGGCTTTTCACAGCAACGGGTCACGAATTGTTCCTGGTCCATCGCCGCAAACTTGCGGGGGTCGAGATGGCCAAAGCGCTCGGCCAACGTGTGTGGGCCGGTGAACGCCCACTCCATCGGTATCTGTTGGTCGAGCAACATGCCGATCAGCAAGGCGGTGCCGTCACGCCGCAACAATCGATCGGCTTGCACGATGCCCGTTACGTACAGGTCGCTGGAGCGTTGTTTAGGCATACTGCGGGTTGATACTTTCTGGATTAAGACCGTAGTGGGCGATTGCATCGGCGACGAGTTCGGGTTTCACTTCGCCGCTGCGGGAGAGGGCCTGCAAGGTGGCCACCACGATGTGTGGCATGTCGACTTCGAAGTGGCGACGCAATGCCTCGCGGGTGTCACTACGGCCAAAACCATCGGTGCCGAGCGGCACGAACAAACGATTTGGCACGAAACGGGCGACCTGTTCGGGCACGATGCGCATGAAGTCGGTAACGGCAATGACCGGGCCGGCACCGTCGTCGAGCAAACGTGTCACATCCGCCTGGCGTGGTGCCGTCGTTGGATGCAGGCGGTTCCAGCGCTCGACGTCGAGGGCGTTTTCCCGCAGGGTCTTATATGAGGTTGCCGACCATAAATCACACGACACGTCCCAACGTGTAGCAAGCTCGACACCAGCTGCCTGCACGGCCAAATGTGCCGAACCAGAAAATACCAACGTGGCGTGATGCTTGGCAGCACTGGCATCGCTCAACTTGTACAGACCGCGCATGATCTGAGCGTCGAGGTCGGCAACTGCCGGGCGCGGTGGCATCGGGTAATTCTCGTTGTAGAGCGTGATGTAATAAAACACGTCGGTGGGCACCTCGCCGTACATCTCGTGCAATCCACTGCGCACGATTGCGGCTACCTCGTAGGCAAACGCCGGGTCGTACGCACGACATGGCGGCACGGTGCTGGCCAAGACGAGTGAGTGGCCGTCTTGGTGTTGCAAACCTTCGCCCATCAACGTGGTGCGCCCGGCGGTGGCGGCAAGCAAAAAACCACGGGTGCGGGCATCGGCGGCCTGCCAGATCAAATCACCCACCCGTTGAAAACCGAACATCGAATAAAACGTGTAGAACGGCACCATCTCGATGCTGCGCGTGGCATACGCCGTGCCCGCAGCGATGAAACTGGCGAGGCTGCCGGCTTCGGTGATGCCTTCTTCGAGAATCTGACCCGACGTCGATTCGGCGTAGGTCAACAGCAAGTCGTGATCGACCGGCTCATATTTCTGCCCTTGGGAGGCGTAAATCTTCAGTTCACGAAACAGCGAGTCCATGCCGAACGTGCGCGCTTCGTCAGGAATGATCGGCACGACACGTTCACCAAACGATGGGTCGCGTGCCAAGTTGCGCAATAGGCGCGTGAAGCCCATCGTGGTGCTGACGGGCTGCTGGCCGCTCCCGGCGTCAAACTCGCGAAAGACGTCGTCGCTCGGCAGGGTGAGTCGGCGGCGTGCCGTGGCGATGCGACGCGGCACGAAGCCATCGAGTGCCCGTCGTCGAGCAATCAAGTACTGGTATTCAACCGAATCCTCTGGCGGACGGTAGTACGGTGCCACATCACCCTCGAGCATTTCGTCGGTGACTTCGTCGTTGAGGTGCAGACGATCACGCAAGACACGCAACTGCTCGACGTTCATTTTTTTGATCTGGTGGGTGGCGTTGCGGCCTTCAATTTCTGGTCCGAGTGTCCAGCCTTTGACAGTTTTTGCCAAGATCGCCGTTGGGCGACCCGAACCGAGATTGTCGGACGCTGCTTTGAAGGCGGCATACACCTTGCGATAGTCGTGGCCGCCACGGGGGAGCGCCTGCAATTCGACGTCGGTCAGATGCGACACCATCTCGCGCAGGCGCGGGTCGGGGCCGAAGAAGTTTTCACGAATATAGTTGCCGTCTTCGACGGTGTAGCGCTGAAACTCGCCGTCCACGGTGGAGTTCATCTTGTTGAGCAGCACCCCCGACACGTCGCGGGCCAGCAACTCGTCCCA
>JAEMQQ010000060.1 GCA_016463775.1 Ilumatobacteraceae bacterium | reverse complement strand
GCGTTGGAGCGAGTCATTGGCAGCGATTGCCCGCACCGGTTTGGCCTTCACCCAAAACTTGTATGAGCGTGAGCGATACGAAGAAGTGCTTCATGTCGCTGCTGATATCAAGGCGGCCTTCCGCGAGTCATTGGAAATACGCCCCGAACAGGGCCACTTCGTGCAGGAATGGATGGAGAACATCGGTGAAGGAATTCCTGGGTACATCACACCAAAGGTCGCCATTGGCGCAATCGTCGGTAACGACGCCGGCGAAATATTGTTGGTCAAGCGCGCACCGAGTGGCGTGTGGCTGTACCCGACCGGTTGGGCCGACGTCGGTTATTCCGCAGCTGAGGTAGCGGTGAAGGAAGTGCGCGAGGAAACGGGGATCGAGGCCGAGCCTGTGCAATTACTTGGCGTGGTGGACGGCATGCGCATGGGCTTCACCAAGTTCGGTATGTACATGTTGCTTTTTCACTGTCGAGCAACTGGTGGCGAGTTGAACCCGCACCCGTTAGAAACCGATGGCTGTGGTTGGTTTGCTCGTGATCAACTTCCACCAGCCACCGTCGGTGCGGAGTGGTGGGCCGACCGCGCATTTGCGGCACTCAACGGCGAGGTGTTGACTGCAAGTTTTGATGCTCCACGGTCGCCGATGTGGCGGGGAACCCCAGCCGAATAAAAGATCTAGTCGGAATTCTGCTCACGCAAGAAACGTTCGACTTCGTCGACGAATTCAGCTGCCTCTTCGTCTGAGGCCTCGCTGACAAATTCAAGCTGCAGTTGATCGTCATTCACTTCGTCACTCAGGATCATGCCTGAGTCTGTGGCAGTTTCCAATCGTTCGACATACTCCACAAGGTCGTCGTCCTCGTTTACCAGAGTGTTGACTTGTTCTTCATAACGCTCAATGAGGTGCAAGACGGCGCCAATCGGTGCGGGTGTACCGATTATTTCGCAGGTGCGGCGCATGAGTGCAAGCGACGCTTTTGGTGATGGCACCTGTGATGCGTATGCCGGTACGGCAGCCCAGAGTGACGCCGACGGCAGTGCGGCCCGCGAAAATTCGTCGTGTAACACCCCGATAATGCCGGTAGGCCCCTCGTAACGTGAGCGCCGCAAACTGAAACGTTCAATTAAGTCAGCGTCGGTTGCGGTACCGATCAATTGCACTGGGCGACGATGTGCCACGTCGGCAAGCAGGGCACCAAGCGTGAGAAAGAGCGTTGAACCGAAGTGTTCGGCAACTGACAGCAAATCACCAGCGAATCGTTTCCACTGCAGACTGGGTTCGGGGCCGAGCGAGAGGATCACATCGCCACCTGCGCCACTCACGTGCCACAGGGTGACCGTAGGCCACATAATTTTGCGCTCACCCGATTCGCCAAGGCGAACATGTGGGCGAATGGTTGCAAAGTCGGTGTACGGTTCCGGACTTATTTCAGCAAGCGGTGTAGCACCCCAACCATCAATGAGATGTCGAACTGCACTTGAGGCAGCATCAGCGGCATCGTTCCAACCGGTGAAAGCACTCACAAAAGTGGGATTGCGTAGGGCGGGCTTGGATAGCCAGTGCACAGATGCTGGAATCGCCATTTCGCAACGCACGCTACCTGAGCAAAAGGTACAGTTGGAAGCACATGTCGGCGATACAAGTTGCGCCAGTGGAGCTGGCATCAGATGACGTGCTGGTGGCCTGCCATCGTCTGATTCCCCAACTGTCCTCGTCGAGTAACCCAATCACCTTGGATGAATTGCAAGACATCCTCAAGAGTGACGCCACCGTACTGTTTGCCGCACGAAGTGGGCAAGAAATTGTGGGCTTGCTTTCTCTTGCGATTTTTCGTATCCCGACGGGCGTGCGTGCCTGGATTGAAGACGTAGTCGTGGATGAAAGTGCCAGAGGCAAAGGCGTAGGTGAGGCATTGAATCGCGCAGCCCTCAGCGAAGCAGGGCGACGAGGGGCGAAAACGGTTGATCTCACGTCGCGGCCAAGCCGTGTTGCAGCCAATCGCCTGTATCAGCGTCTCGGTTTCAAACAGCGCGATACCAATGTGTATCGGTACGACTTGTGATGTTCGGTACCGAGCCGATTTGAGGGGGAATTCATGGCGATTCTGACCGTTTTTCGTAGTCGCCTGAAGGCCGGGGTCGAGGAGCTGTATGACACTCTTGCTGAGGAGGCATCGGTGCTTGCTCGTCAGACACCGGGGCTTGTGGAAGAAAAAACCTTCACCGCCGCCGATGGTGAGCGAGCAACCATCGTGCTGTTTGCCAACCGACAATCACACGAGGTGTGGCGTGATCACCCCCGTCATCGAGAGATACAAACCATCGGACGTACCCAGCTGTATGCCGAGTATCACGTGTACACGGCCGAAGTTGACTATTCGCAATCGTTTGTGGTCGATGCTCTTTCCTGAACTCGAAATTGTTGAGATTGCGCCAGGGGCAGTGTTATTACGTGGTGCTGCTGAAACAGTTGCCGAAGAACTGCTGAGCCAAATTCAGTCGGTGATCAATGCGTCACCCTTGCGCACAGTCATGACCCCAATGGGTAAGCCGATGTCTGTTCAGATGACCAATTGTGGCGCGGTTGGATGGGTTTCTGATCGAACCGGCTACAAGTACGAACAAATTGATCCACTGACGAATGTGAGGTGGCCGAAGATTCCAGCCGTGTTTCAGACATTCGCCACCGCAGTAGCAGCGCGAGCAGGGTTTGAAGACTTCGCGCCGGATGCGTGTCTCATCAACCGATATGCAGCCGGCAGCAAGATGGGTCTACACCAGGATCGCGACGAGCAAGACTTCATGCAGCCGATTGTGTCAGTGTCGCTCGGTCTTCCGATTCTGTTCAACTTCGGTGGTGTACAACGAAGTGACAAGACCATCAAGGTAGAACTCCAGCACGGTGATGTCGTGGTATTCGGTGGTGTCTCGCGCTTATGTTTTCACGGTGTTGGTACCTTGCGCCGTGGTGAGCACCCGTTGACGGGTGGGTACCGCTTTAATCTGACGTTTCGTCGCGCCTGCTAGGTAATTGAACTCGCGCGACTTGGTGTGTCTGCTATTTGTTGTTT
>JAEMQQ010000011.1:40126-45819 GCA_016463775.1 Ilumatobacteraceae bacterium | reverse complement strand
CTGCACCCGTGGTTGAAGCCGTCGCAACCAGCGACAACTAGGCTTCGGCGCATGTCCGATGCGCCAAAAGTTACCTACGAAGTTTCAGGCAAAGTTGCCGTCATTACCCTCAACCGTCCGGAGGCTCGTAACGCGGTCAACGGCGAAGTTGCAGCAGCCATGGAAGCAGCCATCGACAAGATGGAGGCTGACGACAACGTCTGGATCGGCATACTCACCGCCAACACCGCCGGTCAGGAACGTCCGACATTTTGTGCGGGCGCTGACTTGAAGGCAATCAACTCGGGTCAGGCTGCCGACCTGAACACCCGCCGGGGTGGTTTCGGCGGTTTCGTCTATCGCGAACGCAAAAAACCCGTGATCGTTGCTGTCGACGGTCTGGCCACTGCGGGCGGATGCGAGATCGTGCTCAGCGCCGACATGGTGGTCGCCAGCACCCGTTCGGCATTCGGTTTGGCAGAAGTCAAGCGCAACCTCATCGCGGGCGCTGGCGGGCTGTTTCGTCTACCGCGCATTGTTGGGCGCAATGTGGCGATGGAAGCAATCTTGACTGGTGATCCGATACCTGCCCAGCGGGCCTATGACCTCGGCCTTGTCAATCGTCTCTGTGAACCAGGCAAGGCCGACGAGACCGCCATGGCGCTCGCCACACAAATCTGCACGTCGGCACCCCTTGCCGTCTGGGAAAGTCGCAAGGTGGTGCTTGCCGCACACGCCGGTGATGACGACACCTTGATCAAAATGACCAACGAGGGTTTCGGCCGCGTGATGCAAAGTGAGGATCTGAAGGAAGGTTTGACGGCATTCATTGAGAAGCGTCCGCCAAAGTGGCAGGGCCGCTAGCAAGTTAAGGCGCGACAACGCGCCGCACCATCACAGCTTCGTTGTTGCGACGATCAAGCGTGCCGTGATGCCGTTGCGCTCGTAGAGGTTCTTTGTGTCGCGGTCGCCCGGCAGTGCGAGTGCATCAAAGCGACTGCACTTTTGCTGCCGTGCAGTGTTCTTGGCGGAGGTGATGAGGGCATCGCCCACCCCCACTCGTCGTGCCCGAGCAGTCACATAGACACGAATAACTGTTGCGATACATTCGCCTACTACTTGCGTCAGGTGCAATGTGATGAACCCGACGATCACATTGTCGATCTCGGCGACGAGCGAAAAGCCGGCATCTGCACCGACAAGGAACCCAATCGGCTGCTCAGCAAAAAACGCTTCTGCACCACGCGCACCAGCGTTGTTGTTGCGCGCTTCGGCTTCGAGTCGTTCGCAATGTTCGGCATCGGCAGGCGTTGCGCTGCGAACCAATGGCGTCACTTACGCTGACCGCCGATGCGTTTGCCCAGCTCGCGCGAACCGAAGCGCACGGTCATTTCCCCGAGCATGCGCAATTGGCTCAGACGTTGCGCCAGGGTCGTGTTCTCGCCAACGCTGATGTCACCGAGGTTCTGCAGCACTTGCTGTGTCAACACGATGGGTACCCCAACGAGGGCTTCAGCAATCGCCTTGGCTGACGCCAGCCGTTCGTTGCGTGACGGTGACGACATCAGTCCGCAGACTAGACGCCGGGAAACAACGGACAGAGATCATGATCAACCGGACATTTCGGCGCCGATTTGCGAACCAACAAGAAGCACTGCTGGCAATGCTCCTCGTCCGGACGGCGCGGTTGCAAGAGCGGTGTACCGTCGGTGGCATCGTCGACATCGACGACGACAGGGTCGTCATCTGGTGAGAGGCCATCGCTGCTGCGCAGTTTTTCGGCAAGGATCGTGGCCAAGTCAGCCTCTTCGTCATCTGCACTTGACATCTCGTTTTCGTCCTGGTCTTCGCGAGGCGGACGCTTTTTCTCCTCGGTTTCATCTCCATCGTCAAGGTTGAGCCGTTCTTCGTCCGTCTTGACTTCGTCTTCGACTCCGCCAGCGCTGGGGACAGCGACGTGGTCGAGTGGTTGAGGGTCACCAACATGATCACCAACATGGTCGACTTCGGCATCATCATCGCTGATCGTTTCTGGGTCAATCTCTTCGCCCTCGGGAAGTTCGTCGGGGTCTACGACGAGCGACGCCAAGTCGTCGGGGTCGCCGACGTCGCTATCCATGTCAGGGTCGGGGGTCAAATTGTCGTCACTCATTATCGGGCGCGAACCTTAGCCGATGTTCGGGCCAAACGGGCGAATCACGGCTTAAGCCTGCTGTGAACCCCGTCGCTGCTCACCGCGACGCTCGGATTCGAGCCGCTCGAGCAACGGGGCCTCGGTGGTCATGTGGGTCATGGCTTGCGCAACGGCCGTGTGGCCCGCTTGGCTGCCGATCAGGCGGTGCATCTCGAGCGCCACACGCCGATAGGCGGGATGGCCCTGGGGGGCAGAGCGCAATTCCAGCATGTGCATGCCTTCGCGGGCGTTGAAGTGCATCATGTAGCGCATGCGGTGGGCCATTGCCACGCCGTAGGCGGCCTGCTCGGGGTAGTCGGGGCGCAGCAGCTCATAGAGCGCCTGGGAGCGCTCCATGGCGGTGTCGAACACGCCCGTGCCACCCGCCTCGTCGATCAGCTCAGGTCGGGCATACCCGAATTGTGGGGTGAGGCGCTGCCACTCGATCGTGAGCAAGCGGTGGCGTTGCATATCGCGGAATGCCCCGTAGTCCCCCAGCACGTCGAAACGGTACGAGAGGCGTTCGAATGCCCGGCCTGGTTTGTGGCGCCGATTCGTGCGGTCACCGACGTACGCCGTAATGAGCGCTACTCGTTGGGCATGGCTGAGTGTCCGCACCCGCTCGATGAGTTGGGTCTCGGGTAAATGCGACGACGAGTAGCAAATCGCTGCGAGCAACTTGTCTTCACCGTCGGGATCGAAATCCACGAGGGTGACCTCGGCCGTCGGCTCTGGTTCTACGATGCCGAAATATTCATCGACCAGATCGGCGGTGTTGTTCGAGTTGTCCGACAGATACTTGCTCCAGATTCCGCCACGATCGGGCATGTCGACTCGCCGCAAGAAGGTTGGAATCACCTTGCGAAGTTCGGTCAGCATCATCTCGCCGTACGCACGGGCTTCGGGTAACGGGTTGGCCCGCATGCGCAACAGCAACGCCTCGTAACCCTGCCCCGTGCCGTAGATGCCGACGTTGGAAAGAGCCGCCGCCGGCAAGATGCCACGCACTGCATCAAGCGCCTTGGCGCGGGTGGCCTGTCGGTAGATGAAATCGGAATCGTTGGCACCCCGCGGAACGGTTGCCCGCACATGGGCCGTGACCGTTTCGACGAGACCGCTATAGGTATCGAACATGCGGTCCATATCCCCGACATATCGCGTACCGAATGGGCCGCTTGAAATGTCGGGGTCGCGGTAGTAGCGGTACCGACCGCCGAGGCGGGCGTCGTACGAAACGTAGCGAGTGCTCTGCTCGAGGTAGGCCATGAGTCGACCCCACTCCAGGATCTTCGTCAGCAGGTTGGATGCCTGTTCGCAAGCAAGGTGAACGCCACCGAGTTGGGCCACCGAGTCGTCGCCGTACTCCACGAAGATTCGCTCGTACAACTCTTCGGCGCGCGACACCCCGACCGTTGCGTCAACCGACTCATCACCGGTCAGGTCAAGGTCACTCACGAACTCATCAAGGAACAGTCGGCGCAAACTTTTGGCGGTGCGGCTGTACCGGGCGAAGAGTGCACCCTTCACAACTTCCGGCAGGTTGACGAGTGCAAAGACGGGCAGATCGAGGTTGGTGAAGTACCGACGCAGAATCGACGACTCATCGTCGGAGAATTGTTCGGGAACGTAGACAGACACGAGAGCAGATACTACGAAAGTGGCTCGCGGTTTTAGAGCACCCCTGCGGGCACCAGGCCATCACCGAACGCCGTGCGCACATTGCCCTGCAAATCGGGCTTGGTCCACAAGTCGATGGCGGTCATTGCCATGATTTTCGCGCCGTCCAGCACCGCTTTGTCGGCCGCTTGTGACATGGTGTACTCGGCGAATTGTGGGGAGTGCAACGACACCCCGCGTGGCGAAACCTGCAGCATCGGGTGAATCGTGGGCGTGAGGTAACTGACGTTGCCCATGTCGGTGGAGCCCCCACCGGTGCCCGGCAGAAAAGCCGAGGTCAACGGCCGGCCAAGTGACGTGGAATTGGCGGCGTACGCGTCGAGCAACGGCACGTTGTCGACGATGTCGGCGTAAGCGTTCATCTCCCACTGCAACTCAGCGCGACAATCGGTGGCCGCCGCCGAAGAAGTAAGACACGCAGCGACCCGCTCTTTGAGTGGCTGCAACGTGTCGATGGTGTCGCTGCGCACGTACCAGTACATCTCTGATTCACGCGGCACGATGTTGGGCTTCTCCCCCGCCTTGGTGAAGATGCCGTGCACGCGTTCGGTCGGGCGAATGTGTTGGCGCAGCGCCGCGACGTTCATGTACCCGAGGACTGCGGCGTCAAGTGCGTTGCGCCCGAGGTGGGGCGACACGGCAGCGTGGGCAGCCTGGCCGTAGTACCGCACCATCAATTGCTGGATGGCGATCGCGTTCATTCGCGCCAAGTCGCGGTCGGCAGGGTGCACCATCATCGCTGCAGCGACATCGTTGAATGCACCGGCACGCGCCATCTCTACCTTGCCACCGCCACCTTCTTCGGCAGGTGTGCCCATGAGGGTGAGTCGTCCACCGGCATCGTTGGCCACCGCAGCGAGCGCCAAGCCTGCCCCGAGACCAGCCGCGGCAATGACGTTGTGGCCGCAGGCGTGACCGATGCCAGGCAGCGCGTCGTATTCGCACAACACCGCAATGTTGAGACCTTGCGTGCCGACCTTGGCCTCGAACGCAGTGGGCAGGTTGTATGCCCCGCGTGTGACCGCCAGACCCGCCTTGTCGATCATTCTGGTGAGCAGGTCGTGGGCGAAGTGTTCTTCAAAATTCAATTCAGGTTTGGCATGGATGGCATGACTGGCAGCGATGAGGTCGCCAGCCCGTCGGTCGATATCGGCGACAACCTGGGCCTTCAATTCAGCGATTTGTTTGCTGTCTAGCGCCATAAAGTCAGGCTAGTCAGGGCACCGATGCAGACGGGCTTAGACAGGCACACAGAGCGAAAATGCGTCTGGTTGCACGACAACGCGAACTGAACGCACACGACCCATTCGTTGGCCGTCAATGGTGACCGTCGCAGGCTGTGCATGTTGCCACTGCACCTCGCCGGCGCGCTGCATCGTGAGCAGCGGATGTGGCAGATGATCACCCAACTTCATCCGCCGGCGAATCGCTACCAGCTGGCGCAGCACTAGGCCATCACCGAACGTGAGGGCGTCGGCGAGGCCGTCGTTGGGGTGGGCACGCGGTGCGACATTGAGCGCTCCCAAAAAACCACCACTTGTCACCCACCAGCGTGGGTGCCGCCACGACCCCACCACGATGCTGGAAACGGCGGTGATCTGGGTGGTGTCGTCGAGCGTGATACGCAGCACGTCGCACGGCAACAATCGACACGCTGAACCACGCTGCGGAGTGATGGCTGCTCTGCCACCCAAGGCACGTATCAAATCACCTGACTGCAGCACCACGCACTGCTCGCCGCGTGACACGGCTTGTGCTGCTGTCGCTTCGTCGGGCACCACCACAACGTCAGCGGGCGTTTGGGAGGTGCTACCCCACGGCACACCTTTTTCAATCGTCACGACACGACACTGTTCACGACACT
>JAEMQQ010000011.1:0-40026 GCA_016463775.1 Ilumatobacteraceae bacterium | reverse complement strand
CACGACACTGTTCACGACACTCCGCCGATGGGCATCGTGCTGGCGCTCAACACCACGCCGCGTAGCACGCGATCGATGGCATTGTCGGCAACGCTGCGCGTTGCTTCGTCGGGGGCATGCTGGGCCACTTGGCGCAGCAGATCGATGAGTTGTTTCATCGTGCGCACGAAATCTCCGGGTGTCGTGTCGTCACCAAGCAGTTCGGCGAGTTCGGCACCGCCCGCCCAGCGGGCAACGATGTCGATGTAACCGGCGTCGGGTGCGCGGTGGGGTGTCAACCCTGCGGCTGTTTCGTCACGCTGCAATCGTTTGCTCAGCGACTCCATTTGTCGGAAGCGCGAGCGCAGTTGGTTCGAGGGAAACGTGGGCTCGGGGGCCGGGTCGGGGCTACGGTATTCATAGACGAAAGACGAGCAGAGTGCCGCTAACGATGTGGGGTCAAGACCGTCAATCAACTTGGTGGCGATCGTCTCGGCGACGAGCAAATCGGATTCATGAAAGACGCGCGACAGCATCTTGCCGCGCTCGGTAAGTTTCCATTCGTGCACGTACTCCCACCGTTCGAGCAGGTTCACGACGTCGTCAAATCGTCGGCTGACGACCTCGGATGCCTTGTCGGCGCGCGACACCAGTTGTTGCAGATCGCGCTCGATGCGATCGGCTGATTTGGCCGCGTTCACCTTGAATTTGAGATCGGGGTCTTGCGCACACGGATGTGCCTTGCGGGCATTCGCCGATGATGTCGCCGACGGCTTATCGATCTTGAGCCGCGTCAGACGGTGGGCCAATTCGCGCAGCACGCGGGGGTCGTCCTGGTCGACACTCTGGCCCTGGTTGCCGGTGGCGGCGGTGCCGTCGATTGGTAGTCGTGTTGCGGTGCGCACCGGACGAACCAGTTCGTCGGCAGTCAGCGCCCGCAGCGCCCGATTGCCGAACAAGGCTTTCACTTTGATGCCCTTGGCCCGCACCGAAGTGCTGAGCACGAGCCCGAGGTGGTCGTCAAACCACACCACGTCTCCGGCGTGCAGCCCCATAAGGCTCATCTCAATTTCGGTGCGGTCCCGCTCCCCCGGTTCGTGGCTGAACATCTTGCGATATTCGTCGATGTCCCCGAATTCGCTGCGCGCCTGGGCCCGCAGACGGTCGCGCTCCTTCTGGCGTTTGGCAATGCGGGCCTGCACCTCGACGACTCCTTTGTTGGCCTGATACTGCGCCAACGACAAATTCAGCAGGTGGTGGGTTTCTTCGGGCGAGTGCGTTCGCACCAAGTTGACCGCCATGTTGTAGGTGGTGCGAAACGCCGAGCTCAGGCGAAACGTTTTGCTCATCGCTACGGCAGCCACCTGGTCGAAGGTGACGAATTGGTTCCACACCACGATTGCCTGACCGAGGGTGTCGATACCACGACGCCCCGCCCGCCCCGTGAGTTGCGTGTAGGTGGAGGCCTTGAGAATTTCGTGGTGCTCACCGGTGAACTTCGACATTTTGTCGATCACCACGGCGCGCGCCGGCATGTTGATGCCCACCGCCAATGTCTCGGTGGCGAACACCACCTTGACGAGGCCACGCATGAAGAGCGCCTCGACGATCTCTTTGAAAGTGGGCACCATGCCGGCGTGGTGGGCGGCGATTCCCGACTCGACTTGGGCGCTGAACGTGGTGAAACCGAGGGCAGCCAGGTCGTCGTCGCTCAAACCAGTGACACGCGCGTCGACGATCTCACGAATCTCGTCGCGTTCAAGATCGGTCGTGAGTCGTACCCCGGCTTTGTAACACGCACTTGCCGATTCGTCACATTGGTTACGGCTGAAAATGAAATAGATCGCCGGCAGCAGGTCGTTGTCGCGCAGCACTTCCAGCATGTCGATGCGTGACGGTGGAAAGATACGACTGCGCACGCCGCGGCCACCCTGGCGACGACGTTGCACGGTTGGTTCGCCCGACTCGAGGCGCAACACCTTCGGGTTCGGGGCACCGTCGACCAGCGTGTCAACGAGCACGACTTCGTCCTTGGCCTTGTCGCCGTAGGCGTACATGTTGAGCAACTCAACCGGTCGACGCCCCTCGATGACCACCCGTGTCGGGCCGCGCACGGTCGACAGCCAGTCGGCAATCTCTTCGGCGTTGGAGACGGTGGCCGAGAGCGCCACGAGACGCACCTCGGGCTCGAGATGAATGATGACTTCTTCCCAGACAGGTCCGCGATATTCGTCCTGCAAGAAGTGCACCTCGTCGAGCACCACCACCCCGAGCGTGTCGAGTGCCTTGGCGCGCCCGTAGATCATGTTGCGCAACACCTCCGTGGTCATCACGAGCAGCGGCGCATCGACGTTGATTGCGTTGTCACCCGTGAGGAGGCCGACGCGATCGTTGCCATAGAACGCACACAGGTCGTGGTACTTCTGGTTGGAGAGAGCCTTGATCGGGGCGGTGTAAAAACCACGTCGACCAGCATCGAGCGCCATCGCGAGGCCGTATTCGGCGATGACGGTCTTACCCGAACCCGTCGGGGCTGCAACGAGAACCGATTCTCCGGCATCAAGCGCGTCGAAGGCCTGAATCTGAAACGGGTCTGGCGCAAAGTTGTAGCGCGCCAGGCGTTGTTGACGGGCTGGGTCGCTCACGCGACGGCCGTTTTGCGGCGCCGCCACAAGAGCAGAGCACCGATGCCCACGGCGATGAGATACAGCACACTGAGTGGCACACCAAGTGCCATCAATGTGATCGGGTCACCGCTCGGTGTGATGACGGCGGCGACGATAAAAATGATGACGATTGCGTAGCGCCACTGGGTAATCAGCGTGCGCGGCGTGACCACTTCGACCAGTTGCAGGAATACCAACAGCACGGGCGACAAAAACCCGACCCCGAACGACAACATCATGAGCACCACCAGGTTGACGTACTTGTTGATCTGGTAGTTCTGCGTGACATCGGCACCCGACCAACCAATCAAAAATTCAAGGGCGCGATCGAGGGTCCAGTAGGCAAGGAATGCACCGACGGCAAACAACACCACCGATGACGCAATGAAAAAATACGAATAGCGTTTTTCGCGCTTCGTGAGTGCGGGTACGACGAAGCGCCAGATGTTCCAGAGCAACACCGGCAACGCAACGACTACCCCACCCCACAGGGCGATACGCATGCGTGCCGAAAAGCCGTCGATCGGACCCAACGCATACAACGAACCGTCACAGTTGAGTGATGCATCGGCGGCACACAAATCTCGATACGGCTTGGTCAAGAACCGCAGGACTGGTTCGTAGGCCAACAGGAGGCCTGTTGCCCCGACTGCGATGGCAAGCACGCTGATCAAAAGACGCGTGCGCAACTCGGCCAGATGCTCAAAGATCGACATGTCATTGACACCACGACGCGAACCCATATCACGCGCCAGTCGTTGTGTCAGTGATTGGCGGGCTGTTTGGTGCGGTGTTCGGTGCGGCTGGCTCAGGTGGTGCGGCTGGTGCGGTCGCCGCCGTAAATGCAGACGCGGCGGCCGCCGCCGGGCGCTTGTCGTCGGATGGCTCTTCGACCAGTTTGCGAACCTCACGCATCGGTGCATCCATCACTTTTTGCACCTCACGTTGCACGTTGCCCGAGATGTTGCGGATCTCCCGGTAGATCTTGCCGGCGCGACGCATGGCGCTCGGCAGTTTTTCTGGCCCGAGCACGATCAAGCCGAGGACGGCGATGAAGACCAATTCGGTACCCGAGAGGTTGAACACGTGCCAAGCCTACGAGACACGATTGTGGGCGTCGTAGTGTTGCGCCGTGCAACAACGTCTTCCGTCGATGCTGCAACCACCCTGGCTCTTTGCACATCGCGGCGCACGTGCCCATGAGCGCGAGAACACCATGGCGGCGTTTCGGCTCGCCGTGAAACTCGGGGCCACGGGGCTGGAGTCCGATGTTTGGCTCACCAACGATGGTGTTGCCGTGCTCGACCACGATGGCGTCGTCGGCCGACGTTGGCGACAACAGTCGATCGCCGACGTGGCCAGCACTGCGTTACCCGACCACATCCCGACGTTGGCCGAACTTGCCGAGCTGGCGGTGACGCACAACATGGCGCTGTCGTTGGACGTGAAGAACCCGACCGCCTACGCGACGGTGCAACGCACGATCGTAGAGATCTCGCCTGAGTTGCTGCGTCGTTCGTATATCTGTTGCGAAAACTTCGCCGTGTTGTGCGAGGTCGCACCGCAATTTCACGACATGCTGCTTGTCGACTCATCGCGGTTCGCCACCCTGAAAGATGGCCCCGAGCGGCGCCTGGCCCAACTCAAAGACTTGGGTGTCACTGCCCTCAACATGCACCACAGCGACTGGAATGGCGGGCTCGTCACACTCGCCCACCGTTTCGAGCGCCTCGCGTTTGCCTGGGATGTGCAGTTCGAACATCAACTCACCACGACGGTGCGCATGGGTATCGACGGTCTGTACAGCGACTGGGTCGACCGAATGGTTGACGTCGCGCGCAACGAGGCACCTCTTTAGGGCATCGAGATATTGCTGGGCGGCCAGATCACCACGACTGCGCGCCCAACGATCAGGTCAATATTGACTGCACCGAACATTCGACTGTCGAATGACATCGTTCGGTTGTCACCGATCAAAAACAACTCGTTGTCACCGAGCACCGTCGCCTCGACATTGCTGGTGCCGCAGCGAACATCAGAATCCACCGATTCGTCCCGCAGATCAGCGGACAGCCATGGTTCATCGATTTTGACTCCGTCGATCAACACGGCACATTCGACAATTTCAAGTGTTTCCCCCGGCAGGCCGATTACCCGCTTGATCAAATCGTCGTGTTGCACCGTGTCACCGTTGCTGGTGATGCGATCAAAGACGATGACGTCACCCCGTGATGGTGTGCCGAACCGGTACGACAATTTGTTGACCAACACGCGATCATCGCCGAAGAGAGTTGTTTCCATCGACGGCCCAGCGATATAGAACTGTTGCACGACCAGCGTGCGCAGCACCAAAGCGATGATCACTGCAGAGACGATCACGCCAAGCCACTCACGAATCTGGCGCCAGCCGGCTTGTCGTTTCGCAACGCTCTTCGGCTCATCGGTCATCACCGCCACGCTAGTTGTGGCGCAGTGCGATTTACAGTGAGGCGATGAGTTTGTCGACACGATCGTCGTGACTCTTGAACGGGTCCTTGCACAGCACCGTGCGCTGCGCCTGGTCATTCAACTTGAGGTGCACCCAATCGACCGTGAAGTCGCGTTTGCGTTCCTTGGCACGTTTGATGAACTCGCCGCGCAGACGGGCCCGGGTCGTTTGCGGTGCGACATCCTTGGCCTGCTCGATTGCATCGTCATCACAGAGCCGTTCCACCATGCCCCGTGACTGCATCTTGAAAAACACTCCACGCTGTCGGTCGATGTCGTGGTATTGCAGGTCGAGCATCTGCACGCGGGGGTCATCGAGGGCAACTTTGTGGCGGTTACGAAACTCTTCGATGATTCGGTACTTGATCACCCAGTCAATTTCCCGGTCGAGTTTCAGCGGGTCGTTTTCGATGGCGACAATGCAGTGCTCCCACATGTCGAGAGCCCGCTGTTCTTCGGGGGTGAAACCCCGTTGGTCGGCGTACCGCAGTGCCCGATCGAGCAGTTCACGCTGAATGTCCAGTGCCGACAACTCCCGGCCGCTGGCCAGACGTACCTTGCGCCGACAGGTCACATCGTGGCTAATATCGCGAATCGCCCGAATCGGGTTTTCCAGAGTCAAATCGCGCAACATGATGACCGGATCCTCGATCATTCGCAGCACACACGCAGCCGCACCAATCTTCAGGAAGTTGGTGTACTCGCTCATGTTGGAATCACCGACGATCACATGCAGTCGGCGGAACCGCTCGGAGTCGGCGTGGGGCTCATCGCGCGTATTGATGATCGGTCGGCTGCGGGTGGTGGCACTACTGACGCCCTCCCAGATGTGCTCGGCGCGTTGCGAGATGGAAAACACCGGTCCGCGTGCAGTCTGCAGGATGTGTCCGGCGCCCGCATAGATCTGGCGTGATACGAAGAACGGGATCAGCGTTTCGGCGTAGTACGAAAGATCGTCGGTGCGTCTCGTGAGGTAGTTCTCGTGGCAGCCGTAGCTGTTACCCGCCGAATCGGTGTTGTTCTTGAACAGATAAATCGTGCCGCGAATACCCTCGTCACGCAGCCGCTGCTCGGCGCCGGCTACGAGCCCTTCCAGAACCCGTTCACCGGCACGGTCGTGCGTGATGCACTCCAAAATGGAATCGCACTCGGGGGTCGCGTACTCGGGGTGGGAACCAACGTCGAGGTATAGCCGCGCGCCATTCTCCAAGAACACGTTGCTCGACCGACCCCATGACACCACCTTGCGAAACAGGTAGCGCGCCACCTCGTCCGGGCTCAGTCGGCGTTGCCCGCGCAGGGTGCAGGTGACGCCGTACTCGGTTTCAATGCCGTAGATACGCCGTTGCAGTTCGGAGGTAGCCATTAGCGCAGGGCGTTGGCGACCGCATCGTCGAGTACACGCGTGAAGGCGCGGCGCTTGCCGGTGCGGGCGAGTGTCGCGACCTCGAGGTCGGCTGCCGCCAGCGTGCGGTCGGTGCCGGTGAGGGCCGCCACCGCCACCTTGATCGCGGACGCGAGGTCGAAGTCATCCCGGTACGACGCCGCGAGACGCTTGCCGATACCTTCGGCGTCGCCCCCGAGAACGCAGTAATTCTTTTCGTCAAGCAGCGTGCCGTCATACAACACATGGAAGAGACGGTCGTTGGCGGGCGTATCGCCAACCTCAACGACGAGCAGTTCTACCTCGAGTGGTTTAGGCCCCATTGTGGAGAACACGTCACCGAGCACTTGGGCGTACTGATTGGACAGGCTGCGCGCATCGACGTCGTTGCGTGAGTACTGGTATCCCCGCAATTCTGCGGCACGCACACCGGCCACCCGCAGCTGGTCGAATTCGTTGTACTTACCGACCCCGGCGAACGCGATACGGTCGTAAATCTCGCTCACTTTGCGCAACGTGGTCGACGGGTTCTCGGCGACGATCACGATGCACGATGGCGTTTGCATTGCGACGAGCGCACGACCACGGGCGATGCCTTTGCGTGCGTAATCGGCACGATCCTTCATCATCTGCTCGGGTGAGACGTAGAACGGCATGCTCATCGCTTGCGTACCTCGCCCATGATCGTCTCGTAGGTCTTCACCAGCGAATCATCGGCGACACGGTTCCAGCCCGTCGCATCGATGGAGGCCACGATCGGATAGATGCCACGCAGCACATCCGGGCCGCCGGTTGCAGCATCGGCGTCGGAGGCCTCCCACAGTGCGCGAGATGCGAGGTCGATTGCTGCATCTCGACTGAGATTTTGTCGCCAGCCCACGCGCAGCACGGTGCCTGCCAGCATTGAGCCTGAACCAGTCGCGACGAAGTCATGTTCTTCGTAACGACCACCCGTCGGGTCGTAATCCCAGAGTCGTCCCCGACCAATGAGCGGGTCAAAGCCCGCGAAGATCGGTACGACGACGAAGCCCTGCATGGCAGCAGGCAGGTTCGAGCGCACCATCATCGACAGTTGGTTGGCTTTGCCCTCCAGTGACAGCGACTGACCCTCGACTTTTTCGTAGTACTCGAGTTGCAGTTGGAAGAGTTTGATCATTTCCATGGCCGGGCCCGCCGTACCGGCGATGGCGACACCGCTCAACTCGTCGGCTTGCACCACTTTGTCCATCGTGCGATGGCTGATCGACATTCCGGCGGTGGCGCGGCGGTCACCCGCCATGACGACTCCCCCGTCGTATGTGAGCGCAAGGCACGTGGTGGCGTGCGGTAGCGCTGCTAGGTCACTCGTCGACAAGCCTCCCCGGGGAAACGCGTCGAGACCAACCTTGCGCAGGAGTTCCGGAAAACTGGCGCCCGGATCGTCGCCGGCGGTAAAACGAGGCATTGTCATGGTGCAACCAGTCGGGCTTACTGCCCACCCTTTTGCACGTAGCTCTTCACGAAGTCTTCCGCGTTGGTTTCGAGTACTTCATCGATCTCGTCGAGCAACCCATCGAGCTCGGCTTTCAACCGGTCGGCGTTCTCTGCAGCCGGTGCGGCTTCGGTCTCGGTCGTCGATGTCTGTTCGCGGGGTGTCGTCGGGCGTTGCTTCTTGGTACGTTCAGCCATAGGAGCACCATAGCAAGACGCTCGCGCTACGCAACCCGCCCAGCCACGTCGGTCAGGTTGGCGCGGTCTCGCTGAGCCGCCCAATGAGCTCGGCGGCATTCGCACACGACGCCAGAAGATCGCCGGTCAGGGCCTTGGTGCCACGCAGGGGTTCCATCATCGGCACGCGTCGCAGCGGATCCCGACCGACGTCGAACACGATCGAATCCCAGTTGGCGGCAACGATGTCGTCGGCGAAGCGGGCCAGACACGTGCCCCGGAAATACGCACGGGTCGTTTCGGGTGGTTGCTCGATGGCCCGTACCGCCGCATCGTGGTCAACCAAGGTGCGCAATCCGCAACGCGATGCCAGCGAGCGGTCTGCACGCAGGTCGGAGTACTGCAGATCGATTGCCTTCAAGCGCACATCGGTCGGTTGCAGCAAGTGCCGCTCGGCATACCCATCGACCAGGCGCTTTTTGGCGACCCAATCGACCACGTTCGCGACCGACACCGGATCGCGCTCCAGACCAATCAGCACGTTTTCCCACTCTTCGAGAATGCGTTTGCCGTCATCGACGGTGACCGAATCGAGCCCGTGTCGATCGGCCCACGAGCGGGCCTGGTCGAGCAATTCCCACTGCAACTCAAGAGCGGTGAGGCGCTTGCCGTTGGCGAGGGCGATCGTGGTGCGCAACGACGGATCGTTGCTGACCTGGCGGATTGCCGTGACCGGGTGCGCCAACACGAGATCGTTGCCCAATGCATCGTCCTCGATCATCGACAGCACGATCGCCGTCGTGCCGACCTTCAGAAATGTCGCCACCTCGCTCATGTTTGCATCACCAACAATCACATGCAGGCGGCGGTACTTTGCCGGGTCGCAGTGTGGCTCATCGCGGGTATTCACGATGGGGCGCTTCAACGTGGTTTCCAGGCCGACCTCTTCTTCGAAGAAATCGGCTCGCTGACTGAGCTGGTACGCAATATCGCCGGGCACCGACCCGGGCGCTTCGCAGCCGACCTTGCCGGCACCCGTGAACACCTGCCGGGTCACGAAATGCGGGGTGATCTGCGAGACGAGCCGCCCGAAGGGCACGGCCCGATCGACGAGGAAGTTTTCATGACAGCCGTAACTGTTGCCTTTGCCGTCACTGTTGTTCTTGTACACGACGATTTCACCGTCGTTGGGCAAAAGGGCCTTGGCGCGTTGCATGCTTCGACGCATGATTTCCTCCGCGGCGCGGTCGTATAGCACGGTTTCGGTCGTCGTGCGACATTCGGGTGTCGAACATTCAGGGTGCGCATGGTCGACGTAATAACGCGCACCGTTGGTGAGCACCGTGTTGACGAGGTGGGTTTCAATATCGGGCGCCAGAATTTCGCCGAGCAGCAGCCCGCGGGCATCGTTGCCTGGTTGTTCGTCGAAAAAATCCCACGCGGTGCGCGTTTCGGTGCGACCGAGGAAAGCGTTGATCAGCATTGAACTTGCGGTCACAGCGTTGAGGTCGGCATTGCGCACGACGATGCCGTACTCAGTCTCGATGCCAGAAACCTTCGGAATCGCCATCGTTAGAGATACTGGCCGGTTGCCGTACGTTCGATCGCCTTGCCACCGACGGTGTCGTCATCGTGGGTGAGCGTGCGAATGAAGACGATTCGCTCACCCTTGCGACCCGACACCTTCGCCCAATCGTCGGGGTTGGTCGTGTTCGGCAGGTCTTCGTGCTCGCGGAACTCCTGACGGATGGAAGAGATGAGGTCCTGCAGGTCGACGCCGCGTTCTCCCCCAGCCAAGAGACGCTTGATTGCCAATTTCTTGGCACGCCGCACGATGTTTTCGATCATTGCGCCGGAGGCGAAATCACGGAAGAACAGCGTTTCACGATCACCGTTCTGATAAGTGACCTCCAAAAAGCGATTCTTTTCGTCGCTGGCGTACATTTCCGCCACCGTGGCGTCGATCATCTTGCTGATCGCTTGTTTGAGGTCGCCATGTTTGGCAACCTCACTTGCTGCAATCGGCACCTCGAGCGTGAGATAACGACTGAAGATTTGCTGCGCCGCCACCGCCCCCGGACGCTCGATACGAATCTTCACGTCGAGCCGCCCTGGTCGCAGGATTGCCGGGTCGATGAGATCTTCGCGGTTGGTCGCCCCGATCACGATGACGTTGCGCAGACCCTCGACTCCGTCAATCTCGGCGAGCAACTGGGGAACGATCGTCGACTCCATGTCGGATGAAATGCCCGTGCCGCGCGTGCGGAACATGGAGTCCATTTCGTCGAAGAACACGATGACTGGCCAACCCTCCTCGCTCTTTTCGCGGGCGCGTTGGAACACCATCCGGATTTGCCGCTCGGTCTCACCGACATATTTGTTCAACAACTCGGGGCCCTTGATGTTGATGAAATAACTGCGACCTTTGTCGGCGCCCGTGCGGGCAGCGACCTTCTTTGCCAACGAGTTGGCGACCGCTTTGGCGATGAGTGTCTTGCCGCAACCCGGTGGGCCGTAAAGCAGGATGCCTTTCGGGGCGGGTAACTGGTGTTCGGCGAACAAATCACCGTGCAGGAACGGCAGCTCCACCGCGTCGGCGATTGCCTCAATCTGGGAATCAAGACCCCCGATGTCGTCGTACGAGATGTCGGGAACCTCTTCGAGCAACAGATGCTCGACCTCGGGTTGGGCGAGACGCTCCAACAGCAGACCACTGCGCACGTCGAGTCGCAGGAGGTCTCCCGCGCGTAGGTGGGTGCCACGGAGCGCATCGACCAGTTCACACACACGATCGTCGTCACCACGACCAGTCACGATGGCGCGGATGCCGTCTTCGAGGACCTCTTTCAGCGACACCACCTCACCTGTCGTTTCGGCCCCACGGGTGAGCACCACGTTGAGTGACTCATTCAACACGACCTCACTGCCCCGTTCGAGGGTGGTCACGTCGATGCCGGGGTGCAGCGACACCCGCATTTTGCGCGAGTTGGTGAGCACATCAACCGTGCCATCGTCGTTGGCGCCGAGGACAATCCCGTATGCCGACGGGGGTTGGGTCAATTTTTCGACTTCTTCGCGTAGCGAAGCGACGTGATCGCGTGCTTCTCGGAGCGCATAGGACAACTTCTCGTTCTGGGCCTTGGCGGTCGCCAACTGACCCTTGGCGTCGAGCAACCGCTCCTCAATTGCACGAAGTCGTGCACCTGTGTCGTCAGCCATGTCCTGAACCTAGCGGGCATCCGTGTATCGTGAACAGCCATGAAGGTATGGATTGACCAAGATCTCTGCACCGGTGACGGCCTATGCGAAGAGATCGCCCCTGACGTGTTCGCCCTGCTTGACGACGGTCTGGCCTATGTAAAAGAAGGCGACAAGATTTTTGCCACTGCCAAGGGCAACGCCCAAGGTTCAGCCGGTGTGGCGGAGTTCAACGACAAACATCTTGATGCCGTCATCGAATCCGCCGAGGAGTGCCCCGGCGAATGCATCTTCATCGAACCGTAAAGCGGTTCTTCTCAGCGCGCTGAGTCAGCGACGAGCAAACGTGCCGTTGTAAGAAAACCCGTGTGGGCCACCATGCGATGGTCGGGCCGCACCGATTCGCCTTCGATGTGCCAGGTACGGTGCAGCACTTCGAGCGTGCGCATCGCCACCCATTGCCCGCGCTGCTGGTTCAGCACTTCGCGAACCTTGACCGCCTGGGTGATGCTCGGCGTGTACGCCACCACGACGCCACCAGCATGCATCACTGATGGCAGGTGTGGCAACACTTGCCATGGCTCTGGCAGGTCGAGCACGGCCCGATCGAAACGCCCGCCGTTGGGCAGGTCAATTCCGGCATACGAATCGCGAATCATCACATGAAATCGTGCCGACGGTTCGTCACCGAGGAATGATTCGACGTTCTTCTTGGCCCGCTGGGCGAAATCCTCGCGTAATTCGTAGCCAATCACCCGTGCACCCGTGCGCAGCATGGTCATCGACAAGGCACCGGAGCCCACCCCCGACTCGAACACGAGATGCCCGGGTGCGATGTCGGCCAACATTGCAATCGGTGCGAGATCTTTCGGATAAATCACCTGGGCACCGCGCGGCATCTCGATGACGAAATCTTCGAGTGTCGGACGCAACACCACGTAGCGCGCACCCTTGGTGGATTCCACCGAGCAACCCTCGGGTGCACCAATGATGTGCGAGTGCGCCACGAACCCGGCGTGGCTGTGGAATTCGCCGGTTTCCTCGAGCGTCACGAGGTAACGACGTTCTTTCGTGTCGATCAACAGCACCCGATCACCGCTGGCGAATGATGCAGACATTACTTGTGCCGTTTCTGACGACGCCGCCACCAACGCCATACGAACAGCCCGACGCCAACCGCCGGGTAGCGCTTGATGGTGCGTGCCACCACCGTGGTGCCGACCACGCGACCAGCGAGCCGTGATACAGGACGCAGACTCGGCATTGCCTAGCGACGAATCTCGATGACACCTCGACGGCGGCGACCGCCTCGACGGCCAAAGAGATACGCAATCAACAAACCAGCGGCGATACCGACGACCGCAAGCACGGTGATCGACGCCTTCTTGGTTTCGGTTATTTCGGTGACGTCGTCCTGCAGGGTCTTAAACCGCTGCTCCAAGTCGCCTCGGGTGATTTTTTTGCGGTCGTTCAACGGGAACCTCGATTGAGTTCGAAGACACCGACCCGTGACCAGGAATAGCCGGAGAGCGCCAAACCAACGGCGAGCGTTACAAGATACGGGATGAACGACAAACCATCTGCTTGCTCGGGCCACCACGTGTGCAAGATGAGGTCTTGTGAGAGTCGCAGCACACCCACCAGCACGATGATGATGCCCACCGACATGAAGAAAGCGGCGAGGAGTCCGAAACCCAGCCACCGTCCGGCACCTTTCAGGGGGCCGACGGTCTCTTGTTTGGCATAGTCGCGCACCAACTCGAGGGTCTCGACAGGGTCGAATTGCATACCTCATGTCTATCGGCGAGGTCGCTATCGCCGAACAACCAATCGGCGCCCAGTACTACGAGCGGGGCAACAAACTCAGCTCGGTGGGTTGGTCGCTGAACGCCGAGAGTGCTTCCATCAACTCGTTCCACAGCGGTCGATACTCCGACTGATTGGACACTCCTGCCCCGTTCAGCAGGAGAGCAAACGTGACCACGCCCCCACCACGAAGGTCTGCGACGGGGAAAAAACCGCTCAACGCTTTTGCCTGGCGCAACGTACCAGTTTTCGCGCGCACCTGTTGTGACGCGGGCCCGGTCGTGAAAGCGTCACGCAACGTGCCAGTGGCGCCGGCCAGCGCCAACCCGTCACCGAGCGGGCTATCGACCCCGTATGTGTCGAGGAGGCTGACCAACGTTTGGCACGTCACGCGGTTGTTATCACCCAAACCCGAACCGTCGGCCAACACCAAGCCATCGACTGCAATGCCGCGAGCTTCGAGCACGTCGGCAACCACCCGCAAACCAGCAACCCGCGACGGAGTTTGTTGACGCACCAAACCGATTTCTTTCAACAACAATTCGGCGACGTTGTTGTCGCTATTGCCGAGCAAGTCGAAGAGAATTGCGGAGAGTGGTGCCGAAGTCAAGCGGGCAATCTCCGTAGTGGCAACCGGGGCGATTGCACTGCGAGGTGACCCAATGACGTTGATTCCTCGGGCGCGCAGCAAACGCGTGAATGCGGTGGCGGCGCTGATCGCCGGGTTGGCAGGTTTGAACGGCTCACCCACCAAGACGCCATCGTCAACCATCAGCGCACCGAGCGGGCCGGCCTCGATCGCGCGTATCCCGTCGCCCCACGTGGGCACGTACCGCTCGTCGTCGTAGCGAGACTCGTCCCCGACGACGGCACCGGTGATGGTGGTGATACCGCTGGCAAGTATCTCGTCGGCGAGCGCGTCGAGATAGGTCGGTGCCGCCGGAGGGTAGATCTGGGTGGCCGGGTAGGCACGCGTTGTAAGCACCGGATCACCACCACCAATTAGCCAAAGGTTGCCGATGATCGCTGCTCCGGTGCGGTTGCCGAGCAACCTGGTTTCGAATCGGTGATCGGCACCCAACACGTCGAGCGCGGTGGCAGCCACCAACAATTTCATGTTGCTGGCGGGAATCAACGGACGTTGCGCGCGGGTTTTTACGACGTCGCGGGATTCGGTGCGCACCACAAGGCAGGCGTCAGGTGGAAGTTTCGCCGACAGCACCGACAAACGGTTTCGTGCAATTGCCACCTGGGCCTCGATGGCGGTCGTTCGCGCGATTCGACGCACCGAAAATATCGGCTCGCTCGGTGCTGGTCCGACGGGCGCTGCAACCGAAAGCGGTGCTGCTGCGCCACCGGCCGCACGTGTTACTTGCCAGGCGGAAAACATCGGCACGAACACCACTGCCGCCACGACGATGAGGCTCGCTGCAGCCCGTTGCCCGTCGGCTGCCACAACGTGTCGGTCGTATCGTCGAAGTTGGTCGAACAAGCGCTCGAGAGCCGAATTCACCTTGTCACACCTCGATGGTGGGCGTATCGGTATGCATGACCAAGGGCCCGCACCGCGCGCGGCCCACTCGCGTAACACATTCCACCCAGCGCACGCACGGTGCGTGGCCCGGCGTTGTTCGGATCAGCGACGGCCAATTCGGTTGCCACCAAGATCGGCTTGCCTGTCGCCAGCGCCAAATCATGAGCGGCTGTGGCGAAGCGTTCGTCTTGTCGCTCGTGGTAGTCGACGATGCGGGCAAGACCGTGGTCGGGATGGAAGGCCCCTTCCCGCATCAGTCGTGCCTGGTTCGCCTGAATGCCGATGCCGAGGTACACGACGGCGTCAACTGCAGCGGAGTTGGCGAGCACGGCCAGCACGGCGGGAATCGTGTCGCGCGTTTCACCACCTGCGCAGTCGACGGGATTGTTGCGCGACCAGCGGGCGACCAACAACTCGTCGAGTTGACCCATGACATCGTCTGGCAGTTCGGCCAGCTGCAACGTTGCATCGCGGCTGAGCGCGTCAGCGGTGACGACACCCCAACCCCCCGCCGTGGTGAGAATCGCCACCCGATTGCCACGCGGCAACGACGAGGTGGCAAAAAATGCGGCAGCATCGAAGGCCTCGTCCACGTCAAGCGCCCGCACAATGCCGAGTTGGCGACAGAGGCCGCCGAACACATTGTCGTCCGACGCCATGGCACCCGTGTGGCTCGATGCTGCGCGCGCGCCTGCCGCAGACGCACCACCCTTCACCAGCACTACGGGCTTGCGGGCGACTGCCAACTCGAGCGCCGTACGCAAACGGCGACCATCGGTGACCCCTTCGATGTAACTCAACACCGTTGCCGTTGCGGTATCGCGCGACAGCCATTCGATGTAATCAGCCACATCGACGGCAGCAGCGTTGCCGGCCGACACCGCCCGGGCCACACCCACCCCACTGGCGCGCGCAAGGTTCATGAAACTCGAAACGAAGTTGCCGCTTTGGCTGGCAATCGATATCGATCCGGCCGGCGGATATGGAGCGACAATCTGGGCACACAACGCACTGGGTGTGCTCACCACGCCTTGGCCATTCGGGCCGGCCAGCAACACGTTCGCCTCACGAGCAGCGGCTACCAGCCGTCTTTCCGCGGCCTGACCCGCCGCGTCAGACTCGCCGTATCCGGCCGAGGTGACGAACGCTGCCCGAATGCCCCGCTCGGCGCAGTCGTGCAACAACCGCTCGTTCACGCTCGCCGGTGTGCAGAAAAATGCCAGGTCGAATTCACCGTGGGCAAGCTCAGTCACTGACCCGACGGTTTGCACACCGAGCACGACCTCGCCCGACAGATTGGTGGCCGCCACCCGGCCGCGATAGCCGCCGGCCAACAAGTTGTGCAGCGAGACGAACCCGAACTTTCCCGGATGTGTCGACGCACCGAGCACCACAACACCACGTGGATTGAACAGGGCTTCAAACCCGGCATCGTTGTGACGGGGAAATTCGGTGACGTTGCCGGATGAACTATCGGCACCCAGTTCAATTAAGGCATCGACGGCGATCGGCTCGCCTGTTGGCGTGACGATCACCGGGTTGATATCGATAGAGGCGATATCGCTGCGCTGCAACGCAGCCTGTACGACAGCGTCGACGATGCGCCACAGCGCCCCGCGCTGGAGCGGCTGCTGCCCACGGAAGGCACCGAACAACTCGCGCGTCGCGAGCGAATCGAGCATGTCGTCGAGGTCATCGGCAGTCAGCGGCGCGACACGCATCTGAACGTCACCGAACGCTTCGGCATTGACGCCACCCGCGCCAACCACGATCACCGCACCAAACAGTGGGTCACGCACCATGCCGACCAACAATTCACGCGAACCCGTGACCTGCCGTGCGACGAGCAGTGCAACGTCGCCATCGTCGTCTCGACGTTGCCCGAGTAAATCGTTGGCAGCCTGTTCGACAGCCACACCGTTGTTGAGCCCGAGACGCACCAAACCACGTTCGCTCTTGTGGGCCAAACGCTCACCGACGAGCTTCAACACGACCGGATACCCGATCCGCTCGGCAGCAACGAGCGCCTTGCGCGCATCGTTCACGATTGCTTCTTTCGCGAACGTTGCCCCGAATGCCGAAAGCACCTGTTTGGATTCGTGTTCACTCAGCGTTCGTTGGGTGGCCACGGCTTCCAACGGTAGTGTTCGACGCTCATGCACATCGTTGCTGCACTCTTCGTCGATGACTTTGCGATGCGCCAAGTGGCGGGGCCATCCACACGGCTCGATTTGACGGGTGTCTATTTCTCGCAGATGGCGCCCCAGGTACCGCCCTGCACGTTGTCGCCGCATCTGGTGGTGCTCATCTATTGCCCGGCCGGCGAACAAGGCGACGGCGTGCTGCAGGTGGTATTTCACAAGCCAGGTGTCGCCCCCGAGACCACGCCACCACTCGCCCAGAATGTCAGCCCGTTTTCGGTTGAACCAAGCAAGTTCACCTACCGACTCGTGCGCGCCGAATTGCCGATCGAGGAATACGGGCAGATCCTTGCCCACTGCCGCATCGGCCAAGGGCCATGGTTGACGGTGCCCCTCACCGTCCTGGCGCCGGTCGCGTAGTTCACCGTTTGGTCCGAGAGCGAACTATCGTCGCTCCCGTGGCGGGTCGTTTGTCTAGCGAGCATGACCGACTCGCAGTGGCGATGGTGCGGGGCCTCGCCATGGATGCACCGCTAGCAGCCAAGAGCGGGCATCAAGGCACGGCGATGGCACTGGCGCCACTGGCCCATGTGTTGTACAGCCGCATCATGAAGCACGACCCTGCACATCCGCAGTGGTCGAGTCGTGATCGTTTCATTTTGTCCAACGGACACGCCTCAATCCTGCAATACGCAATGTTGTACCTCAACGGCTATGGATTGGAACTCGACGACCTGCGTTCGTTTCGGCAGTGGGGTTCACCGACCCCCGGACATCCCGAGGTCGGGCACACCGCAGGGGTCGAGGTGACGACTGGTCCACTTGGTCAGGGTTTTGCGAATGCCGTTGGCATGGCGGTCGCTGAGCGCCACCTGCGGGCGCGCTTCGGTGCCGGCGTGCACGATCATCATGTGTTTGTGATCGCCGGCGACGGATGCTTCATGGAGGGCATCAGCCACGAAGCAGCATCATTTGCCGGGCACCAGAAACTCGAACGGTTGATTTGCATCTTCGATGACAACAAGGTGACCATCGACGGTGCCACCTCGTTGACGTGCAGCGACGATGTCGAACAACGCTTCGCTTCGTACGGCTGGAACGTCGTCGTGCTCGGTGAGATCGCCGACGACCTCGACGCTCTCGAGCAGGCCCTCAGTGCTGCGAAAGCGCACACGGGTTCGCCGACGTTGCTCATCTTGCGTTCGCACATCGGCACGCCCTCCCCCGATTTCACCGATGCACCCGAAGCACACGGCAACCCGTTCGGGGCTGCGCACGTCACGGCGACAAAAAAAGTGATGGGTATCCCCGATCAACCGTTCTGGGTTGACGCGCAGGTCGTCGATGCGTTGCGTACACATGCGCGCACTCGTGGTGCCGAGGTGAGTGTTGCCAATAGCGCAGCAACGGCGCAGGCAGGGGCGGAATGGGCCGCGCTCTGGCACCGAGTGCCGAGTACCGACTGGGCCTCAGCACCGCCAACTTTTGACCCTGCCGTCAGCATCGCCACGCGGGTCGCGGTACAAAAGTCGATCGATGCCTCGCGTAACGATGTGCCGGGGCTGCTCATCGGCAGCGCCGACCTCACCGGCAACACTGGTGCAAAACTCACCGGTGCGACAGCCATGTCACCCGACCACCCAGAAGGCAGTCAGATTTATTTCGGCATTCGTGAACATGCGATGGGTGCGATCGCCGTCGGCTTGGCGATGCACGGGGGTATCACGCCGGTGGTCGGAACCTTTTTTGTCTTTGCCGATTACATGCGTCCGGCGCTGCGTTTGGCGGCGTTGTCACAGGCGCGGGTGATCTTCATCTTTTCGCACGACTCGGTGGGGGTCGGTGAAGACGGGCCGACACATCAGCCGGTTGAGCAACTTGCCTCGTTGCGAGTCATCCCGGGTTTGCACGTGGTGCGACCAGCCGACGCCAACGAAACAGCACACGCGTGGCGCCAGGCATGCGATCGCACGGGGCCGACCGCACTCGTGCTTTCACGCCAGAACACCCCCATCATCACTGACGGGCATGCAATCGAACGTGGTGCGGGAATCGTGCGTGACACCGACGGTTCGCCACGACTGACCATCGTCGCCACCGGCACCGAAGTGGCACTGGCGGTTGCTGCAGCAAACACCCTCGGTGAACAAGGCATCGCGGTGCGAGTGGTGTCGATGCCGTGCCCCGAGCTTTTTGCCGGCCAAGACCCGACGTATCGATCGCATGTGTTGCCGATCGGGGTGCCCGTACTGGCGGTTGAGGCCGGGAGCACCTACGGCTGGAGCACGTTTGCCGATGATGCGATCGGTATCGACCGGTTCGGCGCGAGCGCCCCCGGCAATGTGGCGTTAGAGCGGCTCGGAATTTCCCTCGACAACGTCGTGGCCCGCGCCCGCGACCTGCTCGACGCACTCGGGGCGTAACGATGAATTTGTTGCGTCGACTGCACGATGAATGTGGGCAAAGCCCATGGCTCGACAATCTGCGACGCGGTTGGATCACGAGCGGGCAACTCGCCGCGCTGCGTGATCGTGGCGTACGCGGGCTCACCAGCAACCCGACGATCTTTCAAAAGGCCATTCAGGGTTCTACTGACTATGACACCCAATTCGAGTTGCTGTCGCGCGCCGATATCGCACCGTTGGACGCGTATTGGGAACTCGTTTTGCGCGACATCGACGCCGCACTCGACGTGTTCGCACCGACCTACGCCGAGTCGGGTGGTGTGGATGGCTTCGTCAGCGTCGAGGTCGACCCGGGGCTGGCCCACGACGGTGCTACAACGTTGCTCGCTGCGCGAGCCTTGCACACCCGCATCGCCCGCGACAACGTGATGATCAAAATTCCGGCCACGACCGAAGGCTTGCCGGCTATCCGCACGATGATCGCCGAGGGCCGCAGCGTGAACGTGACACTCATCTTCAGCCTCGAGCGCTACGCAGATGTGCTCGAAGCCTACGTTGCGGGTCTCGAAGATCGTCTGGCCGCGGGTTTCCACGACCTGTCCTCGATCGCGAGCGTCGGGAGCTTCTTCATCTCGCGTGTCGACACCGAGATTGATCGTCGACTCGACGACGTTGGCACCGCGCGCGCCGGTGAACTGCGCGGGCAGGCAGCGATTGCTCAGGCGCAAATGGCCTACGCATTATGCAGCGAAACGTTTGCTGGTGCACGCTGGGCACGTTTGGCGACCGCCGGGGCCCGGATGCAGCGCCCGCTGTGGGCGTCGACATCGACGAAGAACCCCGCCTATCGCGACACCTTGTATGTCGATGAACTCATCGGGCCGAACACCGTCAACACGTTGCCCGACGCCACGCTCGAGGCCTTTGATGACCACGGTCGGGTTGCGCGCACAATTGATGTTGATATCGACAAGGCACGACGCTCGTGGCACGACATTGCCGAGGCGGGGGTCGACCATCGTGATGTTGCGGACCACCTCGAACACGAGGGTGTCGCATCTTTCCAGAAGAGTTTCGATGAACTACTCGGTGTCCTCACCGCAAAATCTGCGGCGATACGCGCGCAGTCCTAATCGCTCAGGCATCGTCAGTCGAAGACGGCAGTCGTTCGAGCAAACCAATCGCTTTTTCAACGGCACGGCGCGCTTGCGTCAATGCACGTTCGCTGTCGGGGCGCTTCGTGCCGCCCGCCCGCAGGGTTTCGCTGAGCGCGCTGATTGCCCGATCGGCCAAATCTTCTGAAACCGAACGCAGCCGGCTGATGATGTCGTCAAGCTCCGACATGGCGCCGGTTCAACCGCCTTTTTTGTTCGACCGTCGGCGATCTTCGATGCTCAGCCAACGCTTGCGGATACGCACCGACTTGGGTGTCACTTCCACGAGTTCGTCGTCGCCAATCCACTCGATCGCTGTCTCCAGCGAGTGGATGACCGGGGCGGCCAACTTGACGCCGTCGTCATGGCTGTGCGTGCGGATGTTGTTCTTTTCCTTCGCCCGAACCGCGTTCACGACCATCTCTTCGCCACGGGCGCACTCGCCCACCACCATGCCCTCGTAGACCTCGTTGCCTGGCTCGACGAACAACGTTCCGCGCATCTGCAGGTTGTCGAGCGCATAGGCGGTGACTGGTCCAATGCGGTCGGCGATCATCGCCCCACCGAGACGATGCGGCACGTCGCCCGCCCAAGGTTCGAAACCGGCGAAACTCTGGTGAATGAGTGCGGTGCCGCGGGTAACGGTGAGCAACAGCGAGCGGAACCCGATGAGCCCGCGTGATGGTGCAGAAAAATGCATGATCGTGCGACCGGAATCACCGGTTCGCATGTCGACGATGCGACCGCGACGCGGGGCGATTGCCTGGGTGACCGCACCGACGAATTCATCGGGCACGTCGACCGTGCCGCGTTCATATGGCTCGTGCGTCTTGCCGTTGACCTCTTTGGTGATGACTTGCGGGCGGCTTACCTGCATTTCGTAGCCCTCGCGGCGCATGTTTTCGATCAACACCGCAAGTTGCAACTCGCCACGACCCGCGACTTCGATAATGTCGGGTGACTCGGTGTCGTACAGACGAATCGAGACGTTGCCAAGAATCTCGCGGTACAGACGGTCACGCAGGTGTCGGCTCGTTACGTACGTGCCCTCGCGGCCAGAGAACGGCGAAGAGTTGACGGCGAAACTCATCCGCAAGACCGGCTCGTCCACTTCGAGACGAGGTAGCGCGACGGCGGCTTCAACGTTGGCCAGCGTGTCGCCGACGTTCACGTCGTCGATGCCGGCGACGATGAACAAATCGCCGGCGACGATCGTGGAAACTTCGGTGCGACTGATGCCGGTGAACTGCGAGAGATGCGAGATCTTGCGCTTCACCATCGGCTGGGTGTCGCCCTCGGGCTTGCCGAGCAGGGCAATCGTGTCACCTTTGCGCAGGGTGCCGGCGTGCACACGCCCGATCGCCAAGCGACCGAGGTAATCACTCGCATCGAGGTTGGTGACGAGGGCCTGCAACGGTGCAGCCGCGTCGCCCTGCGGGGCGGGAATCGTGTCGAGGATGGCATCGAGGAGCGGCACCAGGTCGGCATCGGCACCAGGCATTCCGACACCCTTCATCGCGCGGCCTTCGCGGGCGACGGCAGAAATGACCGGGAAGTTCAAATGGTGGTCGGCATGCGCAAGATCCAAGAAAAGATGTTCGACATCGAGCAGCACTTCCTCGGGGCGGGCATCGCTGCGATCCACCTTGTTGATCACGAGCACGACGGGCAGGTCGGCCGCAAGTGCCTTGGATAACACGTAGCGGGTTTGCGGCAGTGGGCCCTCGGCGGCATCGACGAGCAACAACACACCATCAACGAGCGCCAATGCACGCTCTACTTCACCACCGAAGTCGGCGTGACCTGGCGTGTCGACCAGGTTGATCTTGACACCCCGCCACTCGATCGATGCGGCCTTGGCGAGGATCGTGATACCACGTTCGCGTTCCTGGTCGTTGGAGTCCATGACGCGCTCTACGAGATGTTGGTGCGCAGCAAAGGTTCCGGTCTGCCGCAGCAATTCGTCGACCAACGTGGTCTTGCCATGGTCAACGTGCGCGACAATCGCGACGTTGCGAAAGAGATCGCTCAGTTGGACGACCCTTCGTCGTCGGCAATTTCGCCATCATCGTTGAACACCACGCCATAGCGCTCGGCAATTTCGGCAAATTCATCCTGCTCAGCCTTGGCCACCTTTTCGGCCGAAAACCCGAGGTCAGCGGCGCTGGGGCCGGATTGCTTCAATTTGCGCGCCTCTTCGAACCGACGATGACGACCTTTTTTCACTGTAAGGCTCCGTTTGTACTAGCGGAGCCACGAGGGTCATCCGCCTAGGCGATGGACATTAGGTAAGAGTTTACTCGCTGTTTGAGTCTTTGGCAGGGATAAGCCTGAGCCTGCCGTCACCGTCAAAAGACAGGCCGGTCTCACCGGCGAGCAGTCGTTCTATATCGCGACCGACCAAATCACGCCGCCAGCCGTGCGCCAATCGCGATTCTGCACCCGCCAACAGCGCCACGATGTCGCGGTTCGTCGCAACAAGTGTCGGGTCGATGTCGTGGGTGCGGGCCAGTTCGCCGATCCAGGCGGTCACGAGCGTGACAGCCGGGCGGAGCCGTTTTTCGAGTGGCTCGTGGCCATTCGACTCGATCTCCACGATGCGCTCCCGACCCTCTTTCACCGCCGCCAAAACTTCGCGGGCGATCGACCCGTTGAGATACCGCTCGTCGACGCCACGGGCGTGCGACAAATCTTCGGTCGACTTCGGCGCTGCCTGCGCAATCCCGATAAGTGCCATGTCGCTCATCACACGGCGTAACGGCACATTGGTCGACATTGCGCGGCGCTCCCGCCATGCGGCCAGGGCCTGGGCCACACCCCGCGCTTCGCCCTTCAACGCCCGTGCATCCTTGATTCGCAACCAGGCTTCATCGGGGTTGCTTTCTCCCCACGGACGTTGGCGCAACTCTTCGCATGCATCGGCGACCCATTCGGCGCGACCGAGTTCAGTCAGCCGCGCACTGATGCGTTCGAACAGTTGCTCGAGGTATGCCACGTCGCTGCGCGCATACGAACATTGACTGGCCGTGAGTGGTCGGCGCATCCAGTCGGTCATACGGTCACCCTTGGAGAGCATCACCTTCAACATCGACTGCACCAAAGAGGCCAACGACGGTGTTGAGTAGCCGATGAACCCGGCGGCAAGTTGGGTGTCGAACATGCGACGTGGAACTTCGCCCACCGCATAGCGCATGACTTCCAGATCTTGTTGCGAAGCATGCAAGATTGCGAGACCCGGACCCCGCAACAGATCGGCCAATCCGCGCGGGTCAACCGCAAGGGGGTCGATCAAGACATTCGTCGTGCCCCACTGCAGTTGCACGAGTGCCAGCCGGGGGAAATACGTGCGTTCACGGTGGAATTCGGTGTCCAGCGAATACAGCGGTGCAGATAGGGCTTCGCGCACCACGTCGGCCAGGGCTGCATCATCGCTGACGAAGTGTTCAGTGACGCTCAAACAAGCACCTTGGCCGTCACGTTTCGTTACCAATTTCAAGTTCGCTGCCGAGGGCCGCAAAACCGAGCGTGCCACCGGCAACATTGACCACATTCGTGACCCCTGCATCATGCAGAAATTCGCAGGCCCGCATGCTGCGCCCTCCGCTGGCACAAATCACGTACACCGGCGTTGGTTTACGGAATGCCTCGAGGGCCTCGGGCACCGTGCCGAGCGGAATCGAAATCGCACCCTTGACATGGCCTTCCTGAAATTCGTCGGGTTCACGCACGTCGATGACGACCCCACCACGCGCGAGGATGGTGTCGAGCTCGTTCGCCGAGATTTCCCGTACCGACATAGCGGCTGAGCCTACCCATGCGCCGATGGCGACTCAGCGATGGCTTGCAGCGTTTTCTGATCGTTGGCATTGACCAACTCGTGTTCTGCGACCGGCACGAGTTGCACCCTGCAATGTGCGAGTGCCTCGTGCAGTGCGCGCACTCCTGTTTCGTACTGATGCTCGAGCAATGGTCTGGTGCTCGTGCGCGCCGCGATGATCGTCCAGTGGCTGCGTTCTGCAGATGCAACCGCAATCTCGGCGCTGTCGAGTGCGTCGCACAAACTGCTGATGGTGGCCGGCGTCAGGAGCGGCACATCACAGGCGATGATCACTGCACCATCACAACCAGCCGACTCGGCATGCATCAATGCGCTGAGAACCCCAAGCAATGCCGAACGCTCGGGCCCGACCGCCGGCCACCCGTTTACTGCATCAGGCACATGCACAGCACCGTGCGCCACCGCTGTCCGCGATGTTCCCCCGACATAGGCCAGTTGCGTCACCGTCGCGTCGTGCAACGTCGCGAGCTGGTGATCGAGGAGGGTCTGACCGCGGAATAGTGCTGCAGCTTTGTCGTAGCCGAATCGTTTGCTTTCACCACCGACGAGCACGGCGCCGAGCACCGCACGAATGTTCATGGCTGATGTTGCTAGGCGCGACCCCGGGGGTCGAGTTGCGTGAGGAATTGCCCACAGCGAATCGCCTCTGATGTTTCACCGATGACGCCAGCATTGAATGCCAAACCCTCGAGACATTCCAAAAAGCCGTGATTCGACTCGTGGGCCCAGCGCACGAAACCCGAACCTCGCCAACCACTGCCCCGCAACTGGTCAAGCCCACGGTGATAGCCGATGCGAAATGCCATGTAGGCATCCACACCAGGCGTGCTGGCTTTACCGAGCGCCGCCCAGGCTTGCAAACACGTCGGATGGTCGGCGACCACCCGCGAGACTGCCGCCCGACGTTGCTCTGGCGCCACCGCATTGGCTTGCGCGAGTGCGTGCGTGATCGCAACGGCAATCGTCGGCATCACCGTCTCGGGCGGCCCACTGCGCGACATCGAGACTGGCAGGTCACTCATATGCGCAGTCTATGAATGCCGGGCTGGCAGACTTTCCGACACAGTGGATATCTCATCGTTCAACGCCCAGTCGGCACGTGATGCGTCGCTCATAGCGATGGTCGTCGGGGTGCTGGGCATCTTGGTGGTGCTCAAGTTCGTGTCGTCGGTGGTCTCCAAGTTGCTCCTCGTCGCCGTCTTTGCCGGTGTGATCTGGCTCGGTTTCACCCAGCGCGATTCACTTTCAGCGTGCATCGCCAAGATTCAGGCCCGCGTCGAACAGGGTGATACCAGCGATATCACCTGTAGTTTCTTCGGGCGTGACGTCACGGTCGAAATCCCGTTCAACATCCCCGGTGGCTGAGCGACCGCTCGACAGCCTGACCGCATTTCTCGACGGTTCACCGACGTCGCATCATGTGGTCGCGACCGCCGTAGAGCGACTGCTGGCGGCCGGCTTCGTGTGGTTCGATGCGACCAGCGAGTTTCCGAGCTTTGTGGGTCGCGCCACGAAGGGTTTCGTCACCCGCGATGGGGCGATCATCGCTTTCGTTACATCCCCGCGCGCGAACGACCATTTTCGTATCGTCGGAGCCCACACCGACTCGCCCGGCCTGCACCTCAAATTGAATCCGGAAGGTACAGCCAGCAACTTCGGAACCCTCGCCGTGGAGATCTACGGCTCACCACTGTTGAACTCGTGGCTTGACCGCGATCTTGCTGTCGCTGGTCATGTGGTGCATCGCGATGGCTCACGACGTTTGTTTCGTTCGACGCAGGCGATCGCCCGCCTCCCGCAACTCGCCATTCACCTCGACCGTGGTGTCAACGAAAGCGGTGTCGTGCTCGACAAACATGCCCATCTGCGCCCCGTGTGGCACACCGGCACGACCGACATGACGATTGCTGATTTGGCCGCAACCCTCGCCGGTGTCGCACGCCGTGATGTGCTCGCCGTGCACGCCCAACTCGTCGACCATGAACCGGCGCGAGTTATCGGCGTCGATGGTTCGTTGCTCGCCAGCGGACGACTCGACAATCAGTTGTCGTGTTGGGCAGCGGTGCAGGCAATGAGTGCTGTGGCCGGTAACTCGGGTGTCGCCGTGGCGGCGCTGTTCGACCATGAAGAAGTGGGCAGCGAAAGCACGACGGGTGCTGCCGGGCCACTCCTCGAACACGTTCTGGAACGGGTGGCGTACGCCCTCGGCAAATCACGGGGTGAGTACCTGGCAATGCTGCCGGCCTCGGCATGTTTGTCGTGCGACAACGCGCACGCGGTGCATCCGAACTATCCGGAACGCCATGACCCCCACCACGCACCGCTCGTCAACCGGGGTGTGGCACTGAAGAGCAACGCCAATCAGCGATACGCCACCTCGGCGGCGTCGAGTGTCGCCTTCCTGGCCGCCTGCAAAACTGCGCGCACGACGCATCAGGTATTCATGTCGCGCAACAACCTGCCGTGCGGTTCGACCATTGGTCCGATCACGGCAACTCGACTCGGCATCGACACCGTGGATGTCGGTGTTCCGCAACTGTCGATGCATTCGGCGCGCGAAGTGTGTGGGGTGCAGGACGCGCTCGATTTACCGAACATCGTCGGCGCATTTCTGCGCGGCTAGGCGGCACCAACGCGGCGGCGGGCGTCGTCGAAGGCAGCCTGCAGGCGAATGGTGAGCTCGGCGGTGATCGCCGCCATCTTCTCGCGATCGACACGACCCGTACTTGCTCGCTCGACCACGATCGGCGCCCCGATCGTGAGATGACATTTTCGGGGCCAGATCATCTTGGAACCCTTGCGCATCACCTGTTCTGATCCCCCGATGCCCACCGGAATGATCGGAACCCCGCGCTTCAACGCCACGTACGCCGGGCCATCGAACAGTGGGTGCAGGGTGTTGCCCTGCTGTCGCGTGCCCTCGGGAAACATCACGAGTGGTTCTCCCCCGTCGAGCACCGCCACACAACGCTTCAACGCCTCGAGGTCGGCTGCTCCACGCGTGACCGGAAAACCACCGAGCAACGAAAAAAACTTGCCGAGTGTTTTGAACTTCCACAGCGAGTCCTTGCCCATGAACCGCGCGCGGCGGCGGGTCAGAAATGACGCGAGCGGCGAGTCGACATTCGAGCGGTGCACAGGCGCGATGATGTAGGCGCCAGTCTTGGGTAGATGTTCCTTGCCGCTGATCGAATAGCGGAACCAAATTTTGCAGAGAATCAGCAGTAGGTCGCGCACGACTACATACAGAACTCGGGTCGCCAGCGACTGACCGACGAGTCGCGTCGCGTGTTTCGTCATGACGTGTATTTCGTCATGACGATTTGCGCCGCGCCGTGAGCAACTGTCGGATGTCGGCCACGACCTCGTCGATGGTCCGCTCGCTGGTGTCGACCACGACAGCATCAGGGGTCTGGCGTAGCGGGCTGTCGTCACGATTCGAGTCGCGTTGATCACGTTCGGCGATCGCCCGCGTGATTTCAGCGACGTCTCCCCCGTGTTGGGCCACCCGTCGTTGGGCACGCACCAACGGTGAGGCAACGAGGTACACCTTGAGGGCCGCGTCAGGAAATACGACCGAGCCGATGTCTCGACCTTCCACGACGCCGCCACCGTGCTCGACGATCCATTGGCGTTGACGTTCACGCATTTCCCCACGCACGGCCGAATTGACCGCCACATGGCTGACCGCTGCGTCGACTTCCGGCGTGCGGATCGCACTCGTTGCATCGATGCCGTCGACGTGCAACGAGTCGGCCGTCTGCACGAATGCCACTTCACGCGCCACGCGTGCCACCGCCTCCACATCGGTGGCTTGCAGACCACGTCGCAACACCGCCCACGTCACCCCGCGATACATGGCTCCGGTATCGAGGTAACTCATGTTCAGTGCCCGGGCCAGTGCCTTGGCAATCGTCGACTTCCCAGCCCCGGCTGGACCATCGATGGCAACGACGACGGGCAACATCACCAGCTGGTGTCGATGGGTCGACCTTCGTCGTAACCCGACGCGCTCTGAATACCCACGGTTGCCAGGGAATACAGCTCGTCGATGCTGCGCGCACCCGAATAGGTGCACGACGAGCGAACACCCGCAACGATTTGGTCGATGATGTCCTCCACTCCGGGCCGCTGCACATCGACGTACATGCGGGAGGTGCTGATGCCTTCCTCGAACAACTCTTTACGCGCCCGGTCAACCGCCGATTCACTGCGGGTGCGATTGCGTACCGCACGGTTCGATGCCATGCCGAAACTTTCCTTGTACAACCGACCTTGCGCATCACGCACCGTGTCGGCGGCAGATTCGTAGGTGCCAGCCAAGAGTGACCCGAACATCACATTGCCGGCCCCAGCCGCCAGACCGAGCGCTACGTCACGCGGGTAGCGAACACCCCCATCAGCCCAGACATGTTTGCCGAGTGACCGGGCCGCAGCAGCGCACTCGAGCACAGCGGAAAATTGTGGGCGTCCGACGCCGGTCATCATGCGCGTGGTGCACATCGCACCCGGCCCGACGCCGACCTTCACGATGTCGGCCCCGGCATTGATGAGGTCGCGCGTGCCTTGTGCGGTGACCACGTTGCCGGCCACGATTGGCGTTGCATCCACGTTGTGGCGCACCTCGCTGACGACGTGGAGCATGCGGTCTTGGTGTCCGTGTGCGGTGTCGACGACGATGACGTCAACACCGAGTGCAACGAGTGCCTTGGCGCGTGTGGCGGGGTCGGCATTGACACCAACCGCCACGGCGATCAGCAAATTGCCGTTGCGATCAACGGCAGGTTGATAGATGGTGCTGCGGAGTGCGCCCTTACGGGTGATACAGCCACGCAGTTGCCCTGAGTCGGCGATGACCGGGGCAAAGTTCAAACGGGCCTCGGTGAGTCGTTCGAACATCGTCTGGGCATCGAGCCCCTCAGGCAACGTGAAGATTTCTCGGCTCATCACATTGGAAATCTGGGTGAAGCGGTCGAAGCCAGCGGCGTCATGTTCGGTAAAAATGCCGATCGGTGCCTGCTCGTCGTCCACGACGATGAGCGCACCGTGCGAGCGTTTATGAATGAGGCTCAGTGCTTCGCCAACGGTGTCGTGGCCCGACATGGTGATTGGTGTGTCGTACACGGTGTGTCGTGATTTCACGAACGAAACGACGGTTTCGACGACATCGAGCGGAATGTCCTGCGGGAGCACAACGACACCACCCCGCCGCGCGACGGTTTCGGCCATTCGACGCCCGGCGATTGCCGTCATGTTCGACACCACGATCGGGATGGTGGTGCCGATGCCATCGGGGGTGCGCAGGTCGACGTGCATACGCGACGAGACCGACGACAGGTTCGGCACGAGAAAAACGTCGTTGTAGGTGAGGTCGTAGTTCGGTTGACCGTTCAAAAACTGCACCACGAACCTCCAAGACGGCGCAATGCCGACTACCCAAGGCTACTGTTAGGCGCTACGCACCAAAGTGCGCATGCCACAGCAACATGAACCGCGCCGCGCCACTCCCGCTCATTTTGGTACACGGATGGGCTGGGTCGTACGAGCGCACGTGGCAGCGTTCCGGTGTGGTCGATCTGCTGCAAGAAGCAGGTCGCCCGGTCGTGGCCTACGACCTGCCTGGTCATGGCACGAGCGTCAAGTCGCATGATCCCCTCGCGTACACGCACCTGGCGGAACATTTGTTAACGCACATTGCAGCAACGACACCGACGACCGCCACTGCTCGGGTTGACGCCGTGGGTTTTTCACTCGGGGCGATCACCTTGTTGCGGGCGTTGGTGCAGTCACCAGCCACGTTTGGCAAGGTGGTGTTGTCGGGAATTGGCGACGGCGTGTTCTTTGCGCACGACCCCGCACGATCAGAACGCATCTTGTCCGGTCTTGAGGGTCGTGCCGAGCCCGGCGATGTTGTGGCGCGTCTCTTCGGCAAGATCGGCAACGAAGACCACAACGATCCGCAGGCGTTGGCCGCCGTGTTGCGTCGCCCGCGCGAGACACCCGTCACCAAAGAGCAACTTGGCGCGATCCACAACGAGATGCTCATCATCCTCGGCGACAAAGACTTCTCCGGTCCGGCTGACGCGTTGGTCGCTTCGTTTCCGCATGCCCGCCTCGAATCGCTGAAGGGCATCGACCACTTCCGCACACCGGAGGCGTTTGAATTCATCGATCATCTGCTGGCGTTTTTGACACCATGACCACGACGTGGCAATGACAGGCGTGATTCGTGCCGACCAGGCCGGCATCACCCTCGCAGTCGAGGCGTTGCGGCGCGGAGATGTGATCGGTTTGCCCACCGAGACGGTGTACGGGTTGGCCGGCGACCTCAGCAATGGGGCTGCACTCCAGAAGATCTTCGCCGTCAAGGGTCGTCCGCACGATCATCCGCTCATCGTGCACATCGCCGAAACCCAACAACTCGATGCACTCGCGGGAGATGTCAGCGACGCATGTCGGGCACTCGTTGAACAGTGTTGGCCGGGCCCGCTCACCGTCATCGTTCGCGCGGCGAAGACTGTCAGCCGGATTGCCACCGGTGGTCGCGACACCGTGGCGGTGCGCGTTCCTGCACATCTCGTTGCCCGCGCAGTCATCTCCGAACTCGGCTCACCGTTGGCGGCGCCGTCCGCCAACCGATTCGGGCTGGTGTCACCCACCCTCGCCCACCATGTGGCCCGCGATCTGGGTCACGACGTGGCGCTGGTGCTCGATGGTGGGCCTTGCGATATTGGTGTCGAGTCGACGATCGTCGACTGCACGCTTGCTCGACCACAAATTCTGCGACCAGGCGCCATCACCCACGATGAAGTGCGGCGTATTTTGGCAACGGCGGCAGTCACGCTGGCTGATCATGCAACCGGACCGTCGCGCGCATCGGGCATGCTCGAGCGTCACTACGCCCCTGCGGCATGTCTGGTGCTCCACGAACTGGCATCCGAGGTGCCCACTGACGGGTTTCCCGTCCTGGACTGTGCGAGTGATCCGGTGCAGGCCGCGCATGGGCTCTATGCCAGTTTGCGGGCCTTTGATGACGCCGATGTATCGACTGTTCATGTGCTTTTGCCGCCTGCCGAGGGTCTCGGATACGCCCTGCGTGACCGCCTCAGTAAGGCGGCTGCGGGGCATTAAGCCGCATCATCGCTTGTAGCCTGACCGAACCTATATACGGACGGTCAGATGCCGTCCAACTCCTAGGGGGAGAACAATGAAGAAAAGCAACATGCGTCGTTTCGGCGCGCTGCTTGCAGCGGGAGCATTCGTGCTCGCAGCCTGCGGTGGCGACGACGAAGCGGCAGAGGAAGTAACTGAAGAGGCCGTCGAGACGGACTGTGCAGTGAACACCCTCAACATCGGAACAATCCTTCCGGTGACCGGTTCACTCGCGTTCCTCGCGCCGCCAGAAATTGCGGCATCGAACTTCGCAGTGGAAGACATCAACGCAGCCGGTGGCGTGCTTGGTAACCCAGTTGAAATCAACCAGGGTGACTCAGGCGACGCAACCACTGACACCGCCAACACCGAAGTCGACCGTCTGCTTGCAGCCGGCGCCCAGGTGATCCTCGGTGCAGCATCGTCTGGCGTTTCGCTGACCGTGATCGACAAGATCACCTCGGCTGGTGTCGTGCAGTTTTCACCTGCCAACACATCGCCAACCCTCACCACGTACGAAGACAAGGGCCTGTACTTCCGTACGGCTCCTTCGGACTTGCTGCAGGGTCGCGTGTTGGCCAACCTCGTCATTGAGGAAGGTTCTGCATCCGCAGCCGTGCTCTATCGCAACGATGCCTACGGTGTCGGTCTTGCCGAAGCCTTCAAGACAAACTTTGAAGCTGCCGGTGGAACCGTTCCAGAGTTCATCGAATACGCCGAAGGAACTGAAGCCTTTGATGCAGAAGTCGACAAAGTTGTGGCTGCTAACCCAGACGCAATCGTGATCGTCGGTTTCGCTGAGACTGGCCCAATCCTTAACACCATGCACGAGCGTGGCGTTGGCCCAACGGCCAAGAAGGTGTACGGAGTGGACGGCAACATTGCCGGTCTCGACAAGTTGGTCTCGGATGTCTCCATCCTGGCCGGCATGAAGGGCACCACCCCATCGGTTGACCTCACCACGATCGGCGACTTCGTCGCTCGTCTCGACGCCGCAGGCGTTGATGGCGTGTACGACTACGGCGCAGAGTCCTACGACGCAATCGTGATCTCGGCACTTGCTGCTGAAATCGCCGGTTGTGCCGACGGCATCTCGATCGGCGCGCAGATCAACGGCGTCACCAAAGACGGCGAGAAGTGCACTGACTTTGCAACGTGCCTCCCGCTCGTTCAGGCAGGCACCGACATCGACTTTGATGGTCTTGGTGGACCGTACGAGTTCGTCGAAGCCGGTGAGCCAGCAGCTGCCTCGTTCCGCATCATCACTTACGGTGCGGCCGGTGCAGACAACACGCTTGACAAGTACGTCTTCGCAAGCTGAGTTCGTCTAAGAGTAAAGAAAGCCCCGCCCGGGAAACCGGGCGGGGTTTTTCTTTTGTATCGCTGCGCTACGACGCGAGTGTGCCGAGGTACAGAGCAATCACCTTCGGGTCGTGCAGCAGCTTGTCCCCCGTGTCGGTGTAGGCATTGGTGCCTTGGTCAAGCACATAACCGCGATTGCAGATCTGCAAACAACGTCGGGCGTTCTGCTCGACCATCACGACCGACACACCCGCTTTGTTGATTTCGCGGGTGCGCACGAACACCTGGTCTTGCAACACCGGCGATAAACCCGCTGACGGCTCGTCGAGCAGAATGATTTCGGGGTTCATCATGAGCGCCCTACCCATCGCCAGCATCTGACGTTCGCCACCAGACAACGAGCCCGCCCGCTGCGTACGGCGCTCAGCCAGTCGCGGAAACATGTTTTGGACGAATTCAGCCCGCTCCCGAAATTGTTTCGGCTTGAGATACATGCCCATCTCCAGATTTTCCATGATGGTGAGCGAAGGAAACACGTTGTCGCGTTGCGGTACGTACCCGATGCCCCGCTCGACGAGTTCGTGGGCTTGTAGACCGACGATGGATTCCCCACGATGGGTGATCGAGCCCGACTGCACCGACAACAGCCCGAAGAGCGACTTGAGCAGGGTGCTCTTGCCGGCCCCGTTCGGGCCGATGATGCCGACAATCTCCCCGCGGGCAAGCGTCAGCGAGCAGTTGTTGAGAATCGGCACCCCGGGTGTGTAGCCGGCGGTCAACTCCTTGGCCTCGAGCAGGATCTCGCCCGTTGAAGAATTGGTTGTCATGCCAGGTCCACCTGGGAGAGATCTTCGCCGTGATGGGCGCCCAGATAGGCGTCGATCACGGTCTTGTTCGATTTCACTTCCGTCGGCGTTCCCTGCGCGATGATTCGGCCTTCGGCCATCACGATCACCCAGTCGGCAATTTCCTGCACCACATCCATGTTGTGCTCCACGAAGATCACCGTGCGGCCCTCGCCGGGCAGCAACTTGATGAGTTCAAGCAGGCTCTGGGCCAACGCCGGGTTGACCCCAGCCATCGGTTCGTCGAGCATCACCAGGCGCGGGTCGGTCATGAGCGCCCGGGCCATCTCCAGCAATTTGCGCTGACCACCCGACATCGTGCCTGCGTATTCATCACGCATCCCGGTGAGGTTGAAACGTTGCAAAATCGCATCCGCCCGTGCTTCGATCGCTTGCTCTTGTTTGGTCCATGAAGAAGGGAATAGCGCCGCCCAGAACTTTTCACCGCGCTGATCAAGCGCCCCCAGTTTCATGTTCTCGATCGTCGACAACTTGGCGAGTGCCTTGGTGAGCTGGAACGTTCGCACCATTCCCTTGGCTGCCAGTCGATGTGGTGCCGTGCCGGTGATGACGGCACCGTCGAAGGTGATTTCACCCGAGTCGACCTGATCAAAACCGGTGAGCAGATTGAAGAACGTCGTCTTGCCCGCACCATTGGGCCCGATCAGGGCCGTGATTTTGTTGCGCTGAATCTCGAGCTTGTCGACATCAACGGCACGCAGACCACCGAACGTCTTGACGACCCCATAGGCGGTGAGAATCGGCTGGTCAGCGACGGTCAAGGGCCATCTCCTCGCGCGAACCAAAGATGCCCTGGGGCCGGAAGCGGGCCAGCAGCAGCAGGCCGCCACCCACCAAGATGAAGCGCAACATCGCGATGTTGAAGTCAGAGAGCTGGATGGAATCTTCCAAGGTGGCGCGCAATCCGGGCGGCAACTGACGCAGCGTATTTTCTACGAACACGATCAAGGTCCAGTAAATCGACGCACCTACGATCGGCGACCAGACCCGGCCCGGGCCACCGATGATCAAGATGGTCCAAATCGTGAACGTGATCACCGGGTTGAAGGTGTCGGCCTGCACCGAGGATTTTTGGATTACCTGCAACACACCAGCCACTGCCCCAATCATTCCACCGAACATGAGCGACTGCATTTTGTAGAAGTAGACGTTCTTGCCGAGAGCCCGCGCGGCATCCTCGTCTTCGCGAATCGCGCGCAAGGTGCGACCCCATGGCGAACGCATGACTTGGCGAACCATGAGGGTGATCATGATCAGCAACGTCCAACCGACGAGCAGCACCCAGACGTCACGCCCGAGGTACTTGAACGGGCCGAACGAATAGAACTTGCCGAGTTCAAAGGGGCTCAAGTCATAGAACGGCCCGGCGAATTGGTTGACACCCTCGACACCACCGGTGATCGGCTGCATAACGCGTGAACGGGCCAGTAGGCGAATCGTCTCGGATGCCGCAATGGTGACCAACGACAAATAGTCGGCGCGTAGTCGCAGGGTCGGCAGACCGAGCAGCAAGGCAAGGACGCCGGCGTACACGAAGGCAAAGACGATGCCGACCCAGAAGTTCCAGCCCAGCCAGAACACCGAGACACCGACGCCGTACGCCCCTGCCGCCATGAAACCGACCTGCCCGAAGTTCATCAACCCGGTGTAGCCGAAATGCACATTGAGCCCGACGGCAGCCAGCGCATACACCACGACCTCCGGCCCGATCATCGCCGAGAACGACCGTTCGAGGATGAAACCCCAGTCCATGCTCAGCCAATCCTTTGTTTCTTGCCGAGGATGCCTTGCGGGCGAAGCAACAGGGCCAAAATCAACACGATGAGGGCGGTCATGTTCTTCAATTCGGTATCAATCACGAGTGTCGACCAATTGATCGCGACCCCCACGATGAGGGCACCCACCAAGGCCCCGAACGAGGTGCCCAGGCCGCCGAGCGTGACCGCGGCAAACACGAGCAGCAGAATACGCGCGCCGATGTCCCACTTGACCGTGTCGAAGCCAAAAAACGTACCCGACAGTGCAGCCAGTGCCCCGCCGAAAATCCATACCTGGGAAATGACCCGTTCAACGTTGATTCCCGACGATTCGGCCAGGTCACGGTTATCCGAAACGGCGCGCATGGCCCGCCCGGTACGGGTGAGATTAAGCCCAATGCCAACAGCAATGAGGATGATGACCGAGACCACCATTGCCGCCGCGTCACGGCTGGTGAGTTCGATACCCAAGAACTCGTTGGCGCGTTGCGAAGCATATTCGTTGTAGACGCGGTAGCGACTGCCGAAGAAATACACGAAGAGGTACCTCAACAAAATCGACAGACCGATCGTCATCACCATCTGGGCCAGCAGCGAAACACCCGATGCCCGCGCTGGCCGAAAAATCACCCGATTGAGCACGAAGCCGAGCACACCGCCCATGATCGTGGCCAGCAAGGTCGCCACGATGAAGTTGACTCCCCCGCCGAACGGTGGCGGCAATACCGAGAAAAAGCCGAAGGTTCCGACCAACCCGTAGATGTTAAAAAAGTAGGCCATCAACGTTCCCCAGGTGATGAGTTCCGCGTGGGCGAAATTCACCAAACCTGTCGTGCCGAAAATCAACGAGAGCCCGATGGCAGCCATGGCGAGATACAGCCCGAGTTTGAGCCCTTCGAGCGTCAACTGACTGATTCGACGCACCGAAAAATTGCTCTCGCTCACGCTGACGACACTGTCGGCGGTGATCAACGGAAAAATCACACGCTGATCGGCGTTTTCGCTCACCAAGGCCACCAGGTTCGCCCGCTCGGGGTCTTTGAGGGTGACACCCACCGGCAATGTTGCCGTGTTCAAGGTAATCGAATACTCACCCGGAACAGGAACTGAAATACGGAAAAACCCGTCCTTGTCGGATGTGGCACCCCCGACATCGGCGATGGAAAGCTCCACACCCGCCACGAAGACCTTGGTGCCGGTCGCGTCGGTATATTGCAGGGTTCCGATCACCCCGAGATCGTCGGAAACTTGTGCCTGTGCCTGCCCACTGCCGGCCGTAACCCCGAGCCCAACGGCCAGACCGATGGTGGCGATGGCGCGCGCCCACCGACTGTTTGTTGGCATTTATCTAGTGTGCCACAGGGCCAGTCGTTTCGTAGTCAAGCGGGCATCGGATGGCGTGGGATTGCCCGCCACAGGTGCAGTGCTCCGAGCCACACGGCAACGCTGAGCGTTATGTGCATCGCTACGAGCAGCACCGGCACACCGGTGAAGTACTGCAGGTAGCCGAGCCCACCCTGCAGCACCGCCAGGAACAAAAAACCCTCGAAGGTATTTTGCAACTTGCGACCCGCACCTGCTTGTCGTATCGCCAGCCCGAGACACAGGGTGACCGCCACGGTGGCAATGACTGATGCCCCGTGCACCTTGGCGACTGCCCTGATTGCATAATCGAATCGCGGCGACGACTCGTCGCCGGCATGCGGTCCGGCGCCGGTCACGACGGTTCCGGTCACGATCGCAACAGCCGTCAGCAGGATGACGACCCGACCGAGGGTGACGAGACGATTGCTTCGTTGCAACGACCAGCTACGCACGGCCAGCAGGTTTCGCCAAGGGTTGCGTGCAACGGTGTGCCGGTCGCGCGCCAAAGTTGGCGCCACAAGCCAGTACGCCCAGGTCATGAGCACGATCGACAGCAAGAAGTGCGCCATGTTCGAAAGCGGATGCAAGCCGGTCAGCACGACGACTCCACCGAGCACTACCTGGCCGACCACGCCGACGACCATGAGGAATGCCAGACGAATCATCCGTCGATCGCGGGGGCGAACCGCAAAGGCGGCAAGCATGGCGGCGATGACGCTCGCTGCAACGACCCCGGTGAACAATCGATTGACCTGTTCGATGGCGGCGTGCGGTGTCGAAACATCGACGAACTGCTGCTCGTTGCAGGCCGGCCAATCGACGCAGCCCAACCCCGAGCCCGTCAGTCGCACGAGGGCCCCGGTCACGATGATGATGTACAACGAAGCGAATGCCAGCCAAGCAATCACCCGATACGACGATGCAGAAAGGCCGCGACGCTCAGCGCTTGGTGTGGCGACGTGCATATTGTCAAACGCTACGCAACGCCCCGCGCAACCTCAGCAATGTGGACACCGCCGTTTCCGTGAGTAATGTCACCTCGTGAAGAAATATGCCGTTGAAGCACGTCGGGTGGAGATCCTCGAAGCCACCTGCGCAGTGGTCATTCAACGTGGCTTTGCCGGCACGCGGATTGCCGATGTGGCCAAACGCCTGAACGTATCCAACAGCCTCATTCACTATCACTTCGACAGCAAAGAAGTGCTGCTCGCGGCAGCGTTCGAGTACTACGCACGCAAAGATCTGTCGGAAATGGAGCGCGATATCGAGCTCGGACAGTCGGCAACGGCACAACTCTGGCGGCTCATTGAAAGCTACGTGCCAGAAGGCAGCGACGACGTCGAGTGGATGCTGTGGATTGATGCCTGGGGTGAGGCGCTGCGCAACCCGCTCATGAAGAGCATCAGTCAGCAGTTGGACGAGCAATCGATCGGGTTCCTCGAGCGTGTTCTGCGGCGTGGCAACGAAACGGGCGAATTCAACTGTGACCAACCCCGCATTTCTGCGATGCGAATCACCGCTCTCATCGACGGCCTGGCAGTGCAGTTTGCGGCCCACGAAGGTGTGGTGAAACGCAAGGAACTGATGCGCACGTTGCGCACCATGGCGGCTTTTGAAACAGGCCTCTCGCCTGACGACATTCGTGACGGCAAACGCAGTACACGAACAACTTCGGTGCGCACCCCGATACCCAACGCCACCCCCGCGATTGGCTCACCACCCACCGCCATCACCGACGCCGCACTGCGTCAGTTGATCAGCCTCGTGGCGGATGCACAATTGCGGGGCGACGGGGTGACCTGGCTCGCTCAGTTGACACCAACGGCAGAAATCGTGATGCCCGATGGTGCAAGCGCCAAAGGCACCGAGCAACTCGTCGATGTGTTCGCCAAGCACTTCGTCAGCGACCGCTGGACTCTGCAAAGCCCAGAGTTGGTGGTATTTTTGGCGGACGAACCGTCGGGCACCGCAACAGGCCGCATCACCGTCACCGAGCGATTCCAGCGCCGCAACGGCGCGCTCGGGTCCCGTATCGCCACCCTGCACGACCGCTATGAGCGCACGGCGCTGGGTTGGCTGATCGCCGCCCGGCGGTACGAAGTACTCGACTAACCACTCGCAGTCCACTTGGTCACCCAGCGTTGCCGGCGCCCCACTGCGGGCAGTCGCTAGCCACTCAGCGTGGTCATACTAGCCGTTTAAGTGAGATTTTCCTCAAGTTGGGGTGCCTGGTGCCGTTCCTGTGTGCGGATCTCACCAAGGAGCACAACCAATGGTTCTCACCGCACTCGCCGCCAGCATCATCGTCAGCCTCAGCGCCCAGGGCATCGGCTCGCCCGCCCAGGCCGCGAGCACCGCCCAGGTCACCAGCACCGCATCGACTTCCGGCTACCCAGTGTTCAACGAACAGGGCGACGATGTCGTTCGATTACAGCAAGCCATGATCGTGCGGGGCTTCACCCTCAAGGGTGGGGTCGACGGAGTGTTCTCGGCTCGCACCAAGGCAACGCTGCGCAACGTGCAAAAAGCCGTCGGTCTGAAGGTCACCGGCAGCGTTGATGATTCAACTGCCCGCTTTCTGGGCCTCCTCACCGTTGCCCGTCTGACACCAGAGACGCTGCCACAACCAGGTAGCACGGGTGACGCCGTGTGGTCGGTGCAACAGGCATTGATCAACAACGGTGTCACCGTCAAGGGTGGCGCCGATGCAACCTACGGTGCAGCCACCACCATTGCGCTCGCCACCTACCAAAGCCGCAAGGGTCTGCCCGTCACCAAGACGCTCGATCACGCCACTGCTTTTTCGTTGGGCCTGCTCGATGTCGCGCCACCGGTGATCGTCGTCGCGCCAGCTACCAAGTCGGTCACGAAGCCAGTCGTTGCACCAGTCGTAGCACCAATCGTTGCACCAATCGTCGCGGTTGCACCCGTGCCGACAGCCGTGCAGTCGGCTACTCAGCTCGACGTCAATGCCCTGCCCTCGCGCGGACAACGCAGCGAAGCCGTGCGACTCGTGCAACAAACCCTGGTCAACAACGGTGTCGAAGTGAAGGGTGGCGCCGACGGTGTGTTCGGCGTGGCAACCTCGATCGCCCTCGGCAACTTCCAGGCCGGTCGCGGTATGCACCAGTCACAGGCCGTCGACTTCCCCACTGCACAGGCCCTCGGCTTGATTCCATCACTGGAGTCGCTCGGTATTCCGTCGATCAAGGTGTTCCCGGTACAGGGTCGCTGTTCATTCACCAACACCTGGGGGGAAGCCCGCGGTAGTCGCGCCCATGAAGGTGTCGACATCATCGCACCCCAGGGCAACCTGATCTACGCAGTCGTGGAAGGAACGGTCAC
>JAEMQQ010000059.1:1193-3097 GCA_016463775.1 Ilumatobacteraceae bacterium | reverse complement strand
TGCTCGACAGCACACCAATAACACCGGCGTTTTCGTGTTCATCGGTGTGTCGGCCAAGTTGGCCGAAGTGTTGGCGATACAACTCGTACGTGCCGTCAACTAAGTGCACGATCATAAAGACGAACCTAGACGCTCGCCAGCAACACCAGCCACGCCGCCACCAACAAATGCGGGCCAAACGGAATGCCGCTTGCACCACGCATTCGCCGCAACACCAAGGCATGAACTGCCCCCGTGCTCGACGCCAACAATTGCCACACCGCCACGCGATCGGCTGCCACATAGCCAAGGGCAAGTCCCAGTGGGGCCACCAACAACACGTCGCCCCAGCCGAGCGAACGCGGCGAAAGTCGGTGCAGCAATGCATACACCGCAACGACTACTGCTGCAACGCCAACTGCCACGACAGCTGCGCGCACAACACCGTCACCAATTACGTCAACTGCGATCACCGCACTCACCAAGGCAACTGCAATCACTGTCGCCTGACGCGACAAGTGGCGCGTGCGCAAATCCATCGGGGTCTGCACCATAAGTAGCCCAGCAACCACCACCGTGAGCGCAGCACCAGCAAAGGTTTCGGCACGTAACCCCACCAATGCAGTCACACTTCCCACGACTGCAGCAAGCCACCACATGGGCGAATAACTACTCCTGCACGAGTTCGATCAACGTGCCGAACGAGCCCTTCGGATGAATGAACGCAACCGTGGTGCCGCGCGAACCAGGGCGAGGCACCGTGTCGATTGCTGTCGCACCGGCAGCCACCATCGCTGCGAGCGCGGCAGCACAATCGGCAACGCGATAGCCCACGTGATGCAAACCTTCGCCACGCTTGTCGAGCGATTTGGCAACCGGAGAATCGGGGCGAGTTGGGGTGAGCAGTTGGATATAGCTGTCGGCCACTTTCATGAGCACTTCTTCGACGCCGTCGGCCTCCACCACTTCGCGATGGTCGATGGTGGCGCCAAAGGCACGTTGGTAATAGTCGATGGCTGCAGGCAAATCGCGCACGGCAATAGCAACGTGGTCAATTTCGGTGAGGATCATCGGCGGAACCTGCGCAATCGGGCTTCGCCAACTTTGGCGCGCAATTCATGATCAGTCACACCTTCACCTTCGTTTTCAGCCAAACACAACACCCCGATTTTGCCCTCGTGCATGTTGCGATGCACTTGGTAGGCAGCATCGCCAACTTCGTTGAGTGTGAATGTCTGTGAGATCACCGGGTCGATCATGCCCTTGGCAATCAGGCGATTGGCTTCGTACGCTTCGCGATAGTTGGCGAAGTGCGAGCCAATCAGACGCTTGAGGCGCATCCAGAAAAAACGATTGTCAAACTCGAGCATGAAACCACTGGTGGCTGCACAGGTAACTACCGTGCCACCTTTTTTCACTACATACATCGATGCGCCAAAGGTGCTTCGCCCGGGATGCTCGAACACGATGTCGGGGTCTTCGCCGACGAGCGCGCGAATGTCGCCACCGAAACGGCGCCACTCACTTTCGTTGTGGGTGTTGTCGTCGTTCCAGAATTTGTAGTTGGCCTTGGAGCGGTCAATGACTGCTTCGCAGCCCATCTCGCGCAGAATTCGCTCTTTGTCGGGTGAACTCACCACGCCGACAGGAATGCCACCGCCGTTCAACACGTATTGCACGGCATACGCACCAATACCGCCGGTAGCTCCCCAGATGAGCACCACGTCGCCCTGCTTCATGCGCGCGCCGTTTTTTGACACGAGCATGCGATAACTGGTGCTGTTGCACAACGCATTGACCGCCGCTTCTTCCCACGACAGGTGCGCAGGCTTGGGCATCAATTGGTTGACCTTCACCACCGTGAGATCAGCCAAGCCACCGAAGTTGGTTTCATAACCCCAGATGCGTTGGTTGGCACCCAGCAT
>JAEMQQ010000059.1:0-1093 GCA_016463775.1 Ilumatobacteraceae bacterium | reverse complement strand
GCCCGCACACCAATCGGCAAAATGAGCGGTGCGCTGGCCGATTTCAGCGCTGCTGACCTCGGCGGTTTCGCCATTGCCGAAGCGTTGAGGCGTGCCAATGTACAACCCCACGAAGTGGAGCATGTGATTGTCGGTCAGGTCTTGATGGCCGGGCAAGGCCAGGTGCCGGCGCGACAAGCTGCGGTCAAAGCCGGAATTCCAATGAACATCCCGAGCGTGAACATCAACAAGGTGTGCTTGTCGGGGTTGAATGCCATTTACTTGGCCGATCAAATGGTGTCCAGCGGCGAGGCCGACATCGTGGTGGCTGCCGGTATGGAGTCGATGACCAACGCGCCGTACTTGGCCATGGGTGCACGCGGTGGGTTTCGCTACGGCAACACCGAATTGTCTGACGCCATCATCAAAGACGGTCTGTGGTGCGCATTCGACGCCTGCCTCATGGGTTTGGGCACCGAGCGATACGCGGCCGGAAGCATTTCGCGTGACGAGCAGGATGCCGCAGCGATGCAAAGCCATGCACGGGCTGCTGCTGCCATTGCAGCCGGGCGATTCACCGACGAAATCATTACGGTGAGTGTGCCGCAGCGCAAAGGCGACCCGATTGTGGTGAAAGACGACGAAGGTGTTCGGGCCGCAACCACCCTGCAATCACTCGGCACACTTCGCCCCGCATTCGACAAGAACGGCACGGTTACCGCCGGCAATGCCAGCCAGATCAGCGACGGTGGCTCGGCAGTCGTGGTGATGAGCAAACGCGCTGCTGAAAAATGTGGTGTCACCCCGCTCGGTGAGTTTGTTTCGTACGGCATGGTTGCTGGGCCCGACTCGGCATCGCTCTTGCACCAGCCGAGCCGCGCGATTCAACTGGCACTCGCCCGGGCCAAGATGTCGCTCGGCGACGTGTCGCTCGTTGAAATCAACGAGGCATTCGCTGCGGTCGGCATTGCTTCGATGCGCGAACTTGGTATTGGTGACGACATCGTCAATGTAAACGGTGGGGCGATTGCGCTTGGTCACCCAATAGGTATGAGCGGTAACCGCTTGGCACTCACCTTGCTGCACGAACTGAAGCGTCGTGGCGGTGGCGTTG
>JAEMQQ010000058.1 GCA_016463775.1 Ilumatobacteraceae bacterium | reverse complement strand
CACCCGTATCGCTACATCGCCCACAACGGCGAAATCAACACCGTGCAAGGCAACCGCAACTGGATGCGCACCCGCGAAGCATTGCTTGAAACGCCACTCATCCCCGGGTTAGAGCGTGCGTTTCCTATCTGCACGCCAGGTGGCAGCGACTCGATGAGCTTTGACGAAGTGCTCGAGTTGTTACATCTTTCGGGTCGCTCGTTGCCACACGCCGTGTTGATGATGATCCCCGAAGCGTGGGAAAACCACGCCACGATGAGCGACGACAAGCGTGCGTTCTACCGCTATCACTCGTCACTGATGGAGCCGTGGGACGGCCCGGCCAGCGTGGCGTTTTCTGACGGCACCGTGATTGGTGCGGTGCTTGACCGCAACGGTTTGCGCCCGAGCCGCTACTGGGTGACCGACGACGACTTGGTGATCATGGCGAGCGAAGTGGGTGTGGTGAATGTGGCGCCCGAGCGCGTGGTGCGCAAAGGCCGCCTGCAACCAGGCCGCATGTTGCTGGTCGACACCGCCCGCGGTTGCATCGTGGACGACGAAGAAGTCAAAGCATCGCTCGCTGCTGCCAACCCGTATGCCCAATGGTTGGCCGAAGGCACCGTGGCGTTGGCCGACCTGCCCGACCGCGAGCACGTGGTGCACAGCCGCGAAAGCGTGCTGCGTCGCCAACAAGTGTTCGGCTACACGCACGAAGACATGAAAGTGATCATCGCGCCGATGGCCAAAGCCGGGCTCGAGGCACTCGGTTCGATGGGCACCGACACGCCACTGGCCGTGTTGTCGGCGCGACCACGGTTGCTGTTCGACTATTTCAAACAACTGTTTGCCCAAGTAACCAACCCGCCGCTGGATGCCATTCGCGAAGAAGTGGTCACGTCGGTGGGCTCAACGCTGGGCCCCGAAGCCAACTTGTTGGATGCCACCGCCGAGCACTGTCGCCAGTTGGCGTTGCCATTCCCGATTATTGACAACGACGAACTGGCCAAGATCATCCACATCGATGACGACGGCACCATGCCACACCTGCGCAGCGTGGTAGTGAACGGTTTGTATCGCGTTACCGACGGCGCGCACGGCCTGCGCACCGCCATCGAAGAGATTCGCAACAAGGTGAGCGACTTCATCGACGATGGTGCACGCATCATCGTGCTGAGCGACCGCAACAGCGACTCGGTGTATGCGCCGATCCCATCGCTGCTCTTGACCAGTGCGGTGCACCACCACCTGATTCGCGAACGCCAACGCACCAAGGTGGGCCTCGTTATCGAATGTGGCGATGCGCGCGAAGTGCACCACATGGCGTTGCTCATCGGTTATGGCGCCGGTGCCATTAATCCGTATCTGGCGTTTGAATCGGTCGAAGACATGATCGCGGCCGGCGACGGCCGTGGCATGTACGGCGTGGCCGGTATGGACCCGAAGAAGGCCCTGCGCAACTACATCAAGGCGTCGGGCAAAGGCGTGCTCAAAGTAATGAGCAAAATGGGCGTGTCGACCGTGGCGTCGTACACCGGTGCCCAAATATTTGAAGCCATCGGTTTGTCGCGCGAAGTGGTGGATGAGTACTTCTGCGGCACCGTGTCGCGGTTGGACGGCATCGGCCTCGACGTGATCGCGCAAGAGGTAGCCGCCCGCCACGCCATGGCACACCCGTCGCGCCCCGACCAACGCGTGCACCGCCAACTTGAACTTGGCGGTGAATACCAGTGGCGTCGCGAAGGCGAACACCACTTGTTCAACCCCGAAACCGTGTATCGCCTACAACACGCCACCCGCGAAGGCCGCTACGACTTGTTCAAAAAATACACCGCCTCGGTGGATGACCAAAGCAAGGTGCTCGCCACATTGCGCGGCTTGTTTGCCCTCACGCCCGCTGCCGTACCCGTGCCGATCGACGAAGTCGAATCGGTGAGCGACATCGTCAAGCGATTCTCCACCGGCGCGATGAGTTACGGCTCGATCAGTGCCGAAGCCCACGAAACGCTTGCCGTTGCCATGAACCGCATCGGTGGCAAGAGCAACACCGGCGAAGGCGGCGAAGATGCCGAACGCAACGTGCTGCTGCCCAACGGCGACTCGAAGCGTTCGGCAATCAAACAAGTGGCATCTGGCCGCTTTGGTGTAACGAGCGAATACTTGGTGAACGCCGATGATATTCAGATAAAAATGGCGCAAGGTGCCAAGCCTGGCGAAGGCGGCCAGTTGCCCGGCCACAAGGTCTACCCATGGATTGCCAAAACGCGCTACAGCACCCCGGGCGTGGGGCTCATCTCGCCGCCACCGCACCACGACATTTATTCGATCGAAGACTTGAAGCAACTCATCCACGACTTAAAGAACTCCAACCCCGAAGCACGCGTGCACGTGAAGTTGGTGGCCGAAGTTGGCGTGGGCACCGTGGCTGCCGGCGTGAGCAAAGCCAAAGCGGATGTGGTGCTCATCTCGGGGCACGACGGTGGCACGGGGGCCTCGCCACTGACCTCGCTGAAGCACGCTGGTGCCCCGTGGGAACTCGGCTTGGCCGAAACGCAACAAACGCTCATGCTCAATGGTTTGCGCGACCGCATCGTGGTGCAAACCGACGGGCAGATGAAAACCGGTCGCGACGTGATTATCGCTGCACTGTTGGGCGCCGAAGAATACGGCTTTGCCACCGCACCACTCGTGGTGAGCGGTTGCATCATGATGCGCGTGTGCCACCTCGACACGTGCCCCGTGGGCATTGCCACGCAGAACCCCGAGCTGCGCAAAAACTTCACCGGCCAACCCGAGTTCGTGGTGAACTTCTTTGAATTCATCGCCCAAGAAGTGCGCGAATATTTGTCGCTGCTTGGCTTTCGCACTGTGGAAGAGGCCGTCGGGCGGGTGGATCGCATCGACCCACAGGTCGCCGTCGACCATTGGAAGGCGAGCGGCTTGGATATTGCACCGATGCTGACCGTGGCGCAAAACCCCTACGGCTCAACCTTGCATCATTCGGTGGCCCAAGACCACGGCTTGGCCGACGCGCTCGACAACGAGCTGATTGCCCGCAGTGCTGCTGCCCTCGACGACGGCCACCGGGTGGAGATCACGCTGCCGATCAGCAACGTGAACCGCAGCGTGGGCA
>JAEMQQ010000010.1:23453-48507 GCA_016463775.1 Ilumatobacteraceae bacterium | reverse complement strand
ACTACGCACACGTCGACATGCCAGGTCACGCTGACTACATCAAGAACATGATCACTGGTGCTGCTCAAGTGGACGGCGCAATTCTCGTCGTTGCCGCAACTGACGGCCCAATGCCCCAGACCCGTGAGCACGTGTTGCTTGCCCGTCAGGTCGGCGTGCCGTACATCGTTGTCGCGCTGAACAAGTCCGACATGGTCGATGACGACGAAATGCTCGGCCTCGTCGAAGAAGAAGTCCGCGACCTGCTCACCTCCTACGAGTTCCCAGGCAAAGACACACCAGTGGTGCGCGTCTCGGCCTTGAAGGCGCTTGAAGGCGATGTTGCATGGCAGGAAAAAATCATGGAACTCATGAAGGCCTGCGACGAATTCATCCCGCAGCCCAAGCGTGAGCTTGACAAGCCGTTCCTCATGCCGATCGAAGACGTGTTCACGATCACCGGTCGTGGCACCGTCGTTACCGGCAAAGTCGAGCAGGGCAAGGTCAACACAGGCGATGAAATTGAGATCGTCGGCTTGCGTGACACCCAGAAGACCGTGTGCACCGGCGTCGAAATGTTCCGCAAGTTGCTCGACGAAGGTCAAGCCGGCGACAACATCGGTGCTTTGCTGCGCGGTACAAAGAAAGAGGATGTCGAGCGCGGTCAAGTGCTCTGCAAGCCAGGCTCAATCACGCCGCACACCAACTTCGAAGGTCAGGTGTACGTCTTGAAGAAAGAAGAAGGTGGCCGTCACAAGCCGTTCTTCAACAACTATCGTCCACAGTTCTTCTTCCGTACCACTGACGTAACTGGCACCGTCCAGTTGCCGGCCGGCACCGAGATGGTGATGCCTGGTGACAACGTCGTGATGACGGTCGAACTCGGCAAGCCGATCGCGATGGACGAAGGTCTGCGCTTTGCGATTCGCGAAGGTGGCCGCACCGTTGGTGCCGGTCGCGTCGTAAAGATCCTGAAGTAAGAGCGATTCGGTAACGAGACGCAATCATGGCTCAAAAACAGGGGATTCGCATTCGCCTCAAGGCGTTCGACCATGTCGTGCTTGACAGCGAGTCGAGGAAGATCGTCGAGACCGTCGTGCGTACTGCGGCGACCGTTCGTGGGCCGATTCCATTGCCCACCGACAAGCATCGCTACACCGTGATTCGTGGCCCGCACGTCGACAAAGACTCGCGCGAGCACTTCGAAATGCGCATCCATAAGCGCCTCATCGACATTGTCGATGCCAATGCCAAAACGGTGGAGACGCTCCAGCGTCTTGAAATCGCCGCGGGCGTTGACATTGAAATCAAGATGAACTAACGGTTGTCACACCCGCATTTGTGATGTGGTGCGGTGCGCATCGCGATAGAACGGGGAGGTGAGTTTTCCTTTCCCACCACCCGCGCCAGGTGAAGTGTCCGCCCAATTCAGCGCAGCAAAGCGTGGTCTCAGGGCGCGAGCAGTTCGCTTGCCAATTATTGCTGTGTTGCTTTCGCTCATATTTGGTTTTGTCGGTGGCGTGGTTGCCGTACAAGTTGATGACAACGGGATAGCAGGCGAGACCTACACCCAAGTGACCACCCCCCCTGTGGTATCGGCAGAGAACGCCGGAGAAATCTCGAACGTTGCTGCTGCTGCGGGGCGACTTGCCAACAGCGTGGTCACGATCTCCAGCCTGATTGCCGGCAGTGGCGGTGGTGAAGCGTCTGGTACTGGCGTCGTCGTCACGAGCAACGGTGAAATATTGACGAATGCCCATGTCGTGGAGGGTGCCACCGAAGTGCGTGTGCGCTTTGCTGGTGATACCGAACCGGTGATTGCCACCGTGCTCGCCGTGGATTCAGGCAATGATTTGGCCTTGCTGAAGGTTGATGCTTCAGGCCTCGTTGCTGCAACGTTCGCCAAGCCCGGCAGCGTGCGTGTCGGTGATCAAGTGGTGGCCATCGGCTACGCATTGGCACTGGATGGTGGCCCAAGCGTCACCACAGGAATCGTGTCGGCCTTGCGGCGCACGATCTTCACCGATTCTGGTGCGTTGAACAGCTTGATTCAAACTGATGCAGCGATTTCGTCGGGCAACTCCGGCGGACCGCTCGCCAACATGCGCGGCGAAGTCGTCGGTATCAACACCGCCGTCGCGCGGGGCGACGACAATTCAGCAGCGAACAATATTGGATTTGCGATTTCTGTGGATGAGGTGCTCACGGTTCTTGAGCAATTGCGCGCCCAGGCGGCGGGCACGCCTCGCACAGAGGGTTTCTTGGGGGTGAGCCTCGAGGCGCGTAGCGATGGAGGGGCCGGATCGATCATCGCCACCGTGCAACCAGGTTCGCCCGCCGAAGAAGCCGGGGTACTGATTGGCGACATCGTGCTGGCGGTGGATGGTGAGCCAGTCAACGGCCAAGCAGGTTTGGTGGCGGCCATTCGTGACCGCAATCCTGGTGACACGATTGGCATCGAGTTGGTGCGGGAGGGCGAGCGCCTCACGGTGTCAGCAACCCTCGTGGCCCGTCCCCAGGATTAGCCCGTCCTCAGGATTAACCCGTCCCCAGGACTAACCCGTTCTCCAGATCCTCTCGGAGTGGGCAAACACCTGTTCTGTGGGGGTGTTTCTGGGGGGCTTCCCGATAGCGTGACGATTCGCGTTAGCAGCAGGTAACTGCCGCAAAAGCAACCGTCAGTTGACGGGGGTGGGGCTTGCTTCACTGCCAAATTGATGTCTGTGTGCGCCTGATTCGTCAGGTACCTCACAGCGAAAACGATCATGGGCTCCGCCGGCTTGGCCGCGCGGGGTTTTTTTATGAAAACGAAAATATTCTCGGTACTCAAACACTCAAGGTAGATCAGGTTCACCATGGCACAGAAAGCGATCGTCGGCGAAAAAGTCGGCATGACGCAGGTGTGGACGGCCGATCGTCGTGTCGTGCCCGTGACCGTCCTACGGGTCGAGCCATTGCGCATCGTGCAGGTGAAGACCAAAGAAACCGATGGTTATTGCGCACTGCAAGTTACCTACGGCACCCGTGATGCCAAGAAACTCACCAAGGCGGCTGCCGGTCATTTCGCCAAACACAATGTGGCGCCGGGCCGTCGTCTCGTCGAGCTGCGTCTCGATTCCGTTGAGGGGTTTGAAGTTGGGCAAGAAATCGGCGTCGACAAACTCGTCGCTGGTGAAATCGTCGATGTCACCGCGGTGAGTCGCGGTAAGGGTTTTGCTGGTGCCATGAAGCGCCACAACTTCCGTGGTCAAGGTGCAGCGCACGGTAACCACAAGCACCACCGTGCTCCTGGATCAATCGGTCAGCGTTCGTTTCCTGGTCGCGTGTTCCGCGGTATGCGCATGGCGGGTCACATGGGTCACGAACAGGTCACCATCTTGAATCTTGAAGTAGTGCAAGCCGATGCGGAGCGCAACTTGTTGCTCGTCAAAGGCGCCGTACCCGGCCCCAATGGTGGTGTTGTCATCGTGCGTGATGCCGTCAAGGGTGGCAAGAAGTAGCCATGGCCAAGCTCACGATGAAGAACGCCTCCGGCAAGAGTGCTGCCAGCATCGATCTGGCAGACACCATGTTCGGCATCGTGCCGAATGTTGCCGTGATGCACCAAGTGGTCGTAGCGCAGTTGGCGCATCGCCGTGCCGGTACACAAAGTACGAAGGGTCGCGCCCAAGTTCGCGGCGGTGGCAAAAAGCCGTTCAGCCAAAAAGGAACGGGTAATGCCCGTCAAGGTTCAATTCGCGCCCCGCATTTTGCCGGCGGTGCAGTGTCACTCGGCCCCACGCCCCGCAAGTACAGCCAGCGCACACCCAAGAAAATGGTGCAGTTGGCCTTGCGTTCGGCATTGTCTGACCGCACCAGTGACGGCAAGGTCGTCGTTGTCGATGCCTGGTCGTTCGACAAGCCCAGCGCCAAAGCCGGTGCGGCCGCCCTTGCCGCAATCGGTGCCACGGGCAAGGTGCTCGTCGTGGTCAAGTCGTCGGCCAGCGATGTGGCCAAGAGCTTGCGCAACCTGGTCGACGTGCACGTGATGCTCACCAGCGAACTCAATGCCTACGACATTTTGTGCAGCGACTGGGTGGTCTTTTCGCAAGACAGCCTGCCCGTCACCGACGGAGGCGCCAAGTGAAAGACCCTCGTGACGTGATCATTCGCCCAGTGGTGTCCGAAAAGAGCTACGCCGGCTCGAGCATCGGTGTGTATACGTTCGAGGTGCATCCATCGGCGAGCAAGCCGGAGATCCGCGATGCCGTACAGCGAATCTTCAACGTGAAAGTGCTCAAGGTGAACACCCTGAATCGTCGTGGCAAGCGGCGCATCACACGTGGCACGAATCGTGTCGGCGTGCGCGATGGCTCGAAGCGTGCAATCGTCACACTCGCACCCGGTCAACAAATCCCACTCTTCGAGAACTAACAGGTAACCATGGCCATTCGTAAACGTCGCCCCACCAGCAGTGGTCGTCGATTCCAGACGTCGTCCGACTTCTCGGAAGTCACCAAGACCCGTCCCGAAAAGTCGCTCGTCACCTCCAAGCCTGAGCGCGGTGGTCGTAACGCTGGTGGTCGCATCACGTCGCGTCACAGGGGTGGCGGTCACAAACAGCAATACCGCATCATCGATTTCAAGCGTGGCAAAGACGAAGTGCGCGCCAAAGTTGCCGCCATCGAGTACGACCCGAACCGCACGTGTCGCATCGCGCTGCTGCACTATCTGGACGGCACGAAGGCGTACATCTTGGCACCGAAGGGTCTCGAAGTTGGTCAGCACATCGAGAGCGGCCAACGCGCCGACATCAAGCCAGGAAATGCCCTGCCGTTGCGTTACGTGCCGGTCGGCACTGTGATTCACAATGTCGAGATGCGCCCCGGCCAAGGTGGACGCATTGCGCGTTCGGCTGGCATGTCGGTGCAACTCGTCGCCAAAGAGGGCGACTTCGCCACACTGCGTATGCCGAGCACCGAAATGCGCCGCGTACCAATCGACTGTCGCGCCACGATCGGCGAGGTCGGCAACGCCGAGCACGAACTCGTGAAGATCGGTAAAGCCGGTCGAAATCGTTGGAAGGGTGTCCGCCCACAATCTCGTGGTGTGGCCATGAACCCAGTCGACCACCCACTCGGTGGTGGCGAAGGTAAGACCTCTGGTGGTCGCCCGGCCGTGTCGCCATGGGGCAAGCCCGAGCGCCGTACCCGCAAGAAGTCCAAGGCGTCGCAGCAATTCATCGTGCGTCGTCGCCGTTCAGGAAAGGCACGTAGTTAATTCATGGCACGCAGTCTGAAAAAAGGCCCGTTCGTTGACGAACACTTGTTGAAAAAACTCGACGCCATGAACGCCAGCGGTGACCGCAAGCCGATCAAGACATGGTCGCGTCGTTCGACGATCATTCCCGACATGGTTGGCCACACGTTCGCCGTGCATGACGGCCGCAAGCACGTGCCGGTGTACATCAGTGAGTCGATGGTCGGCCACAAGTTGGGCGAGTTCGCCAACACCCGCACCTTTAGGTCGCATGCCAGCCAAGAAAAAATGGCCGGTGTCGAGGCTGCTGCCAGCGCACCTTCTGCTGCTCCCACACCTGCACCAGGAGCGTCGGCATGACCGGCCCGAAACTGAACGAAGCCAGCCGTGTGGCCGGCGAGTCAACCGGCGCCAAGGCGCAGTTGCGCTGGGTCCGCATGTCGGCATCCAAATTCCGCCCCGTGCTCAACCAAGTGCGTGGTCTTGATGTGACCTCGGCCAGCGAAGTGCTCAGCCTGCACAGCGTCGAAGCCGCCCGCATCATTCAGAAGCTGCTCAAGTCGGCTGTCGCCAACGCCACGCACAATCAGTCGCTCGACGAAGAGACCCTCTTCGTGAAGGCCTGCTTTGCCGACGAATCACCGACCATCAAGCGCTTCCGTCCACGTGCTCGCGGTCGCTCGAACACGCGCCTGCGTCGTGGCGCCCATGTCACCATCGTCGTTGGCGCATACTCGGCAGTCGAGTTGCAGCGCCGCGAATCCATGGAAGCCGCCGGCGGTCGCGGTGACAAGACACAACGTCGCCAACGCGTGGCAGCCAGCCAGGCCCGCGCCGCCGCCGAACAGGCCAGTGATGCAAAGAATGTCGCCGTCGATGAGTCGGTGCAAGATGTGAATACCGAGGGCGTTGACACGCCAAGCACCGAGGAGTCGAAGTAATGGGCCAGAAGATCAATCCGTACGGCTTTCGCCTCGGCATCACCACCGACTGGAAGAGCAAGTGGTTCGCCAGCAAGAAGCAGTATCGCCAGTACCTCACCGAGGACTGGAAAATTCGTGGCTACCTCATGACGCGTCTCGCCGACGCCGCAGTGAGCCGTGTGGACATCGAGCGCACGCTCGACAAGTTGCGCGTCGACATTCATACTGCGCGCCCTGGTGTGGTCATCGGCAAGGCCGGTGCCAAAGCCAACGAATTGCGGGAGTATCTCGCTGGTCTCACCGGCAACCACAAGATCCAGTTGAACATCAACGAAATCAAAGAATCCGAACTTGACGCCGCCTTGGTCGCCCAAGGTGTTGCCGACCAGCTTGCCAACCGTGTCGCTTTCCGTCGCGCAATGAAGCGCGCCGTGCAGAACGCCCAAAAAGCTGGCGCCCAGGGCATCCGTGTGCAGTGCTCGGGTCGTCTCGGTGGTGCAGAAATGACCCGCCGCGAGTGGTATCGCGAAGGTCGCGTGCCGTTGCACACCCTTCGTGCCAACATCGACTACGGCTTCCGTGAAGCGATCACTTCGGCCGGTCGCGTCGGTATCAAAGTGTGGATCTACAAGGGCGAAATTTTGCCGTACTCAACCGAGGCCGCCGATCGTGCCTCACGCGAAGCCCAGATGGTTGCGGGTGACACCGTCGCCACCGCACCGCGCATCGCCAGTGTCATCACTTCGGCTGGCCCTCGTGTCGGCGACGACGAAGTAAGCCCACTCGTGAAGGACGCCGACCCGGATCTCGAGCGTTTGCTTTCCGAAGAAGAAGAGATTCAGCGCCGTATCCATGATTCGTCCGAGACCCCGCACTTCAAGAAGGACTAACCATGTTGCAGCCAAAAAAAGTCAAGCATCGCAAGCACCATCGCGGGCGCATGAAGGGTAAGACCAAGGGCGCCAGTGAACTTGCCTTCGGTGAGTACGGCATCCAGGCCCTCGAGCCAGGTTGGATCACGTCGCGTCAAATCGAAGCGGCTCGTATCGCCATGACCCGCCACATCAAGCGTGGTGGCAAGGTGTGGATCAACGTGTTCCCCGACAAATCGGTGACCAAGAAGCCGGCTGAAACCCGCATGGGTTCGGGCAAAGGCAACCCCGAGTTGTGGGTCGCCGTGGTGCGTCCGGGCCGGGTGCTGTTCGAATTGTCGTACCCCAGTTCTGATGTCGCGACACAAGCGCTCAGCCGCGCCGTGCAGAAGTTGCCGATCAAGTGCCGCATCATCCACCGCGAGGAAGGCATCTGACGATGGCTGACAAATACGGCAAACCACAGCAAGAGCTCAACGAGCTCGACATTGCCTCGCTCGTCGAAGAGTTGGAGAATGCCAAGCAGGATGCACTCGACTCGCGCTTCAAGTTGGCCACTGGCCAACTCACTGACACCGCACGCATCGGCAAGATCCGCAAACAGATCGCCCGCATCAACCTCGTTCTTCGCCGACGCGAGATCGAGGCTGCTGAGGCCGCCAGCACCACGAAAGCGAGCCGCAAATGACCGAGACCAAAGTGCGAAGCAACCGCAAGGTACGTGAAGGCCGTGTTGTGTCCAGCAAGATGAACAAGACGATCGTCGTTGCCCTGGTTGAGCGTGTCCGTCACCCGAAGTACGACAAATTCGTCACCCGTACCAAGAAGTTGTACGCCCATGATGAGGCCAATGACGCCAAGGTGGGCGACAAGGTACGCGTCGTTGAGACGCGACCGATGAGCAAGACGAAGCGTTGGCGTGTCCTTGAAATTCTGGAGCGTGCCAAGTGATTCAGCAAGAAAGCCGGCTCAAGGTGGCCGATAACAGTGGCGCCCGTGAGGTGCTCGTCATCAAGGTGCTCGGTGGCACGCGTCGCCGTTACGCCTCGATCGGCGATGTGTTCATCGGCGCCGTCAAGGATGCCATCCCCGGTGCCGGTGTAAAAAAAGGTGAAGTGGTTCGTTGTGTGGTCGTGCGCGTCGCGAAAGAAAAGCGTCGTCCCGACGGTAGCTACATCCGCTTTGATGAGAACGCCGCCGTGCTGATCAAGGATGATCTCACACCTCGCGGCACGCGTATCTTCGGCCCGGTCGGCCGCGAATTGCGCGACAAGAAATTCATGCGCATCGTTTCGCTCGCCCCGGAGGTCTTGTAACCATGAAACTTCGTAAAGGCGACACAGTGCGCGTCATCCACGGCAAAGACCGTGGCAAAGAAGGCGAGATCAAACAGGTGCTGCCGGCTGCCAACAAGGTCGTGGTCATCGGCGTCAATGTCGCCAAGCGCCATACCAGTCGCAGCAGCGAAAAGCAGCAGAGTGAAATCAAATTGATCGAAAAGCCGATTGCTGCATCGAACGTCATGCTCGTGCACAAAGGCGGGGTCACTCGCGTTGGTTTCAAGATCGACGGCAAGGGCAACAAGGTGCGTATCGCACGCAGCACGGGGGATGAAATCTGATGACCACCACCTACGTTCCCCGCCTGAAGTCGCATTACCGCGATGTCGTGCGCGCCGACCTGATGACCCAGCTCGGTGTCACCAATCCGATGCAGGTACCGACGATGGAAAAAATCGTCATCAACATGGGTGTCGGCAAGGCGACCCAACAGGCATCGTTGCTCGATAGTGCCGTGCTCGACCTCACCGCCATCAGCGGGCAGAAGCCGATCGTCACCAAGTCACGAATCGCCATCGCCGCGTTCAAATTGCGCGAAGACCAGGCCATCGGTACCAAGGTCACGCTGCGCGGTGACCGCATGTGGGAATTCTTTGATCGTCTGCTGTCCGTTGCGATTCCACGCATCCGTGACTTCCGCGGTCTGCCCGGTCGTTCATGGGACGGCAACGGCAACTACACCTTCGGTCTCACCGAGCAACTCATGTTCCTGGAGATCAACTACGACAAGGTCGATGTGCCGCGCGGTATGGACATCACCATCGTGACCACGGCCAATGATGACTTGACCGGCAAGGCGTTGCTTGACGCGTTCGGCTTTCCGTTCCGCAAGGGCGAAATGCCGGCGTCCACCAAGCGCACGAAGAAGCAGACCAAGAAGAAGTCAGTCGTTCAGGGCAATTCGTAAACAAAGGAAGATGCAGCACCAATGGCCAAGAAGTCACTCCGCAACAAAGCAGCGGCTACACCAAAGTTCAAGGTTCGCGCCTACACGCGTTGTCAACGCTGTGGTCGCGCCCGCGCGGTGTACCGCAAATTCGGTCTCTGTCGCATCTGCCTGCGCGAGCTCGCGCACGCTGGTGAAGTACCCGGGTTGCGAAAGTCGAGCTGGTAGGCACGATGATCACTGATCCAATTTCCGACATGCTCACCCGCATTCGTAACGCGAATGTCGCCATGCGTGACGAGGTCGTCATGCCATCGTCGAAGCAAAAAATCGCCCTGGCTGAAATTCTGAAAAAAGAGGGTTACATCGGCGACTTCGCAGTAGGCGAAGGCGAAACCATTGCGCACAAGTCGCTCAAGATTCAGATGAAGTACTCCGACGATCGTCGCCGCACGATTCTGGGAATCAAGCGCGTGTCCACCCCGGGCCTGCGCATCTACCGTCGTGCCACCGATGTGCCCCGCGTTCTCGGGGGTCTTGGTGTCGCAGTCCTATCCACAAGTTATGGGCTCATGACCGACCGTGAAGCGCGCAAGCGCAACATTGGTGGCGAAGTCATGTGCTACGTCTGGTGATTGGGGAGCACACATGTCACGAGTAGGAAAAGCAGCAGTCCTCATTCCGCAAGGAGTAGAGGTGACCATCTCCGGTGCCAGCATCACGGTGAAGGGGAGCAAGGGTTCGCTTGCTCGCGTTCTTCCCACCGGCATCTCGGTGAAAAAAGTCGAAACGACCCTGGTCGTCGAGCGCGCCGGCGAAGAGCGTGCGCTGCGTTCAAGCCACGGCATGATCCGCGCGATGATCAGCAACATGGTCGACGGCGTCACGCAGGGATACGTGAAGGAACTCGAGATTATTGGCGTCGGTTATCGCGCCGTGGCAAAGGGTCAGGACAAACTCGAACTGGCGCTCGGTTTTTCGCATCCGGTGCCGTACGCCGCACCGCAAGGTGTCACGTTTGAAGTGCCTGTACCCACACGCATCATCGTGAAGGGTGTCGACAAAGAACTCGTCGGGCAGGTCGCCGCTGAAATTCGCTCGTTCCGTTCACCAGAGCCGTACAAGGGCAAAGGTGTTCGCTATGTCGGCGAACGCGTTTTGCGCAAAGCCGGCAAGACGGGCAAGAAGTAGGAGCCACTATGACCACCACCGCCCAAAAACGTCACGAACTTCGTCTTCGTCGCCACCGTCGAGTGCGCAAGAAGGTGCGCGGTACTGCCGTGCGACCACGCTTGGCGATCTACCGCAGCAACAAGCACCTCATTGCCCAGGTCATCGACGACGACTCTGGTCGCACCATCGCTTCGGCGTCATCGCTCGAGGCCGATTTTCGCAAGACGCAGTCGGGCAGCACCGTTGCTGCAGCGGCTGCAGTGGGTTCACTGGTCGCCGAACGCACCAAACAAGCCGGCATTTCGTCGGTGGTGTTCGATCGTGGCGGCTTCCTCTATCACGGCCGCATTGCGGCAATTGCCGAAGCGGCTCGCGCCGCAGGATTGGAGTTCTAATGACCGACGTACAGCAACCCGAGGCAGCCGGTAACCGCGACCGTCGCGAGCGTCGACCACGCGAACGCCGTGAGCCGCGCCCCGAGGCCAAGCCAGGCGAATTCGGCGAGTCTCGTGTCGTGCACGTCAACCGTGTCGCCAAAGTGGTGAAGGGTGGTCGTCGCTTCCAGTTCGCCGCCATCGTCGTGATCGGTGACAAGGCCGGTCGCGTCGGTTTGGGTTACGGCAAGGCTCGTGAAGTGCCACTCGCCATTCAAAAGGGCACCGAAGATGCCAAGCGCAACGTGTTTCATGTTGCACTTGCTGGCCCCACCATCACCCATGCAATCGAAGGCATCAATGGCGCCGCACGTGTCATGTTGAAGCCTGCTGCGCCGGGTACCGGTGTTATCGCTGGTGGTGCTGCCCGCATCATCCTCGAAGAAGCGGGTATCAAAGATGTGCTCGCCAAGTCACTCGGCTCGTCGAACTCGATCAACGTTGCCCGGGCAACCATCAATGGTTTGCGCTCGCTCTTGCGCCCGGATGATGTGGCCAAGCGTCGAGGCCTTGCCGAAGAAGAATTCGTGCCGCGCGGTTTGTTGCGCGCCTACAACGAAACCAAGAAGTCTCGGACTCAAGGTCGCTAGGAGATCTCATGGCTGATAAAACAATTACCGTTCGCCAGAAGCGATCACAGATCGCCTGCATGCCCAAGACCCGTGGCACGATGCGAGCACTTGGTTTGCGCAAGATCGGCGACACCAATGTGCTGCCCGATCGCCCCGAGATTCGTGGCATGATCGCGCGCGTTCCGCACCTCATCGAAATCGTCATTAGCGACAAGAAAGGCAGCTGATCATGCGCGTAGATCAAGTCGGACCAAAACACGGGGCCCGCAAGGCGCCCAAGCGCGTCGGTCGCGGTATCGGTGGTAAGGGCGGCAAGACCGCCGGTCGTGGTACGAAGGGTCAGTACGCCCGTAACACCGTGGCGCGCGGCTTCGAAGGTGGACAGATGCCACTCAAGCAACGCGTGCCGAAGTTGAAGGGTTTCAACAACCCGTTCCGCGTCGAATATCAGGCGATCAACCTCGACACACTCGAGGCGATGGGCGTCAGCGAAATCTCGGCAGCGCTGCTGATCGAAAAAGGTTTGATCAGCAAAGGCAACATGGTAAAGGTGCTGGGCCGTGGCAAAATCAGCAAAGCCCTGAAATTGTCCGTGCACGCAGTGTCGACTTCGGCGCAAGAGGCGATCACCGCCGTGGGTGGAACCATCACCATCCTGCCGAAGCCATTTCGTGGTGTTCGTCCGCCCGCCAGCGGCAGCCAGTACACCAACCGCTAGTTTTCGCTTACTAGGAAGCAAAGCAGGACGATGTTCTCCAAGATTAAGAGCCTTTTCACCGTTGCCGATTTGCGCAACAAGGTGCTGTTCACGCTCTTCATTTTTGCCGTGTACCGCCTCGGTGTATCGCTGCGCGCTCCGGGGGTCGACGCCCAGGCAATCAGCCAGTTGCGCGAAGCGTCAAAGTCGCAGGGCGCGCTCGGGTTCTTGAACCTGTTTTCAGGTGGTGCCTTCGGTAGCTTTTCGATCTTTGCACTCGGTGTCATGCCGTACATCACGGCGAGCATCATCATGCAGGTGCTCACGGTGGTCATCCCCAAGCTTGAGCAGTGGCAGCAAGAAGGCGCCACCGGTCAGCGCAAGATCACCCAGTGGACTCGTTATGTTGCGGTCGCCATTGCCACGTTGCAGGGTGCTGGCCTGACGTTCATTTTCGGTCAGGGCAATGGCTCGGCGTTCTTCGGTGCCGCAGCAACCGTGCCCGACGTGGTGTTGCTCGATCCATTCATGCCGCGCGCGTTGCTGGTGATTCCGTCGTTGGTGGCGGGCACCGTCATGATCATGTGGATGGGTGAATTGATCAGCCAGCGCGGTATCGGCAACGGCATGTCGATGATGATTTTCGCCTCGATTGTGAGCGACTTGCCGTACGGCTATTACTCGCTGTTGCAAAGCAAGAAGACCGTCGTATTCGTGATTTTGATCATCGTCACACTGCTGATTCTTGCTGCGGTCGTGCGAGTGGAACTCGGCCAACGTCGTATCCCCGTGCAATTCGCCAAGCGTGTAGTTGGGCGTCGCCAATTCGGTGGCCAGAGCACGTACATTCCGCTCAAGGTCAATCAGTCGGGCGTGATCCCGATCATCTTTGCGTCGTCGGTGTTGTTGTTGCCGGTTTTGGTGTCGAACATGCTGGGCAGCGCCGAGGGCTGGCGTGGGGCAGTGGCCCGCTTCGTTGACCGTTATCTCATCAACAGCCAAAACATGTTGTACATCACCATCTTTTTCGGGATGATCATCGCTTTCGCCTACTTCTACAACTCGATTGCCTTCGATCCGATTCGCCAGGCCGACCAGTTGCGCAAACAGGGTGGCTTCATCCCCGGCATTCGTCCAGGTCAGCAGACCGAGTCGTTTCTGGGCAAGGCAGTCAACCGCATCACGTTGCCCGGTGCGCTCTTCGTGGCGTTCATCGCCATCATGCCGTACATTATTTTGTGGGTCGGTGACGTGCAGAGCTTCCCGTTTGCCGGCACCACGGTGCTGATCGCAGTCGGTGTGGCACTTGAACTCATGCGTCAAATCGATAGCCAACTGATGCAACGCGACTATCAGGGTTTCCTGAAGTGACGATTCGGCTGGTCATCCTCGGCCGGCAAGGTTCGGGTAAGGGAACGCAAGGTGCACGCCTCGCCGTGCACTATCAGATCGCCCATATTTCAACCGGTGAGATGTTGCGCAACGCGATCAAGCACGACACGCCCGTCGGCAGGGTGGTGAAAGACACCATCGACCAAGGTCGGCTCGTCGACGATGAGTTGATCGCCAGCTTGATCAAGGGTCGCCTCGGGGAAACCGATGCCCGCACCCGTGGCTATTTGCTCGACGGTTTTCCCCGCACGTTGCCCCAGGTCAAGGCGCTCGACGAGATCACCCGTACGCGGCCACTCAACGTCGTCATCGATCTTGAGGTGCCCCGGGCGTTGGTGATCGAGCGCCTCAGTGTGCGTCTCGCCGCTGAACACCGAGTCGATGATTCGCCCGCCGCAGTGGAGCAACGCCTGGCCCTCTACGACGAGCAAACCGCCCCGTTGATCGCCCACTATCGCCGTCAGGGCGTGCTGGCCGTGGTGGACGGGGTGGGTACACCCGACGAGGTATTTGCTCGCGCCGTCTCGGCCATTGCCGCCGCAACCGGCGTGACTGGCTCGGGTGGCGACGGGCAGGTGTCCCGATAGTGTCATCAGTCGCCCTGCGGGGCCCGAAGGAGTCAGTTCTGGCGAAGAATAAAGAAGATGCGATCGTGCTGGAGGGCACGATCACCGAGTCGTTGCCCAACGCAATGTTTCGGGTGGAGCTATCCAACGGGCGCTTCGTTTTGGCGCATATCTCGGGAAAGATGCGGGTCAATTACATCCGAATCAATCCAGGAGATCGAGTCCAAGTCGAGTTATCACCGTACGACCTCACCCGAGGTCGTATCACATTCCGTTTCAAATAAGAAAGAGAACATCGTGAAGGTCCGGCCAAGCGTCAAGAAGATGTGCGAAAAGTGCAAGATCATTCGTCGCCATGGTCGCATCATGGTGATTTGTGAAAACCCACGCCACAAGCAGCGTCAGGGCTAAGAGGACCACATCATGGCTCGTATCTCCGGCGTTGACGTCCCCCGCGAAAAGCGTGTGGAAATTGCCCTCACCTACATTCACGGCATTGGTCGGCAGACCTCGGCCAAAATGTGCGTCGACCTCGATATCAACCCGAGCGCACGCGTGCGTGACCTGGCTGATTCCGACGTGAACAAAATTCGTGTCTACATCGAAAACAATTTGAAGGTCGAAGGCGACCGTCGTCGTGACGTGCAGCAAGACATCAAGCGCAAGATTGAGACGGGTTCATATCAGGGCACGCGTCACCGCAAGGGCCTGCCCGTGCGTGGTCAACGCACCCACACCAACGCCCGCACGCGCAAGGGACCGAAGAAGACCGTCGCCAACAAGAAAGTCGCAGTGAGGAAGTAAATGTCGGACACACCAGCAACTCCAGCAACGCCGGCAACGCCAGCCGCCGCAACGGCGCCACGCAAGTCGCGCAAGCGCGAAAAGCGCAACGTCAACACGGGCATCGTGCATATCAAGAGCACCTTCAACAACACGATCGTGTCCATCACCGACACCTCGGGCAACGTCATCGCGTGGGCATCCTCGGGTGGTGTCGGTTTTTCTGGTTCACGAAAGTCGACACCGTTCGCCGCGCAAATGGCCGCCGAAAAGGCTGGTCGGGCTGCGATGGAAATGGGTCTGCGTCGCGCCGAAGTATTGGTGAAGGGTCCAGGTTCTGGTCGTGACACCGCGTTGCGTTCGATTCAAAACCTCGGTATCGAAGTCACCGGCATCAAGGACGTAAGCCCAGTGCCGCACAACGGCTGTCGTCTGCCGAAGCGGAAGCGTCCGTAACCATGGCTCGTTACACCGGTCCGAAGGTTCGCGTCTCGCGTCGTCTCGGCATCAATATTTTCGAGAATGCCAAGGGCACCAAGGCGCTCGAACGCCGTCCGTTCCCACCGGGTGCGCATGGCCGTACCCGTCGTCGCTCCAGCGATGGCGAGTTCATCAACCAGTTGCAGGAAAAGCAAAAGGCGAAGTACATCTATGGTGTGCTCGAGCGTCAGTTCCGCAAGGTCTACGACGAAGCCGTGCGCCGCAAAGGCCCGACCGGTGAGAACATTCTGATCCTGCTCGAGCTGCGTCTCGACAACGTGGTGTATCGCGCCGGCTGGGCGGCAACTCGCCCTCAGGCGCGCCAGTTCGTGAGCCATGGGCTCGTCAAGGTCGACGGCAAACGCGTCAATATCCCGTCGTACACCCTCGACAAAGCACAGGTCGTCAGCCTGTCCGACAAGGCGCGCGAGATGATCATCGTCCAGCACAACATCGACACGCTTGGTCGCACACCAGTCGCCTGGCTTGATGCGCAAGACGGCGGTAAGGCTGTCGCGGTGCGCGAGGTGCCAACCCGTGAACAAATCATTGTTCCTGTGAAGGAACAACTCATCGTTGAGCTCTACTCGAAGTAACCCCCAACTACAGCCAGGAGATACCACCATGCTCGTCATTCAACGCCCAAGTGTTTCGGCAATCGGTGAAGCCACCGGTAACCGTCAGAAGTTCTCGGTTTCACCCCTCGATCCGGGCCTCGGCCACACGATCGGTAATTCACTGCGTCGTATGTTGCTGTCCACCATTCCCGGTGCAGCCGTCACTTCGGTGAAGTTCGACAAGGCATTGCACGAGTTCACCACCATCGACGGCATCACCGAGGATGTCACCGAGATCATCCTCAACCTGAAAGACATCGTGGTGCAAAGCGATGTTGATGACGTCGTTTCGATTCAGATCGATGTGACCGGCCCGATTGAACTCACCGCTGGCGACATTCAGTTGCCTGCCGGTGTCGAATTCATCAATGGCACGCAGCACATTGCAACGTTGTCGAGCAAGGGCCACCTTTCGGTGGTGCTCACCGTTGAGCGCGGCAAGGGCTATGTCGGTTGCGATCGCGATTCGGGTCGCAAGACCATCGGCGTGATCCCCGTTGACGCCTTGTTCTCGCCCGTGCGCCGCGTGACGTTCGAAATCGAGCCAACTCGCGTCGCCCAGTCGACGAACTTCGACAACCTCATTCTGGACATCGAGACCGACGGCTCCATCACCCCATCCGAAGCCCTCGCCTCGGCCGGCGCCACCCTGCGCAACTTGCTCGATCTCGTGGCCTCACTCAGCGATGCACCGGTTGCCATCGAGCTCGGTGAGTCGACGCTCAGCGGTTCGGGTTCGCCTGAACTTGACATGCCAATCGAAGACCTGCTGCTTTCGCAGCGTCCGCACAACTGCTTGAAGCGTGCGCAGGTCAACACCATCGGTGATCTCGTCACCCGTTCCGAAGAGGAATTGATGGGCCTGCCCAACTTCGGCGCACAGAGCATCAACGAAGTCAAAGCCAAACTCGACGAGCGCGGGCTCGCCCTGCGCGTCTGACGCGTAGTCGACACGAAAGAGACGATGCACGATGCCACAGCCACGCCGTAGTAAAAAGTTCGGTGGCTCTGCCGGTCACCAGCGTTTGATGCTTGCCAACCTGGCGGCATCGCTGTTCGCTGCGGAGGGTATCGAAACGACCGAGGCCAAGGCCAAGGCGTTGCGTCCGATCGCCGAACGACTGATCTCAAAAGCGAAGAAGGCCCAAACGGGTGACGCCGCAGCACTGCACAAGATTCGTCAGATTCAGTCGTATCTCAACGACAAAGAAATGACCAACAAACTCGTGAAGAATGTCGCCCCGCGCTACGTGGATCGAAATGGCGGCTATGTGCGCATCCTGAAACTCGGCGAGCGCAACGGTGACCGCGCCCCAATGGCGCGCATCGAACTCGTTTAGCGCGCCGCGGTCGTGAGCCGTCAGTGGCTTTCGAACGGTCAACGGCCATGAATGCAAGCAGTCTGCGCAAGGCGCGTTTCGTCGTTACCTACGACGGCAGTGCGTACCACGGTTTTGCGCCGAATCCCGACGTGTCGACGGTCGACGGTGTGTTGACCAAGGCTCTCGAGAAAATTACCCAAAGCCAAGTACGGCTGGTGGCGGCTGGTCGCACCGATGCCGGCGTGCATGCGCGTGGTCAGGTGGTGAGTGTCGATCTACCGAGCCGCCTGAAGATCGATGGTTTGGCCAAGAAACTCAACGCATTGTGTGGGCCGCGAATCGCGGTGCGCGACGCACGATGGGTGGACGCGTCGTTTCATGCGCGTTTTTCTGCCATCTGGCGTCACTATCGCTACACGATCTTGAACTCACCGACCCCCGACCCGTTCTCGGTGACGACCGCCTGGCAAGTGGACCCACCGCTTGCCGTGCGACCGATGCAGTTGGCATGCGATGCGATCATGGGCGAACGTGACTTTTCGGCGTTCTGTCGTAAGCCCAGTGCCAGCGAGAGCGAAGAAGAGAAGTCGGTCTCGATGACTCGTTTCGTGATGCAAGCCACGTGGCGTCGCACCGACGAGACCGTCACCTTCGATCTGCGGGCAAACGCGTTTTGTCATCAGATGGTGCGTTCGTTGGTCGGCACGTTCGCTGACATTGGTTTGGCGCGTCGCCCACCGAGCGACATGATGGCCTTGATTCGCTCGGGCAGTCGCCAGGACGCGTCGGACCTTGCCCCACCACACGGCTTGTGTTTGTGGGAAGTCGGTTACCCGGCGAATCTCGAATAGCGCACATTCGTCGTGCGCATCATCTTGTTGTCGACGTCGGTCGGAGCACTTGGTTCGGGTGCCGGTGGCGGCGTCGAACTCACCGTGCAGACGCTGGCCAACGGGCTCGCGAGCCGCGGCCATTCGGTGACGATCGTGGCACCGCGCGGGTCGTTCGTTGCTGGTCACCGCATCATCGGGGTGGACGGCACAACCCACACACCGAGCCAAACCGTGGAGCGCACCCAAGCACTCGTCGTGCCGAACGATTCGGTGCTGGTGAACATGTGGCAACGGGTGCTGCAGCTGGCCGGCAGTGGTGACCACGACATCGTGCTGAATTTTTCATACGACGCCCTGCCGTTTACGGCTGCTGGCGAATGCCCGATCGCCGTTGCACATCTGGTGAGCATGGGCTCGTTGCACAACGAGATGGATGCAGCCGTGCGATCTGCCGCAGCGTCGTCGCCACATTGCATTGCGATGCACAGTGCGGCCCAGGCTGCAACCTTTGGTGCTGAAATCGCCCGACGCACGACGGTTGTTGCGAGTGGCATCGATGTTGATGCGTATCACTTTGTCGAAGCAGCGGGGGATGACCTGGCTTTCGTCGGTCGCATTTCAGCAGAGAAGGGCATTGCTGATGTGTTTGCAGTCGCCGCTCGCAGTGGTCGACGGGTGCTCGCCTTTGGTGTGATGCAAGATCGTGCCGTGTGGCAGCAGGCGCAAGGGCAATATCCGTCGGCGCGCGTCGAACACGTCGGCTTCCTTGCGACCGACGAATTACAGCAGCGTCTTGGTGTCTGTGCAGCGCTGATCATGGTGCATCGTTGGGTTGAAGCATTCGGCATCGTTGCGATTGAGGCATTGGCGTGCGGGGTTCCGGTCATCACCTATGACCGTGGTGGCCCGGTTGAAATCGTTCGGGACGGGCTGACGGGCTTCGTCGTGCCTGCCGACGATGTCGACGCCGTGGTGACAGCCGTGCACCGCCTCGGCGCCATCAGCCGTGGTGAGTGCCGCAAAGATGCGACTCAGCGTTTTTCTGCCCAGGCATTCACGGGGCGGGTGGAGGCATGGCTCGAGTCGGTCGTACGCCCGTGACCGTGTGTCGTGGCGGGCCGTCGGGGAGTGTGGCGGGCTGAAAATGCCCGTATCATTCAGGGTTCGGGCGTGTGCCGCAAGAGGTGCGCTCGGCAGATTGAAAGGTCATAGACATGCCAACATTTTCAGCAAAGCCAAGCGACGTGCAGCGCGCCTGGCATGTGATCGATGCCGACGGTCTTGTGCTCGGCCGCATGTGCACGCAGGTCGCCACCTTGTTGCGCGGCAAGCATAAGCCGACGTTCACCCCGAGTCTCGATACTGGTGACCACGTCATCATCATCAATGCCTCAAAAGTGGTGCTGACGAGCGGCAAGGCAGAAGACAAGATCGTCGCGCGCCACAGCGGTTACCCCGGTGGTATTCGCGTCGAATCGTACGCCCAACTGTTGGCCCGCAAACCCGAGGACGCGATTCGTCGCACGGTGCATGGCATGTTGCCGAAGGGTCGCCTCGGCCGGGCGATGATCAAAAAGTTGCAGGTGTACGCCGGTGCCGAACATCCGCACGTGGCGCAAGGTCCGAAGGTCGTTGACATGAGCAACGCCAAGGCTCGCTAGGCAATTCGAAGATTTCACGAGAGGAATCACAGATCACCATGGCCACCAAACCACTCACCCAAACCACTGGTCGGCGCAAGACTTCCGTCTCGCGCGTTCGTCTGCGCCCAGGTTCGGGCAAGGTCACCGTCAACGGTCGGGCCTTCGAAGAATATTTCCCCACGGCAATTCATCGCAACAACGCCACCGAGGCATTGCGTATCACCGAGCAACTGCAAACTTACGACCTTGATGTCGACATCGTCGGCGGTGGCATCGCCGGACAGTCGGGTGCAATGCGCCTCGGTGTTGCCCGTTCGCTGGTGGAACTTGACCCGACGTGTCGCCCGGCGCTGAAGCGTGCCGGTCTGCTGGCGCGCGACTCGCGCAAGAAGGAAAGCAAGAAATACGGTCTGAAGAAGGCCCGTAAGGCGCCGCAGTACACCAAGCGTTAATTTCGCACCGCGGCATCGAGGTGCCCCTGTGGGTGCTGGTCAGCGGGCAAGATGGTAACTGAGATGTTGCGTTTCGGAACCGATGGCGTTCGTGGTCGCGCCGGCGTTGACGTCGTCGCATCAGACATCGCTCAACTAGGCGCAGCAGTTGCCCGCGAATGGCCCGGCGCCGCAATCGTGATTGGTCATGACGGTCGCGAAAGTGGCGAAACGTGGCTGGCTGCATTTGCCGGCGGTGCGATGTCGCAAGGCAGCACCGTGACGAATGCTGGGCTCGTCCCCACACCGGCCCTCGCTCATGCAGCCAAGCGCAGTGGCTGTGTGGCAGTGGCAATCACGGCGTCACACAACCTGTGGCACGACAATGGGGTGAAGGTGTTTGCGCCCGGCGGGCGCAAATTGACCGATGACGAGCAGCACCGGATTGAAACGTCGTGGCAGGCCGGCCACCCCGTACAAGACAAAGGTGTGCCACCACGTTCGATCGCACCGACCGTGGCGAACTCGTCGACCGTGGCGAATGACTATGTCGATGCCCGCTCGCTCGGGTTGCACATCGCTGGCTTTGCCGGACATGAACTCATCGTTGACTGTGCGAACGGGGCGACGAGTGGGGTGGTTGCGCCCGTGATGACCGCCCTGCAAGTTCGTGCCGAGATTCGCAATGCTGCGCCGAATGGTCGCAACATCAACGATGGTTGTGGTGCGACCTATCCAGAGACACTGGCTGCAGCGTGTGCCCAACGCGGCCTGATCGGTATTGCTTTCGATGGTGACGGTGATCGTCTCATCGCAGTCGACGAACATGGTCAAGTTGTCGACGGTGATCGCCTCATTGCCCTTGCCGCCATCGACTTGCGCGATCGCAGTCTGCTGGCGCATAACACCGTCGTGGTCACGAGCATGACGAATCTGGGGTTTCACCGTGCGATGCGGCGTAATGACATCTCGGTGGTTACCACCGATGTTGGCGACCGTGCGGTGCTTGCCGCGATGGACGACGGCAACTTCGTGCTCGGTGGTGAGCAGAGCGGTCACGTCATTCATGCGCTGCATGCCACAACTGGTGACGGCTTGTTGTCGGCGGTGTTGTTGCTCGACTTGGTGCGTCGCAGCGGGCAGTCACTGGCAGCGCTGGCTGGCGATGTGATGCAACGCCTGCCGCAGGTGTTGCGCAATGTGCGGGTGTCACGCAAGCCTGATGACATCGAGTTGCTACTTGCCGACGATCTTGCGCGTGAGCGCGCACTACTTGGCAACGATGGTCGTATCGTCGTGCGGGCCTCAGGTACCGAACCAGTCATTCGAATCATGGTGGAGGCTGAGACGCTCGCGCTTGCCGAAGCAGTAACGACACGACTGGAACGAGTCGTGCTCACTCGTGCGTAGGTAGAATTAGACGTATGTGCGGCATTATCGCGGTATTGTCGCGACCTGAAACCCGCGCCATGCCGGATGCGGCCGAGCTGCTCGCGCGCACTGATGCGGCGCTCACCTTGTGGTCGTCGTCGGGTGTGGCGCTACCGAGCGATGCTCAATTGCAAGAAGTGGCCAAGACGATGGGGGCAGTCGACGCCGCATTGCGTGGCGATGCCGGTCTGTGGCTCATGGCGGGCAATCGCGAATTCATCGCCGGCCTGGTGAACCGTCTCAATCAGTTGGATTCGCTGGTGGCGAAGGCCGAGGGTCGCCTCGAGGACACCGGCGCGGCGACGAGTGCAGTCGCGCTCGAGCACACCACGAATCTGCTCACCGCGGTGCGCGATGCTGCCTGGTCGCTGCGCAAAGACCGGATTCGTACCGCCCAGGCCGTCGATGCGCTGGCTGGTGCGGGTGCGAGTCGTTCGTCGTTGGCGGCGTACTTGTCGATTCAGCAGACCTTGTCGGCGATAGACCGCCTCGAGGTTCGTGGTCGTGACTCTGCAGGCGTGCATGTGATGGTGTGGAACCACGGGTTGCACCAGGCAGATGCACGGGTGTCGGCGTTGCTCGGTGACCGACACGACGACAGTTTGTTCACTTCGCGCTCGGTGCGAGTTACCCGCAACGCATGGTCGTTCGTTTATAAAGCTGCTGCTGAAATTGGCGAACTGGGCGACAACACACGGGTCATGCGCACGGCCATTATCAACGACGATCTCCTGCGGTTGCTGGTGAGCCAACCCGACGCGCGAATCGGCGTGCTCGGCCATACGCGCTGGGCGAGTGTGGGCATCATCTCTGAACCGAATGCCCATCCGGTCAATAGCGAAGAACTCGAGTCGGCCGCTGACGCTGCGTACCTGGTGGCGGCCTTGAATGGCGATGTCGATAATCACGCCGATTTGCGTGCGCGACATGATTTGCGCTTGGCCCAGCCGATCACCACCGACGCCAAGGTGATTCCGGCGCTCGTGTCACGCAACCTCGCCAAGGGAATGACACTCGCAGAGGCATTCCGCGAGACGGTGGCCACATTCGATGGTTCCGTGGCGATTGCCGCTGCGTCTGCCGAGCAACCTGACAAGTTGCTCTTGGCAGTGAAGGGCAGCGGGCAGGGTTTGTGTGTCGGTTTGGCGGAAAATCGGTATGTCATCGCGAGCGAGCCATATGGGCTCGTCGAAGAAACGCAGCGCTACGTGCGCATGGACGGCGAGTCGTTGGCTCATCCGGATCGACCGTCAAGTCGCGGTCAGGTCATGGTGCTGGATGCAGCAAACGCCGGTGATGAAAGTGGCATCACGTTGCTGGCGTACGACGGCACGCCCCTCACGCTCAGTGCGCACAACATGCTCGCTGCCGAGGTAACGACCCGCGATATCGACCGTGGTGAGCATCATCACTTTCTGGTCAAAGAAATCAATGAGGCGCCGCGTAGTTTTGCCAAGACGTTGCGGGGCCGCATCGTCGAACACCAGTCACTGCTCAGCGTAAAACTCGACGAGTCGCAGTTGCCTGGGCACATCATCGACGAACTCGTCGCCGGCTCGCTGAGCCGTGTGCGGGTCATCGGGCAGGGCACCGCCGCCATTGCTGGTCGCTCGCTCGCCAATCTGTTGCGACAACTCACCGGTGATCATCTGCGGGTTGACGCTCTGCCCGCCACCGAACTCTCGGGTTTCGGGCTCACGCTTGACATGAGCGACACGCTCATCATCGCCATCAGCCAAAGTGGCACCACCACCGACACCAACCGCACCGTTGACTTGGCACGTTCGCGTGGCGCACGGGTGCTGGCAATCGTCAATCGTCGTGGCAGCGAACTTTCGGCCAAGGCCGACGGAGTCATCTATACGTCTGATGGCCGGGATGTGGAAATGAGCGTGGCCAGCACGAAAGCGTTCTATGCCCAGGTTGCTGCCGGTGCCCTCGTCTCGTGTGCGATTGCCCAGATAATCGGCGCAGGCTCAGACGAAGACCGCCATCACCTGCTCGTCGCCCTGCGTTCTTTGCCCGACGCATTGGGTGAGGTGCTGCAGTCACGCACCAAGGTGGCTGCTGCCGCCCGCGCTTTTGCCACCTCTCGCCGTTACTGGACGGTCGTGGGCAACGGGCCCAACGCGGTCGCAGCCGAAGAGGTGCGCATCAAATTGAGTGAGCTGTGTTACAAATCGATCGCCTGCGACATCACCGAGGACAAAAAGCACATCGACCTGTCGTGCGAGCCGCTCATTTTTGTGTGTGCTGCAGGCCTGAGCAGCGGTACGGCGGCTGACGTAGCCAAAGAAATCGAGATCTATCGTGCGCACAAAGCATTGCCAATCGTCGTGGCAACGGTGGGTGAAGAGCGCTTCACCGCGGCCGCTGCGGTGCTCGAGGTGCCCGTCGTCGACCCGCGGGTGGCGTTCGTGCTGTCGGTGATGGTCGGACACCTCTTTGGTTACGAAGCAGCACTGGCGATCGATTCACTCGCGCGACCGTTGCGCCAAACTCGCGCCGTGGTTGAGCACGCGGTCGAACGTGGTGGTCAAGGCACGGCGTTGCTCAACAAGGTGCACGGCGAAATTGGGGTGGCGGCCAGCCGATTCTTTGATGCATTGTCGACAGGTGCATACGACGGAAATCTCGAGGCGTCAACTGCGGTACGCGCGGTTGGCATCCTGCGCACGGTCATGTCGGCGAACCCGTTGCAGACCTATCAGCGCGACTTCGGAAAGATCGCCACACCAGAAGCGCTACTCGACGACATTATTGCGGCATTGACCCGCGCCATCGACGAACTCACGCGGCCGATTGATGCGATTAAGCATCAAGCCAAGACGATCACCGTCGGTATTTCGCGCAGCGAAGAGGGCCTGCTTGATCGGTCACTGGTGAAAGCGGTACTCAACGCCGGCGCTGCCCGTGAACGACTGCCGTACGGCGTGTTGAAGGTGCTCGCCGATCTTGACCCAGCCATCAGCCAAGTGGTCGGCTTCACGCGTTACCGCATCGAAGGCGACCCAGCGATGCCCGAGTCGACGGTGATGATCGTCGACCGTGGCGGGATTGCGCGCGACCTACAGTCGCGGGTGGATACCAGCAATGCGTTGCGTGGCACGAAGCGTCGGGTGGCAATGTCGCAAGAAGTGCTGGTGGCGCGCGGCCGTCGCGATAGTCGCACGGTCATTTTGATTCCTGAAACGAAGGGCAGTGAAACCACCGGCATCACGTTGCTGCACGTGCTGTTTCATGACCGTTTGCCCGCTGGCGTGATGAAGCAGGTGCTGCAGGGTTATGACAACCGCTTTGAACGGCTTGTCGATGCGGTGACCGAAACCGAAACGTCGTTCCGTGAAGACCGCCTCGCCGAGGTCACGGTCGCCGATGCCTTGATTCTGCCGATTACATCGACCGCCGACATGTGGCGGGCGGGCGAGTAGCGCGATGACGG
>JAEMQQ010000010.1:18987-23353 GCA_016463775.1 Ilumatobacteraceae bacterium | reverse complement strand
CAACACGATGGACAACATGATGGGTGGGCACGCATGATCGGCCTCGGTATTGACGCGGTCGACATTGCCCGGTTTCAGTCGACGCTCGCGCGCCAGCCGCGGATGGCAGACCGTTTGTTCACCGCGAGCGAACGCGAACTGGCGGCCCGCCGCGCAGATGCTGGGGCAGTTTTGGCGGCGCGATTCGCAGTACGCGAAGCCACGATGAAAGCGCTCGGGGTCGGGTTGGGTGCCTTTGATTTTCATGATGTCTCGGTAGTGAGCACAGCCGACGGGCGGCCGTCGCTGCGCGTGCAGGGACGCGCCGCAGAACTTGCGCGCCAATGTGGTGTTTCGTCATGGCACGTATCGATTTCGCACACCGAGCACCTTGCCGTAGCCGTCGTTGCCGCCGAGTAGGGCTCGCCCATCATGACGAAGAATTCGGTCAAGCCACCGGCGCGTGTCACGCGTGCCGAAATTGACCTTGCCGCATTGCGCAACAATGTCGCCCTGCTGGCAGGGCGCCTCGGCTCAGCCGAGTTGTGGGCAGTGGTGAAGGCGAATGCCTATGGTCATGGTGCGGTGCCCTGCGCTCGGGCTGCGCTGGCGGCCGGTGCCCGTGGTTTGTGTGTGGCACTGACTCAAGAAGTACTGGAGTTGCGTCTCGCCGGCATCGACGCCCCGATCATGGTATTGAGCGAGCAGCCGATTGGTGACCTACCGACGTTGGTGGCCAACGATGCGATATGTGTGGCGTACAACGAGCACTACATCGCGGCACTGGCGAGTGTGGCAAGCGAGCAGGGGCGGCGCACACGTGTGCATCTGAAAATCGACACCGGCATGCATCGCGTTGGTGTGCCGCTTACTGCAGCCGTGTCACGCGCGCACACCGTCGTGGCCCACCAACATTTGATCCTCGACGGTGTGATGACGCATCTGGCAACCGCTGACGCCCCCGAACACGCGGGGACCGCCCGCCAAAATGTTTCGTTCACCGGGTTGCTCGACCAAATTCGAACGGCGGCACCCGAGTTGCGACATGTGCACAGTGCCAATTCGGCCGCGGCGCTGCGTGATGTAACGGCTGCCAACACGATGGTGCGAGCAGGCATCGCGATGTACGGGCTTCTGCCGGGTGTGGGTGTCGCATCACTGATGACCGGCCTGCAGCCAGTGCTCAGCCTGCGCACGAAGGTGTTGCATGTGCAGCGGCTGTCGGCAGGCGAAGGTGTGAGTTACGGGTTGCGTACGGTGCTCGATCGCGACAGCACGATCGCCACGCTGCCGCTCGGATACGCCGACGGCATCGCCCGTCGGGCGTGGCAAACCATGGCTCGTGTGCTGGTTGGGGGCCGCCAGCGCCGCATCGTTGGTGTGGTGACGATGGATCAAATGCTCGTCGACTGCGGTGATGATGTCGTCGCCATCGGCGATGAAGCGGTGGTCTTTGGCACCCAAGGTGCACAAGCAGTATCCGTCGACGATTGGGCTGAGGCGCTCGACACCATCTCGTACGAGGTGGTGTGTGCTCTTTCTGCCCGTGTGCCACGCGACTATGTCGGGGCGTAACGATGACCACACTCACCGTTGCCTCGCGATCGGCGGCCGACACGGCACGACTCGCGACGGTGGTCGCGACTGAACTGCGACCACGCGACGTGGTGTTGCTCACCGGCGATCTCGGCGCCGGCAAGACCACGTTCACCAAGGCCTTGTGTGCAGCACTCGGGGTGACCGACAACGTGACCTCGCCGACCTTCACGCTCGTGCATGAATATCGCGGCAGCAAACTCACGGTGTGTCATGCCGACCTGTACCGCCTCGAGCGCACGGGCGAATTAATCGACCTCGGGTTGGATGATGCGCGCCGCAGCGGTGCTGTACTCGTCGTCGAATGGGGTGACCTCGCCGGTGACGAGTTCACCGACGCACTCGTGCTGGCGTTCACCCATGTGGGCGACACCGAACGCAACGTCGACGTATCGTCGCGCGGCACCGCGTGGGAGCCGCGCTTCACCCGGTTGACGGCAGCGTTGCGGGCAGGTGTCGACGCATGATCGTGCTGGGAATTGATACCGCCACCGATGTGGTGAGTGTGGCGGTCGTGGATGGCGATGTGGTGCTGGCTGCCAGCGAACTACGCAGCGAGCGTCGGCACGCCGAAGACCTCACCCCGATGATCGATTTTGTGGTCAAACGCGCCGGTTTGGCGTTCAGCGATCTCGCCGCAATCGCAGTGAATGTGGGGCCGGGGCTTTTCACCGGCATGCGTGTCGGCATTGCATCGGCGCAGGCATTGGCCTACGCACTGTCGCTGCCACTCGTTGGCATTGACGGGCTCGCAGCGTTGGCAGCTGCAGTACCCGCAGCGACCACATCGCAGTTTGACATCGTGGTGCCGACCATCGATGCCCGACGACGTGAAGTCGCCTGGGCAACGCATCGCGTGCACGACGCTGGGGCAACGACACGGGTTGACGCACCACAAGTGGGCAGTATCGAAGACCTGCTCATCGCCGTGCGGGAGCGGGGTCAGAACTGTTTGTTCGTCGGCGATTTTGCCGCCCGCCATCGCGACCACATCACCGCGGCACTCGGCCCCCAGGCCTGGGGCATTGCGTTCGGTGACGACACGCTGAATTGGCCACATGCCAAGCAGGTGGCATTGCTGGCGCATGGGCAACTCATGCGTGACGACTCGTTGGTTGACGAAGCGCAACGCCGTGTCCCGAGCGTGCCAGCGATGTACCTGCGTGAGGCTGATGCGGAGATCAATTGGGTGACGCGGAGCCACGCATGAGCATCCTCAGCCGGTTCTTGCGTCGTGATAAATCAAGTGGCGCGCGTCGCACCGTCGACAATGGGGTCGAGAACGAGGCACTCAGTATCGAACCGATGCGTCGTGCGCATCTGTCGGAAATCATGCCGATCGAACTCACCGCATATCCGCAACCGTGGACCCACTCCGTGTTCCTCGATGAACTCGCGATGCAAGCGCGGGGTTCGCGACATTATTTGGTTGCCAAAATTGCCGGTCGAATCGTCGGGTACGGCGGCATGATTTATCTCGATAATGCCGCGCACATCACCAATGTGGCGGTTGATGTGGCTCTACGGCGGCGGGGGATCGCCACCGAACTGATGCTCGACCTGGCCTGGGAGGCCCGCCAAGCCGGCATGGAATCACTCACCCTCGAAGTTCGCGAATCCAACGTGTCGGCGCAGTCGTTGTACCGCCGTTTTGGTTTTGCACCGGTCGGCGTCCGCGCGAAGTATTACGAGAATCGTGACGACGCAATCGTTATGTGGTGCATCGATATTCAAAGCGAGGCGTATCACGATCGGTTGCGAACGATCGAGGCTGAACGCAGTGGTGCATCATGACCTTTGCAGTCACCGAGTCGACCGTGGTGCTCGGCATCGAAACCAGTTGCGATGAAACCGCGGTCGCCGTGGTGATGGGGGGCACCGACGTGTTGTCGTCGGTGGTCGCCAGTCAACTTGATGAGCATGCGCGGTTTGGTGGTGTCGTGCCCGAGATCGCCAGTCGGGCCCATCTCGAAGCGTTGCCACACGTAACCGTGCAGGCACTCGCCGAGGCCAAGATCGATCTTTCGCGTGTCGACGCAGTCGCCGCCACGGTTGGGCCTGGTCTCATCGGTGCGTTGCTGGTGGGTGTAGCAGCAGCCAAAGCCACGGCATTGGCCTTGGCGGTGCCGTTCGTAGGTGTCAACCACCTTGAGGCCCATTTGTACGCTGCATTGCTCGATGAGCCGAATGCCGAATTTCCGCTGTTGTTCGGTTTGGTGTCCGGTGGCCACACACTGTTCGTAGAGATGATCAACCACGACTCGTACCGCGTGGTGGGCCAGACCATCGATGACGCAGCTGGTGAGGCGTTCGACAAAGTCGCCCGATTTCTTGGCCTGCCGTATCCGGGTGGCCCCGCCATCGACAATGCGGCGACCCGTGGCAACGACAAGGCCATCAACTTTCCGCGGGCAATGTTGAACGATGGTTTCAATGTGTCATTCAGTGGTCTCAAAACGGCGGTCATCAACTACGTGCGGGCCAACCCCGCGGTTTCGACCGACGACGTTGCTGCCTCGTTTCAACGCGCGGCGGTTGACGTATTGGTGCACAAGGCTCGGCGGGCGGCGCGTGAGATTAATGCGCGAACCGTCGCACTCGGCGGTGGTGTGGCGGCCAATTCGTTGTTGCGTCGCGAAATCACGACGGCCGGCCACGCTGATGGCATGGCCGTGGTGTTACCGTCACGCGAGATGTGTACGGACAACGCAGCAATGATTGCGAGCGCCGGGTGGTATTGCTTGCGCCGTGGTGAGGTGTCGTCGCTCGACGCGGGCGCCAATCCCAACCT
>JAEMQQ010000010.1:5750-18887 GCA_016463775.1 Ilumatobacteraceae bacterium | reverse complement strand
TGAAGCCTCTGGCCCTGCGTGGCACGACCACCGACGGCTCGAAGGGGCGCGGCATCGAGGTGTGGCCACCCGTGGTGCTGGCACCGATGGCGGGTGTCACCAATGCACCGTTTCGTTCGCTGTGTCGCCAGTTCGGGCCGGGCCTTGTCTATGTGAACGAAATGATCATGGCGGCTGCATTGGTCTACGGCAACCCACGCACCCGCTCGATGGTGTCGTTTGCCCCAGACGAAACGTTTCGTAGTTTGCAGTTGTACGGCAGCGACCCTGTCATCGTCGAAAAAGCCGTGGACGTGCTCGGCAGCGAAAACCTCGTCGATCACATCGACTTGAACTTCGGTTGCCCGGCAGCCAAAGTCACCCGCAAAGGTGGCGGCGCTGCCGTGCCACTGAAAAAGAATCTGCTCGCCGAGATCGTGCGGGCAGCAGTGCGTGCCGGCAGTCGCTACGGCATTCCGGTTACGTGCAAATTCCGCATTGGCATCAGCGACGAATTGGTCACCTACATCGACACGGGCAAGATTTGCCGTGATGCCGGTGCGGTCATGATTGCTCTGCACGCTCGCACCGCCCAGCAGCACTATGCACCGAGTGCACGCTGGGAGGCAATCGCTGCGCTGAAACAGCAAGTCGAGGGCATCCCGGTGTTGGGCAATGGTGACATCTGGTGTGCCGATGACGCGCTGCGCATGGTGTACGAAACCGGTTGCGATGGCGTGGTGATCGGTCGCGGCTGTCTGGGTAAGCCATGGCTCTTTCGTGATCTTGTCGATGCATTCAACGGCCGCCCCGTGCAGAGCACGCCGCTACTTGGTGATGTGCTGGCCGTGATGCTCAGCCATGCCGAATCGCTGATGCAGCATCATCGCAACAACGGCCGCTTCGATGACACCAAGGGCATTCGTGAATTTCGCAAGCACTGCGGTTGGTATCTGACCGGCTATCCGGTGGGGCCCGACATCCGTCGCCAATTTTCCGAAGTGTCCACGCTTGATGATGTGCGCAACTTGGCTGCATCAGTCGACCATTCGCTCACCTTGGTGGCGGGTGGCGAGCGTCTGGCCCGGGGTCATACCAACGGGCCGATCAACGTGGTGCTGCCGCACGGTTATCTCGATCATCTTGACGACCTACAGGTGCCCGAAGATTCGCTGCTCACCACCATGAGCGGTGGATGACATCGCTTGTTCTTGCGTCGCGGTCGCCGCGGCGCGCCGACATCCTTGCGCAATTGGGGGTGCAATTCGTCGTTGATGCCGCCAATTTGGACGAGTCGCCATTGGCCGGTGAATCGCCCGGTGATTATGTCGTGCGTTTGGCCACTGCCAAATGTCTGAGCGTGGCGGCACGGCACACTGGCGACGTCGTGACGATTGGTGCCGACACGACGGTGGATGTCGACGGGGAAATCTTCGGCACCCCGCCAGATCTCGACGCTGCCCGCCACATGCTGCAACGATTGGCCGGACGCCAGCATCTGGTGCACACAGCGGTGTGCATGTCACATGGTGGTGTGCACGTCGTAGCCATTGACTCGGCCACCGTCACCATGACCCCAATTGCCCCCGCCGCGCTTGAGCGTTACCTGACGACGGGGGAGTCGCTCGATAAGGCAGGTGCCTACGCCGTGCAGGGTGAGGCGGCGGCGTTCGTGGAACACGTCGATGGCCACCTCACCACGGTGATCGGGTTACCCGTGCTCATAATTGAGCAACTGTTGCGGCCCTTCGGGTTGTTGCCCAGCCACCCTCAGCCGTAGCATTAGCACTCGCCTACGGAGAGTGCTAACCGCCTTTCTGGGGTGCTACACAGCCCGTCTCCCGCCCGGGAGACCTGCACGAAAAGGAAAACATATGAACCTGAAGCCCCTCGATGACAGAGTCGTAGTCAAGCCCTCGGAAGCCGAGCAGACCACCGCCTCGGGTCTCGTCATCCCCGACACCGCAAAAGAAAAGCCACAGCAGGGCACCGTGCTCGCCGTTGGCCCAGGTCGCTGGAGCGACACCGCAGGCAAGTACTTCGCGCTCGACCTGAAGGTAGGCGACACCGTGCTCTACAGCAAGTACGGCGGCACCGAAATCGCCCACAAGGGTGACGACTTGCTCATCCTCACGAGCCGCGACGTGCTCGCAATCGTTTCCAAATAATCACCCCCACCACAACAGAAACAGGAACACCACATGCCAAAGATGCTGAAATTCGACGAAGAAGCACGCCGCGCTCTTGAAGCCGGCGTCAACAAACTTGCCGACGCAGTAAAAGTAACGCTTGGACCAAAGGGTCGCAACGTCGTACTTGACAAGAAGTTCGGCGCACCGACCATCACCAACGACGGCGTGTCAATCGCCAAAGAAATCGAACTCGAAGACCCGTTCGAGAACATGGGTGCCCAGTTGGTAAAAGAAGTCGCCACCAAGACCAACGATGTTGCCGGTGACGGCACCACCACCGCCACGGTGCTCGCCCAAGCAATGGTTACGCACGGCATGCGCAACGTCGCCGCCGGTGCCAACCCGATGGGTCTGAAGCGCGGCATCGAACAAGCCGTCGCTGCAGCCGTCGAGTCGATCAAGTCGCAGTCCAAAGAAGTCGACGACAAGAGCGATATCGCCAACGTTGCCACCATTTCGGCTGCTGATGCGGCAATCGGCAAAGTCATCGCCGATGCCATCGACAAAGTCGGCAAAGACGGCGTCGTGACCGTTGAAGAATCGAACACGTTCGGTATCGAACTTGAGTTCACCGAAGGTATGCAGTTCGACAAGGGTTATCTCTCGCCGTACTTCGTCACCGACCAAGATCGCCAAGAAGCCGTGCTCGAAGAGCCGTACATCCTGTTTCATGCAGCCAAGATTTCAACGGTGCAGTCAATGTTGCCGTTGCTCGAAGGTGTCATGAAGACCGGCAAGCCGTTGCTGATCGTTTCTGAAGATGTCGAAGGCGAAGCACTCGCCACCCTCGTGGTCAACAAGATTCGCGGCACGTTCAACTCGACTGCCGTCAAGGCACCAGGCTTCGGCGATCGTCGCAAGGCGATGCTGCAAGACATGGCGATTCTCACTGGTGGCCAGGTCATCAGCGAGGAAGTCGGCTTGAAGTTGGAGAACGCCGGTCTCGACCTGCTCGGTCGTGCCAAGCGCGTCATCATCGACAAAGACAACACGACCATCATCGATGGCCACGGTGACAAGGCCGAGGTCAGTGGTCGCATCAACCAAATCAAGACCGAGATCGAAAACACCGACAGCGATTGGGATCGCGAGAAGCTCCAGGAGCGCCTCGCCAAACTTGCTGGTGGTGTTGCGGTTATCAAGGTCGGCGCAGCCACCGAGGTCGAACTGAAGGAAAAGAAGCACCGCATCGAAGACGCCGTGTCGGCAACTCGTGCAGCAATCGAAGAAGGTGTGGTCGCCGGTGGCGGCACCGCCCTCGTGCGTGCCCGCCCAGCCGTGTTGAAAGTTGTCGAGTCGCTCACGGGTGACGAGGCCACTGGCGCACGCAGCGTGTACGACTCACTCACCGCACCAGCGCGTCACATTGCTGACAACGCCGGTATGGAAGGTGCAGTTGCCGTGCAACAGATTGAATCAGCCAAGGGCAATATGGGCATGAACGCGGCAACCGGCGAAATGACCGACATGGTCAAAGCCGGCATCATCGACCCAGCCAAAGTCACGCGTGCAGCATTGCAAAATGCAGCGTCGATTGCAGCCTTGGTCATCACCACCGAATGTCTCGTGGCCGACAAACCCGAAAAGGGTGGCGCAGCGGCAGGCGGCGGCATGCCCGGCGGCGGCATGGGGATGATGTAACGCTTTTTTAGCGCGTCAACGTTGCCCTCGGGCAACACATATCTACAGGTGTTGCGGACCGCGCAGCAGTTTGCCCGGCAACTCGCCAGTGAACTCGTCGTGGTCGACGGTTTGCATACCTGCACAGAAAGTGGCGACATAGCCCTTGGCTTTTTGGGCGAAGCGTCGCCCTTGCGCAGGCAGATCGTGCACGATGCGCGGCACGTCGAATGACAGCCCCTCAAAGTCGATGATGTTCACGTCGGCACGCAGACCAGGGGCGATGATGCCACGGTCCAAGAGGCCGTGCAACTCGGCAGTTTTGCGTGTCTGACGGGCCACCATGTGCTCGAGTGCGAGGCGGTCGCCGCGCGTGCGGTCGCGTACCCAGTGGGTCAGCAGAAATGTTGGCATCCCACCGTCGCAAATCACGCCGCAGTGTGCACCGGCGTCGCTGAGGCCGTTACGGGTGAGTGGGTGTTGTAGCAAAGCGTGGGAAACCGACAGGTCGCCGTAGGCATAGTTGAGGAATGGCCGATAGATGATGCCCGTACCTTCGTTGCTGAGCAGATGGTCGATCATGATTGCGTGCGGTGATGCGCCGGTGCGCCGCGCGATGCCGGCAATCGACTGCTCGAAGGCGGGCTCGTAGTCAATATTGGCACTATCGACGGGGAACATCATGTGGAAGTTCGCCCCGACGAATTGTTCATAGAAGCGGTGGGTGGGGCGCTCGACGAGCAACCGTGCATATCGCTCGGGCTCGCGCAAAGCAGCGACACGCGCCGCGTGGGGAAGTGACGCAACCTCCAGGAATGCAGAGTGCATCATGATCGGGTTCACGGTTCCTTGCAGGCAGAGCAACAGACCGATGCTGCGCCCGGCGATTTGCGCCTCGATCTGCAGACCGTCACGGTGTGCCTCTTCGAGTTGGGCGATCGTGGTGCGCCACAACTCGGGCTCGTGCGGGTCTTGCAACAGATTCACGCTGAAGCGCACACCGGTGCGTGCGGCAACTTCACGAATCCACTTCCATTCGCTCGTTGGGCGATGCCAATGGTCGGTGGCCATTTGGAAGACGCCGTGGCCGGCACGACTGACTGCATCGGCGATACCCAGCAGTTCGTCAGGCTGGGCACTCGTACCAGGTACGAGCTCGCCATTTTTGCTGCGATGCAACTGGGTGCGTGACGTGCTGAAGCCGAGTGCGCCAGCGCGCAGTGCCTCGTGGGTGAGTCGTGCCATCGCGGTGATGTCGTCGGCAGTGGCATCTTCGTTGTTCGCCCCACGATCACCCATCACGAAGGCGCGCAGGGCACCGTGACCGATCTGGGCACCGAGGTCCAGCACTCGTGGTTTGCGTTCGAGTGCGTCGAGGTATTCGGGGAACGAACTCCACTCCCACTTGATTCCTTCGACCATCGCCGAACCTGGAATGTCTTCGACACCCTCCATCAATTCGATCAACCACTCGTGCCGGTCTGGCGCAGCGGGTGCAAACCCCACGCCACAATTGCCCATCACCGCGGTGGTGACGCCGTGCCAGCCACTCGGGGTAAGAAATGGATCCCATGTTGCCTGCGCGTCGTAGTGCGTGTGCACGTCAACCCAACCTGGGGCAACGAGCATGCCTTGTGCATCAATCACACGTGAACCGTTGCGGTGGGCGGTGCCGGCTGCCTCGACTGCCGTGATGATGCCGTCGGCGAAGGTGACATCGGCGTGGCGTGCCGGTGCACCTGTGCCATCGACGAGGTGCGCGTTGGTGATGACGGTGCGTGGGCTGGATGAAACCTGCGTCATGGGCGGCCTCCGAGGTCGTTCGTAACGATGCTATGCAGTCTGCCGTTACTCGTTATCAGCGAGTCTGATCGCCAGTCGGCTTCACCGTGGCGGTTGCTCCACGCGCCACCCGCTTCGGTGATGATCGCGGCAATTGCTGCAATGTCGTAGGGCCCGAGCCCGATGCCATCAATGGCAAAATCAACCGCACCCTGCGCCACCAGCATGTGTTGCCAGAAGTCGCCATAGTTGCGCAGGCGTGCAACACCGCGTTGCAGCACGTCGAGTTGGGTGGTTTTGCCCACCTTGTGCCACGCTTCGGTGATGGTGATGCTGGCGCTGGCACGGCGCAGTTCCGCCACATCGCTCACATGCATGGGCTGGGGTGTGGGGCCCGCAGCGTGGAATGCACCGAGCCCGCGCGCCGCCCACCAACGAAGCCCGAGCGCAGGTGCCGACACCACACCAAGTACCGGCTCGCCCTCGTGCACCAAAGCAATGAGCGTGGCCCACACCGGCACGCCACGCACGAAGTTACTTGTGCCGTCGATGGGGTCGACGACCCACTGCAGTGTGGCACCACTCGGGCCGATCACGCCATGTTCTTCGCCGTAAAACGAATAGCCGGGTCGCTCAGAGCGCAACAGGTTGCTGATGGCAAGTTCGGTGTTGCGATCAAGTTCGGTCACTTCACTCTTGTCGGCCTTGCGTTCGACGGTGAAGCCACGTTGTTGAAACCCCGGCAGGCTGATGGCATCGGCGATCTCGGCGGCGCGCAGGGCGAGCGCAAGATCGTCGGCGAGCGAAATGTCGGGCACCATTTGCCTGACGCTAGGGCAAGGCAAGCATCGCGCGGGCGCTGCGTTCGATGCCGGCGGCATCGAGGCCGAGCTTGGCAAGAATCACGTCGGGCTTGGCATGTGCAATGAACCGTGTCGGTAGCCCGAGCACGTTGATGGTCGGTGTTGTTGTTGGTGACATGGTGGTGATTGCGTCGGCCAACAAAAAGCCGATGCCACCATCGCGAATGCCGTCTTCAACCGTGATCACACGACTATGGGCAGCTGCATCACGAATCATCGTTTCGTCGGCCGGCACACACGAACGAACGTCCCACAATGTTGCAGTGATGCCACTTTGCGCCAAAGCAGCGACTGCTTTTTCTGCCGCACCCACCATCTTGCCCACCGCCAAAATGCACAGCGCTTTGGCCGGGTCGCTCGCCATCCGCCGGGCGTTGAGCCCCGCCCCCACCTCGTGCTCGGCCACCTGACGGGCGCTGCCCTTCGGGTAGCGAATCGCGACCGGGCCGGTATCGGCAAGCGACATTGCGTCGTGCAACATTTGCTGTAAATCCTGGGCACTCGATGGGGCCAGCACCCGCATGCCGGGCACCTTGGAAAGTAGCGCCATGTCGTACACGCCGTGATGGCTCGGGCCATCGTCGCCGGTGATGCCGGCGCGGTCAAGACAAAAGATCACCGGCAGGCGGTGCAACGCCACGTCGAACACCAACTGATCCCACGCCCGGTTGAGGAAGGTGGAGTACAGCGCCACGACGGGGCGCATTCCACTCATCGCCAGACCGGCGGCGAAAGTTACGGCGTGCTGCTCGGCGATGCCGACGTCAAAGAAACGATCGGGGAAGTGCGACTCGAATGCGATCAACCCGGTCGGCCCGGGCATCGCAGCGGTGATGGCCACGATGCGCTGGTCGCTCTGGGCTTCTTTGACGAGTGCGTCGGCAAAAGCCTGGGTGTAACCGGTGGGCACCGCTTTCGGCGGGCCGTTGACAGGGTCGAACATCGGTGCATCATGCAGATGTTTTTCGTCATCATCTTCGGCCGGCGAATAACCCCGACCTTTTTGGGTGATCACATGCACCACAATTGGGCCTTCTTCGGCCCGCATCGCGGCTGCGCTGAATGCGAGCTCGAGTGCGGCGAAGTCATGGCCATCGACCGGGCCCACATAACGCACACCGAGCGCTTCGAAAAATGCGGTGGGTTGCAGGTATTCGCGGATGCCCGCCTTGATTGCCTCGAGGCCACGTTCGGCCTGCGGGCCCACCACGGGCAAATCGTGCAACCACTTTTCTAGACGTCGCTGGCGCCGCACGTACACAGGGTTGAGTCGCACGTTGGTGAGTGCCCGCGACAAACGCCGTGTAAGTCGGTCGCGTGGTCGCGTCATTTCGCTGGTCTCGTCGAGGGGATGCGGATGGTACACAAGGTTCGACACAGTCGGGGCGTACGAGCGGCCGTTGTCGTTCAAAATGATGATCACGCGACTCTTCGAGTGGCCCAGGTTGTTCAGCGCCTCGTACGCCATGCCACCGGTCAGCGAGCCGTCACCGATTACGGCAACGACATGACGCCGGTCGGCGATCTGTCCTTTGTCGCGGGCAACAGCCATGCCATGGGCATACGACAGCACCGTCGAAGCATGACTATTTTCGATGAAGTCGTGCACACTTTCTTCGCGATTCGGGTAACCCGATAGCCCACCTGCCTGCCGCAATTGCGAGAACCCGCCGCGTCGACCCGTAACCAATTTGTGCACGTACGCCTGGTGGCCGGTGTCCCACAGAATCGCATCACGTGGCGACTCAAATACACGGTGCAACGCCAAGGTGAGTTCGACTGCCCCGAGGTTCGAGCCGAGATGCCCACCAGTTTCAGAGACCGCCGCCACGATGAAGTCGCGAATTTCACCCGAAAGCTCTTCCAGCTGTGAGTGGCTCAAGCCCCGCAGATCGCTTGGCTGGCGAATATCTGCAAGCGCCATAACAAACAGGAACGCTAGCCCTGACGGGTCATCAGCCGCTGTTCGTTCCATTGATGAATTCGGGCGCCAATCCAGTAGCCCGCAGCGAACACCACGATGCCGCCAAGGCCGTCAATCCAGAAGTGGTTGCCGGTGATCATGATGCAGGCAAGCGTGACGAACGGATAAGTGACGAGTGCGACACGCAGCCAACGGCGTCGCACGATGGGGAACAGTGCGAACACACACCAAGTGGCCCAACCGATATGCAGTGACGGCATGGCCGCATATTGATTCGACAAAGTCTTGCCCGGCCCGCGATCGAATGCCCAAGGGCCACCGAACTCTTTGATGGTGTCGCTGTAACCGAAGTTTTCTGCGTCGTTGTAGTTGCGCAGTTCGTGCTCGATGCAGGCAGCGCCATAACCAGATGAAGGACACGGCGCATCAAGCAAGCGCGGGGGCATGAGTGGGAATAAAGCAAAACCGATGATGGCAAGGGCAGTCATGGCTGCCAAGCAGTTGCGCCACAATCCGAACACCGCAGGTCGCAGAATAAACAGCGTGATGAAGACCCCGAGGGTGACGAAAAAGTGCGCCGTTCCGTAGTACACGTTGAAAAATTTGACGATGTTGGTGCGCGGCAAAAACCAATCCTGCACCGTTTCTTCGTGGTACAAGCCCAGGGCACGCTCGACGCGAATCACGCGCATGGCGTTGAGGAACGCTTCAACGGGTATCTGATTACCAGAGACCAGGGCCGAACCGAACACGTTGCGCACGAGCGAGTACACGCCATAGAAACCTGCAACGATCAATGCTTCTTTCCACCAAATCGTGCGGTGCTGACGCTCGGGCGTGCTCGCGGTCACTCGACGAGACTACCGATGCAAATTTTGTGCACATGCGCTTGCCGTCGTGGCGTGACTCATCGGTAGGCTCTCGCCATGTCAAACAACGATGCGCTGTTAGTTGCACCCGATGTGTTGTCTCGAGTTTTGGCCCGTGGGCGTTCGACCGGCGCCGATTTTTCGGAGGTGTTCGTTGAGGACAAGCGCAGCACCTCGGCGGGGCTCGATGACGGCAAGATCGAGCAGGTGTCGAGTGGTCGCGATCGCGGCGCAGGCATTCGAGTGGTCAAGGGTGACACAACGGGTTTTGCACACACAAGTGACCTCACCGAAAAGGGTTTGTTGGCTGCTGCCGAGGCTGCTGCAGTTGCCGCCTCGCGTGGTGGCGGTGGTGTGAACAGCGTGACGCTCGGGGCAGTGGTGCGCCACCCCGTCAACACCATCGAAAAATGGCCCGACGAAGTAACCAAACGCGAAAAAGTTGCGCTGTTGCAGCGAGTTGATGCTGCTGCCCGCGGGGTGCACAAGGCAATCGTGCAGGTATCGGCGGGTTACGGCGACTCTCGTAAACGAATTCTGATCGCCAACAGCGAGGGTGTGCTCGCCGCCGACGAACAAGTTCGAACGTTGCTGCGCGTGAGCGTGGTTGCCACTGGTGATGGTGGCATGCAAACTGGTTATCAGTCGCTCGGACACACGATCGGTTTCGAGGTCTTCGACCAGAACGACGTCGAAGAACTGGCCATCGCCGCAGCCCGGCAAGCCGTCACCAAGTTGAGCGCGCGTCCGGCGCCATCGGGCTCATTGCCAGTCGTCATCAAACATGGTTCAGGTGGTGTGCTGTTTCACGAGGCGTGCGGCCACGGTTTGGAAGCCGACATCATCAGCAAAGGTGCGAGCGTCTACAAAGACAAAAAAGGTGAACTCGTCGCATCGCCACTTGTGACCCTCATTGACGACGGCACGATGACCGCCGAGTGGGGCGCGATTGGCATTGACGACGAAGGCCATCCTTCGCAGCGCAATGTGCTCATTCAAGACGGTGTGCTCACCGATTACATGTGGGATTATCTGCGGGCCCGCAACGAAGGCCGCCGTCAATCGGGCAACGGCCGCCGCCAGAGTTATCAGCACCTGCCGATGGTGCGGATGACCAACACCTTCGTGTTGAACGGCCCACACGACCCGGCAGCAATCGTGCGCGACACTAAGAACGGTGTTTACGTCGCCAAGTTGGGTGGCGGACAAGTCGACACCGCCAGTGGCGACTTCGTGTTCGGCATGACCGAGGCGTACCTGATTGAAAATGGCGAAATCACCGAACCATTGCGCGACGGCAACCTCATCGGCAACGGCCCGCAAGTGCTGAAAGACATCGACTTGCTCGGCAACGACTTCGCGATGGGCAACCCTGGCACCTGTGGCAAAGACGGCCAGGGCGTGCCAGTCGGTGACGGTCAACCAACGCTGCGGGTAAAGAGCCTCACCATCGGCGGCACCGCAACGTGAATGTAGAAGTTCCTGAACTGCAGGCGATTGCCGATCGCATCGTTGCACAGGCCAAACCAGGCGAACAAGTAGAGGCGTATGTGGGCCGTGGTGGCGAAACATCGGTGCGTGTCTACGAAGGCGAACTCGAACACTTCGTCTCGGCACAAAGCGACGGCGTGGGTATTCGCATCATCAAAGATGGTCGCACCGGCACCGCCTATGCCGGCACGCTTGACGTGGCTGCGATTGCCGAGGTGCTCGCCGAGGCGCGCGACAACGTGCAGTTCGGTACGCAGGACGAATTTGCCGGGCTGGCGACCCCCGATGGTGTCGAGCCCGTGCCCCAGAAGTTTTGGGATGACGACCTCGCGAACTATGCCACTGAGGGCAAGGTCGACCTCACCAAAGATCTTGAACGTCGTGCACTGGCCGCCGATTCGCGCGTGCGCACCGAGTCGGCCAATTATGACGACGGCTGGGATGAATCGGCATTCGCCACCACCTCGGGAATTCGCACGAGTGGTCGCTCGAACTCGTGTTATGTGTCGGTCGTAACGCTGGCCGATGATGGCGACGAGACCCAGACAGGTTTCGGTTTTTCGGTGGGTGACTCACCGAAAGATTTCAACCTCGACAAGGCAGCGCGTGAAGCCGCCGACCGTGCCACGCGTCTGCTCGGCGCCACCAAACCGGCCACCAAACGCACCACGATCGTGCTCGACCCTTATGTAACTTCGCAGTTCATCAGCATTCTGTCGAGTGCATTCAATGGCGAGAACGTGTCGAAGGGCCGCAGTATTTTCGCCGAGCGCCTCGGCGAACAGGTGGCCGTGCCGTTTTTTACGCTGGTGGATGACCCCACGAACAAGTTGGCCTACACCGCCACCGACATTGATGGCGAGGGTCTCGCCGCACGGCGCAACGTGTTGATCAAAGATGGTGTGCTGCAGATGTTCGTGCACTCGTCGTACAGCGCCCGTCGTATGAAGACCGCGAGCACGGGCAACGCCACACGCGGTGGGTTTGCCGGTGCACCAGGTGTCGGCTGTTTGGCCATGCAGGTGGCCCCCGGCAGCAAGTCGCAAGCCGAGTTGATTGCTGATATCGATGACGGCGTGCTCATTCAAGAAGTATCTGGTCTGCACAGTGGTGTGAACCCCATCTCGGGCGACTTCTCCACCGGCGCGTCGGGCATGACGATTGTGAACGGGGCAGTGGGTGCACCGATTCGCGAATTTACGATCGGCTCCACGTTGCAACGCATGCTGCAGGACATTGTGGCGATCGGCAACGACATCGACTGGTTGCCGATGCGCGCCGTTGGTTTGTCACTGGTAATCAACGATGTCACGATCAGCGGCTCGTAGCACCATTTTGTAGCTAGTCGCGCTCAGTAGCGTGAAGGTGACGATGTCGTGGTGGCAGGCACTCATTCTTGGGGTGGTGCAGGGGCTGACCGAGTTCTTCCCGATTTCGTCGAGTGGCCACCTGCAACTTGTGCCTTGGTTGTTCGACTGGAATGAACTCGAAAGCCAATCGGTGGGCACCGCATTCGATGCTGCGTTACACCTCGGCACGCTGTTGGCGGTTGTCGTGGCGGTGCGCAGCGACCTGGTGTCGCTCATCACCTCGGGTGTGCGATACCCGTTTGCCTCTGCTGCCACACGTGCCACGCTGGCGCACGGACGGCTCGCGTGGTTGTACGTGCTCACTGCAGTGCCAGCAGCAGCAGTCGGGGTGTTTTTTGACGATGTGATTGCCGAGCAACTCGGTGGCCCCGTCGTTATCGCCGTGTCGCTCATTGGGTTTGGGGCGGTGTTGTGGTGGGCTGATCGGCGGAGTAGCGATCGGGTTGCCGAGCAGCTCAGCACACGTGACGCGTTGCTCATCGGCGCTGCACAGGTGTTGTCGCTCAACCCGGGCACGTCACGTTCGGGCATCACTATGTCGGCCATGCGGGCACTCGGGTATGGTCGCGCTGCGGCAGTGCGCATGTCGTTTGTGATTGGTGTGCCGATTATTGCTGGTGCTGGCGTGTGGAAGGTGGCCGGTTTGATAGCCGATGGTGTGCCCGAGGGCCTCGCCTCGGCGATGCTCATCGGTGTAACGACCGCAGCAATCACCGGATGGTTGGCCATCACCGCGTTGCAGCGGCTTGCTGCACGCAGCGATTTCAATATTTTTGTGGTGTATCGCGTGGCACTGGGTATTGCAGTGCTCGGCGTGGTGGCCAGCGGTGTGCGTTAGCGGACTGTTATTGCCAGCACGTAACACACCACACTGAGTGCCACACCCGAGCCGAGTACGGCCCGCCGCAGCGGCGTGTCAACCGCAAGTCGACGGTCAAATTTGTCGAGAGTGTTGGCGAGAGTGTTGCGTTGGGCCAAAGCCTGCAGGGTGAGTTTCATACCCGGCTGTGTGCGCGAACCCAGCAATAAAGCCCGTCAGGTCGACGG
>JAEMQQ010000010.1:0-5650 GCA_016463775.1 Ilumatobacteraceae bacterium | reverse complement strand
CCCGAATCGGCACTTGTCGTGGTCGGGCTGGCAGCAGGCGATTTTTTTGCCCCACTCGAGTCGGTTTTGTAAAAGCCCGAGCCCTTGAACGTGACACCTACGGGGGTGAACACCTTTTTCACGGGGCGCAGCACGCCGTCGCTCGGGTGCGGGGCCTGCGTGAGCGCGTCGTCTTCGAACGCTTGGCGAACCTCGATGGTTTCACCCGAGTCGATGAAGCGGTACACATAGGTCGGCATAGGGCAACAAAGTCTACGATGAGACAATGCCCGTGCGCACTGCCGTGATCCCCGCAGCGGGCTTGGGCACCCGTTTTTTGCCGGCCACCAAGGTGGTGCCCAAAGAACTGCTGCCGGTGTTCGACACGCCGTCGCTGCAACATACGGTCGACGAAGCAATCGGCGCGGGCATCGACCACATCATCTTGGTGTCGAATCGTGCCAAGCCAGCCATCGAAGCATTTGCCGAAAAAGCAAGTGGCGGCGCCCGCATCACGGTGGTGTATCAAGATGCGCCCCGCGGGTTGGGCCACGCTGTGGAGGTCACGCGTGAGTTGGTTGGCGACGCACCGTTTGCAGTGCTGTTGCCCGACGAGTTAATGGGCGATAGTTCGCACCTGCAAGATCTCGTGCGCGAACACGAAGCCACTGGTCAGACCGCGATTGGTGTGAAGCGTGTGCCGCGCATCGAAGTGTCGGCGTACGGGTGCATCACACCCCAAGGTGTGCCCGATGCCAACGGTCGAGTCGGCGTGCGTGACGTGGTGGAAAAACCCAACGCAGTGGATGCACCGAGCGATTTGGTCATCATCGGTCGCTATGTGTTCAGCCGACACATCTTTGGTTATCTCGCATCACTCAAACCTGCTGCAGGTGGCGAACTGCAATTGAGCGACGCAATCGGCGCCTATGCGCGCAAGGGTGGCGTCACCGGGGTGCTCATTTCGTGCACACGCCACGACACCGGCACGCCAATGGGCATGTTGACGGCGTCGATCGACGCAGCGCTGAAGCGCAGCAACGTTGGCCCGCAACTACGAACATGGCTGGAAGGTCGTCTGCAATGAGCACGTTGATCAACGAAGTTGGTGCCACCGAAGCAGGTTTTGACACCAAGCGTTTGCGACACCTCGACGCCCACTTCGAGCAATATGTGGATGATGGTCGTCTGCCTGGTTTTCATCTTGTGGTGTCGCGGCACGGCAAAGTGGTCCATCAACATCGCTACGGCATGCGCGATGTCGAAGCCTCGCTACCGATCGATGCCGACACGATCTATCGCATTTATTCGATGACCAAACCCGTCACGTCGGTGGCACTCATGATGTTGGTCGAAGAGGGTCGACTGCTACTCACCGACCCGGTGAGCAAGTTCATCCCATCGTTTGGTGCAGCACGCGTGTGGCGTGGTGGTTCGGTGGTCAAGCCAGTGACCGAACCCATCACCGAGCCAATGTTGGTGTGGCATTTGCTCACGCATACTGCGGGCCTGACCTATGGGTTTTTGTATCAGTCGCCGGTGGATGATATGTATCGACGCGCTGGCTACGAGTGGGGTGCGCCACGCGGCACCACACTCGAGCAAGCCTGCGAGACGTGGGCATCGCTGCCACTGCTGTTTCAGCCCGGCACCGAATGGAACTACAGCGTGGCCACCGACGTGGTGGGTCGACTTGTCGAGGTGATTTCTGGGCAAAGCCTTGATGAGTTTTTCGAGCAGCGAATTTTTGCACCACTCGGCATGCACGACACCGGCTTTTTCGTGCCCGAAGACAAATCACATCGCGTTGCGGCGCTGTATCAACCCGACCCGGCGACCAAACAAGCCAAACGACTCGATGCCATGGGCAAAGCCGTGTTGCATCGCCCAACGCTCTTGGGTGGCGGTGGCGGGTTGGCGTCGACGGTCCACGACTATCACCGTTTTATGTTGATGTTGGCCAACGGTGGCGAATTCGACGGCACGCATCTGTTGTCGTCGCGCACATTGCGGTTGATGACGTCGAATCATCTGCCCAACAACATGGATTTGTCAGAGTTCGGCCGACCGCTCGACGCTGAAACGACGTATGACGGTGTGGGTTTCGGGTTGGGGTTCTCGGTGTTGGTGAACCCCGCCAAGGCAAAAGCGCACGGCTCGCTCGGCGATTTCGGTTGGGGCGGGGCAGCGAGCACCACATTTTGGGTCGATCAACTCGAGGGCATCACCGCTGCGTTCTACACACAACTGTTGCCGTCGAGCACGTGGCCGATTCGGCCGTATTTCAAGAATCTGGTGTATCAAGCACTCGTCGCGTAAACGCACCCGGCTCGTTGAGCACCAAACCATATTCGTCGAGGTCGGCTTCAACTTCGCGCGCACAATACGGGCTCAGATACCGCCACCGGCGGGCGTCGAGGCGCGCAAAGGTGCGCTGTTGTGCCGACACTTCGAGAGTTTCTACATCCACCACGGCAACCGTGATGTTGGCAGCGTGCGAGTCGTGCAACGGCAGGCGTTTGATGGTGGCCGACGTGGTGAACGGGTTCATGCGCAATTCGATGTCGGTGCAACCATCGAGTTCGGTGCGATGAGCGCCATTCATTTCGCCCCACTGCCCGGAGCGGTCACGGCCCAGCCATAGGTCGGGTTCGTCCATGTCGCGAAACAGCATGAACTGCTGCACGATGAATGTGGCCGAAAGGCGTATCACGAACTGGGCCTCGTCGTGCCCGAGCGTGCCTTGGGCTGTCCATCCTTCGTTTTCGAATCGCACTTCCAGTTCGCTGGTCGAGCCGTCGGCAAGATCCCACGCAACATGCAATGGCGACTGCGGAAACGGGGCAAAGGTGGCCACGTCACAGCCTCGCACGACACGTTGCGCGCCAGGTACCGTCCAAGTGGTGATCCCACTTAGCGAAGCGCAACAACGTGTGCTCGCCGGGGTTGCACCGCTCGCCCCGGTGCAAATTGCCTGCAATCTTGCGGCCGGCTTGGTGTTGGCGCAAGACGTGGTGGCTAGTGAACATGTGCCGCCGTTCGCCAACACGGCCGTGGATGGTTTTGCGGTGCGCGCAGCCGATGTTGCGCACGTGCCCGTAGAGCTGCGGGTGATCGGCACGTGTGCTGCCGGTGACGGCACCGAGTGGCACGTGGGTGCAGGCGAAGCGCTGCGCATTATGACTGGTGCGCCGATGCCCACCGGCGCCGATGCGGTGGTGATGGTCGAAGATTGTGAGCAGCCAACCCGCGAGCGTGTGCAGGTGGGCAAGTCGGTTGCCGTGGGTGCAGCGGTGCGACCCGTTGCCGATGACGTGCGCGCCGGCGACACGGTGTTTGGCGCAGGCAGCGTACTGAACGCCGCCGGGGCAGGTGTGTTGTCGAGCATGAATGCCCGCCAGGTGCTGGTGTATCCGCGGGCCAAAGTGGCGTTGCTATCGACTGGTGATGAACTCGTCACCGACGGCTCGCTGCTCAGCCGCGGCCAAATTCGTGAAAGCAATCTCACGATGCTCGAAATTCTGATTGCAGGTTCGCAATGCGAGGTGACCAATCTTGGTGTGGTCGCCGACGACGAAGCGCTGCTCGAGCACACCCTGCGCCACGCCGCGAGCACGCATGATGCAATCGTCACCAGTGGTGGTGTGAGCATGGGCGACTTCGATGTGGTCAAGGCCGTGCTGTCGCGTATTGCCGAAATGCACTGGATGCAGATGGCGGTGAAACCAGCCAAGCCGTTTGCCTTCGGTTTGCTCAGCGACGCACAACGGCGGGTGCCGGTGTTTGGTTTGCCGGGCAACCCCGTGTCGTCGATGATTAGTTTTGAGTTGCTCGCGCGCCCCGCCTTGCGCAAGATGATGGGGCACACGCAAAATTTGCTGCGCCCAACGGTTAGCGCCGTGGCCGATGCGCCGCTGCGACGCAAGCCCGACGGCAAAGTGCATTTCATGCGCGTGTTCGCCCATTTTGCCGACGATGGGCGATTGCACGTGCGCGACTCGGGCCCGCAGGGCAGCCATCAACTGGCAGCCACCGCGGCGGCCAACGGCTTGGCATTCGTGCCCGACGGTGCCGGCATCGATGCTGGCGGCAGCGTGGATGTGCTGTTGCTCGCCTAAGTCGGCATTAAGTCATCGGGCGTAGGCTTTGGCCATGTCGAGCGCGACCAAGCCCGAACTCATTGATTCGTACGGTCGCACGGTGCGCGACTTGCGCATTTCGGTCACCGACCGCTGCAACTTTCGCTGCACGTATTGCATGCCCGAGGAGGGCATGGTGTGGTTGCCGCGCACCGAGGTGTTGACCTATGAAGAAATCGCCCGCGTTGCGCGAATCTGCGTCGAGCGTTTTGGGGTGGATGGCATTCGCCTCACGGGTGGCGAGCCCACCGTGCGGGCCCACCTTACAAAACTGATTTCAGCTCTCGCCGTGCTCACCGTGCCTGCCACCGCCGATTCGCCGTTGGCTGGCCAGCCCATCGACCTGGCGATCACCACCAATGGCGCCACGCTTGCGTTGGTGGCCACCGACTTGAAGCGTGCCGGTTTGCGGCGAATCAACGTGAGCCTCGACACGTTGAACCGCGAAAAGTTCAAGCAGATCACCAAGCGTGACGAACTCGCCTCAGTGCTCGAAGGTATTGATGCCGCAATTGCAGTGGGCATGGCACCGGTAAAGGTGAATGCCGTCGTGCAACGTGGGGTGAACGACGACGAAATCATCGCTCTCGCCACGTTTGGTCGTGAAAAAAACATCGAGGTGCGATTTATCGAGTTCATGCCGCTCGATGCCCAAGGTGGCTGGTTGAACAACGCAGTGGTCGGCCAAGACGAGATCGTGTCGACCATCAACGAGGTGTTTGCGCTCGAGCAGATTGCCAGTCGTGGTGCTGCACCGGCAGATCGCTGGCGATATCTCGACGGCAAGGGCACAGTGGGTGTGATACCAACGGTTACCAAGCCGTTTTGCGGCGATTGCGATCGGGTGCGGCTCACCGCCGACGGGCAGTTTCGCACGTGTTTGTTTGCCACCGACGAATTCGACGTTCGGGCCCTGTTGCGCAACGGCGCTACCGACGATGCAATCGAAGCGTTGTTGCGTCGTGCGGTGGGTGAAAAGTGGGCGGGCCACACCATCGGTCAGGTGTCGTTTGTTCGTCCGCGTCGATCTATGAGCCAAATCGGCGGCTGACCATGTCTGATGCCCAGTTTTCCCACCTCGACCCGCTCGGTCGCGCACGCATGGTGGATGTAACACCCAAAGAACCCACTCATCGTCGTGCTGTGGCGCGCTGCAAAGTGTTCATGCAACCGGCAACCACCGCAGCAGTCGCCAATCGCGAAGTAAAAAAGGGTGACGTGTTGGCAGTGGCGCGAGTGGCGGGCATTCAGGCAGCCAAGCGCACCAGCGACATGATTCCGCTGTGTCATCCGCTGTTGATTGGCGCCGTCACGATCAACTTTGAAATCGGCGACACGTGGGTGGCGGTCGAGTGCCATGTGGACACCATTGATCGCACCGGGGTGGAAATGGAAGCCCTGCACGCCTGCTCGGTGGCCGCCCTGACCATCTATGACATGTGCAAAAGTGCCGACCGCGAAATGGTCATTGGCGACCTCACCCTGTGGGAAAAGTCGGGTGGGCGCCAGGGCACCTACCGTCGCACCGCCCC
>JAEMQQ010000038.1 GCA_016463775.1 Ilumatobacteraceae bacterium | reverse complement strand
TGCATCAACCAAAACTGCGATACGTATTCCACCTGGTCGCGTCGTGGCACAATGCCAGTCACCTCAGTGATGAGTTGGCACAGTGCGTCGACAGCATGGGGCAGCAATTCCCGTGACTGTTTGATTGCCGTTGCGAGTTCGACAGGTTGATATTGCGGAAGCATCAAGAGGCCGCCCCGTATCGGTCATTGGCCGCGACCACTTCGGCCGCAGCAGACCCAACATGCAAACCCGCCAAGGTCACCAGTGTGTGCAAACGATGCAGATCGGTGGGCGCATCGACGTCAAATCGCAATTCGGGTCGGGCCAGAAGCGTTGGTGCAACACAGGCATGTACGCGGGCCAGAATCGTGCCGTCAGCAACCGCCAGGGTGACGTGCTCGCGATGTGATGCCGACAGATCTCGTGTGTTCAGCTCACCAAGAAACGGCCGTGACACCACCTCGACACCGAAACCATCGGCGTAGTTGCAGGCACCTGATGGCCGATGATTGAACGAGTAGTCCGCACGGGCTGAAGCATGCTCACGAAGCACGGTCTCGATGCAACCAGCGTCAACGAACGGATTGTCCGCACAAATACGCACCACGGTGTCGGCGTCGTCACCATGCAGTGCCTCAATGAATCGACTCAGCACGTCATCGGTCGAGCCACGCGCGACATCCACGCCCAAGCGCCCACACTCGGCAACGATTCGGTCGTCGAGGGTCTCGAGTGTGGTGGCCACCACCACCCGGTCAATTGACCGACTTTGGCCAACACGCAACACCACCCAATCCAAAAGTGTGTGCCCGCCCAACTTGGCAAGCATTTTTTCAGGAAAGCGACGTGAGCCAAGTCGTGCCTGGATGACTGCAACTGTGCGCGTCATGCGTCAGCGAGGTCTGTCCATTGCAGCACGTCGTCAGCGGTGAGCGCCCGACGGGTTTTTCTACCAATCACGTCGTCCCATGACAACGGGCTGATACCCGTGCCCGGACGCTTGTAGGTGATATCACTCTCACTGATGCGATGGCCAGCAGCAAGATCTCGGGCAACAACGATGCTGCGTCGGGCATTGAGTCGCGCGATTTCTTCACTCGGTAATGGCTGCTTGGCTCGCCCACCGAGCAGCGGCGCGATGCGGGCCACCTCCGTGCGGAAGGTCTTCACGTCATCGGCCGTCATTGCGTGATAGTGGTCATTGCCAGGCAACGAGGTGTCGTGCGTAAAGTGCTTCTCCAGAATGACCGCGCCAAGCAACCATGCGGCAATCAACGACGGGAGCCCCGGCTTCGGGGTGGTGTGGTCTGAATACCCCAACACGCACTCGGGATACCGCGTAGCAAGATCGCCGAGCATACGCAGATTTGCATTGGCGTCGGCAGTCGGATAATTCAGGATGCAGTGCAGCAGCGCAATCTGTGTCGCACCGGCGGCGCGCAGCGTGGTGAGCGCACCGTCAATTTCTTCGATCGTCGATGCACCAACCGACAAGATGACCGGTTTCTTGGTGCGTGCCACACGCCGCAGGAGTGGAGTATTGGTGATGTCGGCTGACGCCACCTTGAAAAATGCCACCAGCGGCGCCAACATGTCGACCGCGTCGTCATCAAACGGGGTGGAAATGAACTCAATTCCCACACGGGCGCAATGCCGTGCCAGTTCTTGATATTCCAGTGGGCCGAAAGCATCGTATTTTTTGAAAAGTTCGTACTGACTCAGCGTGGCTTCTTTGGTGGTGTCCCAATAGGCGGGTGAGTGGCGTGAAGCAAGTGTCTCTGCCTTGTACGTCTGAAATTTGGCGGCATCGGCCCCACCCTCTTTGGCCAGCACAATCAGCCGCTTTGCCAATTCGAGTGACCCTTCGTGGTTGACACCAATTTCGGCGATCACATATGGTTGGCTCGCCGCATTGACCGTGACCCCACCCAGTTGAATACTTGCCGTGTTCATGAAGAACGGCCGTCGTGCTTGTCCCGCAAGCGCTGCTCATGACGGGCCATCTCGGCGGAGTCGTTGGTGATGTTTGCATCGTGACGGCGATAGCGATACATCGGAAGTGGGATGTGGTGGATGGAATAACGGTCCAGGAATCGAAGTCGGAGATCACGGTCTTCATGGCGCAGGAATGTTTCGTCGTACAGCCCAATATCGATCAACTGTTCGGTGCGAAACATGATGCCACAGGCAATCGGCTCTTTCATTGCGTCACTGCGGGACAGCACCTCTTCGCGATCGTCAACCAACAGATAGTCGCAGGCCGCAGCATCAAGTTGCGGGTTTTCGGCCAAGAACATGTACAACACGTCAAGGAACGAGCTGTTGACGTAATCATCGGCGTCGACCCGCACGATGAATTTTGAGCGCGTTGAAGTAATTGCACGATTCAAACTCGCTGGCAGCCCCACGTTGGCACCATTTTGAATCACGGTGATGTCGTCACCAAATGTTGCGAGAATCGCTGCCGTGCGATCCGTACTGCCGTCGTCAATCACGATCACGTCGTACTTGTCGCGCGCAAAGCGCTGGGCCAGCAGCGATCGTAAACAGCGTCCGATGTAGCGCTCTTCGTTATGGGCCGCAACGATCACCGACACCAATGTGCTTGATGGCATGGCTTTCACGCTACGACTTCACCTACACCAGAACTGATGAGATCGCCGCACGCACACGCGCTGGCACGGCCTCGTCCATGTTGACCGTCACTGGCAACGACACACAGCGGGCAAGCCGGGCAGCAGTCGCAGGAAATGCATTGCTCAAATCGCCGTGCCGCGCAACCAATTCGGGCATATGCGACCATGTGCCGGCAAAATGCCACGTCACCGCTTCCGGCAGGATTTTGGTCGCTAGACCAGCAGTAACAAGACGTGAGCGGATTTCCCGCGCCACACTCGCTGATGGTGTTTCAAACACCAAGGCGTCTGCGGTTTCGACTGACCCCGCTGGCACATCGCGGGCCACGATGCCTGGCAAATTGCTGATCGCCCGCCATATTGCATCCCGATTCTTTTGCTGATGTCGCACAACGTCGTTAAGTTTGCGCAACTGGGCCAACCCGACTGCCCCCTGTAGTTCGGTCATGCGATAGTTGAAACCACTGCCCGAACGCGTATCTTCCCAGCGGGGCACCGCCGGATTATTTTCGTGACCGTGATCGTGCCATGCCGCAGCACGTTCGTAGTCGGCACGATCATGAAAGGTGATCATCCCGCCTTCACCTGTGGTCATGGTTTTGGCAAAATCAAAACTGAACGTGCCCATGCGACCCCATGTGCCGAGTGCCCGCCCATCCAAGGAGCCACCACATCCCCATGCCGCATCCTCGATCAAAACGATGTTGCGACGTTCACAGATTGCAGAAATCTCGCGCAACCGTGCCGGTGTACCGAGCATGTGCACCGCAATCACGGCTCGAGTGCGAGGGGTGATGCGACGCTCAAGATCGACAGGGTCCATGTTCAAGGTGCCATCAACCTCACAGCACACGGGCACTGCGCGCGATTCAATAATGGCTTCGGCGGTTGCAACGAACGTGAAACTTTGGGTGACGACTTCGTCGTCTGGTTGCAGATCCAATATCGCCAACGCCACTCGCAACGCAGCCGTCCCCGAGGTGACTGCCAGTGCGTGCGGCACCCCCATGTACGACGCAAAAGCAGCTTCGAAGTCACGCACCTTGTAGCAGTTGTTGCGCAAAGCGTCGAACCCCTGTCGGAACAGCACCCCACCCCGCGCGAATACGTCGTTGATCTCCGCCTGCTCTTCGGCGCCGATCACTTCAAAGCCGGGCACGCTTACATCCTCCGAAAAATGTCGATGACTCGATCGTCGGTCAGCACCGCCCGAAAGTTCTCACCCAATGCATTGGTCAATGGTTTTGCATGCACAACCGTCGCCGCGACCAGGCGTTGATACTGCTCGGCGGTCAAGTCTGCGCACACACCCGTGGGCAGTGACACCTTCTGTTTGCTCAGCATCGTGCGAAACTCAGCGTGTTCTGCCGGGTAAAACTCGGCGAGGGCATTCAATGCAATGCAATTGGCAACACAGTGGTGCAACCCCAGCACCACACTGAGGCCGGCAGAAAACGGGTGTACTACCCCGACATAACTCGTGGCGATTGCGCATCCACCGAGATACGACGCCACCATCAGTTGTTCACGCGCCTCGACACTCATCATGTCATCGGCAAAAAATACCTGCCGACACAAATTCACCGTCTCACGCGAATAAGCATCTCCGACCGCGTTGCGATACGACCCGGCCAACGCCTCGACACAATGGATGTAGGCATCCATACCTGTGTAAAAATATTGGTTGCGTGGCACCGTTGCGGTGAGATCGGGATCGAGCACCATCTGGTCGAATACCGTGAAATCACTATTCATCCCGAGCTTCAACCCTGACTTCGTATTGGTCATCACGCAGGTGCGGGTTGCTTCCGAGCCCGTGCCCGAAATCGTGGGCACTGCGATTTTGTGCACCGCAGGAACCTGTAGCAAGTCCCAACCCTGATAGTCGGCGGCGGCCCCCCCGTTGGTGAGGAGGTTGGCGACGGCTTTTGCCGTATCCATCGTGATGCCACCGCCAAACCCGACGATGGTGGCCGGCAAGCCCCTGATCTGGCGACGAATCTCGTTTGCGATCGCATCGATGCCGTCGGTGGTCGGCTCATCGGTAACGTCGACAAACTGCACGACGTCACCGGCACGCGAACCCAATCGGGCCAGTAGATCGGGCTGTGACTTGAAGAACATATCCACGAGGTACACCACTTGTGCGTCGGGTGCTACCGCACGGCGCCGAGCATCAACAAATTGAGGGAGGTGGCTCAGTGAGCCACGACCGACGGTGAAGCCACCGACGTTCCGCACGACTTTGACACCCGTATCAAGGATGGATGCGCTCATGAAGTTTGCCGTACCGTTTGAATGTTCTCATTCTACGAGGTGCAGGATGCACCACGATTCGGTTTGTGTTGGTGTCACGCAGTCGTGTCGCCATTGAGAACTACTGTGAACACGTGGCTGAACTCACTGGGTCTTTCAATACCGAGAAATTGCCCCGAATTGCCCCCGGTTCGGTGACCGTTACCATCGCCCGCACGGTGAAACCCGGGTGTTCCGCCCAGTTCACATCGTGGTCAGAAGAAATGATCTCTACGGTGCGACCATTTCCTGGTTGCCTCGGCGCAACGATGCTTCACCCTGGCAACGAATCAGATGAGTACCACATCGTCTTTCGCTTCGTTGATGCGATTCATCTGCGTCAATGGGAGCGTTCGGCAGAGCGCAATACCGTGCTTGCCAAGTCAGACGACTTGATCAGTGCCGAGCGTGTCACGGTTACCGCGGGCAGTGATGAGTTTTTTACCGCTCAGACCCAGAATGTGCCGCACCGCACCAAGATCGGTGGGTTCCTCTCAGAAGTCGCTTGGGTGTATCCACTTGCACTCGGCTTCACGATCCTGCTCGGCCCTGCACTCGGTTCGCTGTCTGTCTTCGTGCGGGCGCTCATCTTTACTGCCCTGATTGGTCTTACCTCACGACTAGCGGTGACACCGTTTCGGGTTCGTTGGCATCGACGCCGGATGTTGCCGCAGGACCGTCAGGTTACAAAATGACAAATGGTGGCGGGGGCAGGATTTGAACCTGCGACCTTCAGGTTATGAGCCTGACGAGCTACCGGACTGCTCTACCCCGCGTCGGATATTTTCACTCTACCGTCATACGGCGTGCTCCCTCATTGGGCGTGCGTTCAATGTCGGGGTGGGTCGCTGATGTTTGGCCGTAAGTGGAAGACGCTGGACGCCACGCTCCGCAGCGTGCAAGGTGAACTCAATTCGCTGCGTGCGGAGGTTGAACAGCGTGGTAGCGACATCAGCTCAATGCGCAGTCAATTAAATGTGCTGGAGGAACGTCTCATCAACGCCGACGTTCGGGTCACCCAAATCACCACGGCACTCACCAATCAACTCCATGAAATAGACACCGAACTTGACCGCCTCACCCAAACGGCTGATGCGGCAAGTGCCGAAACAGTCACCCAGCTGCGCGCCAATCAGGTGAGAATCGCCAGTGAACAGGCACGATACGCAATAACACTCCGCCAAGATTTGGCCGAGCTCGCCGAATTGTTGCGCAAGACCCGTAATTAGCGGCGGTCAGCCACCGACCAAGGCAATTGCTTGACGGAGTAGTTCGCGTGCCTGTGCCAGACGGGCTTGATACGTGGCGAAGTCTGGTGGGTTTTGTGACAACGCACGATTCGCTTCGTCAAAGAGGGCATCTGCTCGGGCCAACAATTCCACGGCAGTCAGCGACGACGTATCTTGCGCCGGCAGTGTCGTGGTCGTCACGGCGCTGCCCGAGGCACCGGGCGTCGGGTCAATTGGTGTGACAGATCCGTCGTTGATGCGCTCACCCAGATTGGTCGTAAAGCCGGGGAAAAGCCGCCCGACGGCTTCGGTCAGGTTGTCGCTCATCACCACACGGTTGTTGTACGACACCAAGAATTTTCGCACGAAGATTTGCCTGGCCGACGGATCATCGGGTTTCACGAACAGTGGGCGTACGTACATGAGACCACGTTGCACGGGCACGACTTGCAGGTCGCCAAAGATGACTCGAGAACCACGTTGGTCGAGCAGGGTGATCTGCTGGGCAATCACCGGGTCGCTACCAAACTCGGCAGCCACCGTCGCCGGGCCCTCGGGTAGGGGCTCTGGTAACTCGATTACCTGGATTTTTCCGTATGACTTCGGGTCGCTGGAGACCACCATCAATGCGCGCAACTCTTTACGCGCATTGTCGGCAGAGAAAGGAACGAATGGCCGCAACATCGAGAACGTCGGCGTGCCAAGACCGTCACCGCCGTGGAACATCGTGTAGTACGGCTCGAAGCGCAACACGCTGGCGTCACGCACATCGATGCCGTCTACCGCGAGCGGGCCCCCACCACCCACGACGCCAGAAATCGCCTCGGGCTCAATGGTGGGTGCCTGAGCAACACTCCAGGCAGCATCGCGATTGAAGAACAATGTTGCATCATTGAACTGGTAGCGCCCGTACACATTGGTTTGCACACGGAACAGATCCTCGGGATATCGGAAGTGGCTGACGAGTTCAACTGGTGCTTCACTCACGTCCGTAAAAAGATCCGGGAAGGCCTTCGACCATGACGCTGTGATGGGGTCTTGGGCATCCACTACGTAGAACGTGACATCACCCGTAAAGGCATTGACAACGGCCTTCACACTGTTACGCGCATAGTTGAACGACGTATTCAACCCACCACCAGGCGACAACTGATCGATATTCGCCTGTTGTGCATACGGGTAACGGTCACTAATCGTGTACGCATCCAGCACCCACAGCACGACGCCATCCACCACAACCGGATATGGGTCTGCGTCGTAACGCAGGAATGGTGCAAGACGACTGACCCGCTCGGTCACGTTGCGGTCGTGGACGATGTGCGACTGTGAGTTGATGAGACCGGAGCCGAACAAGTTGTACTCGCTGTACTGAACGGCATAGGCAAGACGACGCAGCGTCGACGACAGCTGCACGCCACCCGGCGTGGTCTGCTTGGTCGGCTCACCGACACACGGTTGTTCCACCTGATCGGTATCCACGACTGCATACGAATCAATACCTTCGCCGAAGTACAACTCTGGACGCGTCACACCAAGACTCACGTACACCGGCCTGCCGTCAGTTGTCGTGCGGCTGGCGGGGGCCGCAATCAAACCACAGCCGTGGGTGTACAACAAATGGCGCGACACCCAGGTGCGGTTCGGAATGCCCTCAGAATTGAGTTCACGCGCAGCCACCATCACCTGTTGCACACTTCCGTCAATTTCGTAGCGGTCAACGTCCAAGTCGCGCACGGCATAGAACGATGTGCGACCTTCATCAAGAATGAAGCGGTCACGCATTTGAACCGGGTCAAGTTGACGCACGTTGCGCAGCGGGCTGGCATCCTCGTTCAATTTCTCGGCAGTGAGTGGTTGTAGTTTCAACTCACTACGCGATACGTCGCCGAGCCCAATCGCCAACTTCGTCGCTGCGATATTACGGTCGATGAACGGAAGTTCTTTGGTGCTCACATTCGGTTGCACGATGAACCGCTGCACTACCGCCGGGTACACGCCACCGGCCGTCACCGCAATCACGATCCACAACACGGTGGCCAGCACTGGCAGACGCCAACCACGTTGGCGAAAGTTGGCAAGGAACAGCACGGCTACGGCCAACGAAACCAGGATCATGAGTTGCGTGGCAGGCAGCTGCGCATTCACATCGGTGTAGGTGGCCCCCTGCACCACGCCGCGCGTTGATCGGGTGAGGTTATATCGCGAGAACCAATAGTCGACGGCCCGCACTATCGACAGCAGCGCAAAGAGCACGCTGAGATGTACTTTCGCCAGTGGTGTGACCTTGCGGCCCTGAATCTGCAGTCGGATCCCACCATTGAGAGCGTGGACCCCCGCTGTCACCAACGTGATGAGTATGAATGCGGCGAACGTCCAATCGATAACGAATTCAATGAACGGTAGGCGCATGATATAGAACGCTGGGTCTTGGTTGAAGAGTGGATCTTTGGTGTCGAAATTGGTGGAATTGCGGAACAAGGTCCAGTCCTGCCACTGACCAGCGGCTGGTGACCCCACCAAGAAGCCAAGTAATGCACCGACGATGATCCGAAAGGTCCATGCTCGGCCGGCGGTGAGTTGTCGAAAGCCTGCCAGTGCACGCTCCTGTGGCGTGGTCGGCACGACATCGGGGCGCAGCCGATCGGCAACCCACATGTTGAGGATCAACGCGAACGCAAAAATCAGTACGAATACGGTGCCGAGCCCGAGGCGTGTGAGCAGAATCCCCCAGAACACGTCTGTGCGACCGAGTGACTGGTGCCAGAGCACATCAATGTAGAACGCAGCGATACTGCGCGACGACACGAAGAATATGACGATTGCAATTGCGACCACCGAAAAAATGACGCGGCTGCGCCGTGGCCGACGTAACCCGAAACCACCGACAGAAAACGACGGACGACGCGGCAGATCATCAGGAATGCGCATGACGCCGAAGGCTACTTGTTTAGCGGAACGACAAGGCAGCGACATCCGGCATGCGCGAGTGGATAGGCGTGACCGGTCGGAAATGCATCACCACGACGCACGCCGCCTGCCAACGAGTTGTCTTCAGCGTCAGCACACGGCGGGCCATCCGGGTCGACAGCCCAACACATGGTGGTGTTTGTGTCACACCCAAGAAACAGCCCACGCGCGTAAGCAAAGTACGCAATATCGCTGACGACTGGTGCGAGCTGCTGCGACTTCCATTCATGGAAAATCGCACGGAGCGCCACAAGCAAGGCGTCACGATCACCACCGGCAGCAGTAATCGCAGCATCGACGCGTTCGTGGAGCGGCTGAATCAGATCGCTCACCAACATCTCACTGATTTTTTCCAGCACTGCACCTTGCGTAATCGCCGAACGCATATCGGATCGCCGGGCGTCAGTGTGCGAACGTGCAGCGTCAACCGCGATGCTCGTCACCAATTCGCGAATCGTGTTGAGGTACTGCGCAGCCTGCTCGACTGCGGTCGGCAACATCGCTGCCAGAGTCAGGCTGGTTCGCTTGCCACCCACATGGGTGAGCACCGTGTTCTCATCGTCGACCAGATGGCGCTTCATCGCCCGCATCAACGCATCAAGCGCTGGTGTGAGAACTTCGGTGCGGCGACGTAGCACCGACTCGTCAACCGTGTTCGGGTTTTGAGGCGTGGCCAAATCTTTCTTTGCCGCATCCGCAACACGCGTCGTGCTTGCCGCCCGCAGACGGGCGAATATTTCGTCAACATGATTCGTCGTTGAGACCGTGTCACCGCTGACCGTGTCACCGCTGACCGTGTCGCTGGCGGCCGATGATTCGGTCTCAACGGTGCCCTCAACCCGTTCGAAAACTGGGTGATCGGGGGCGCTGATTTCTGCACTTATGTGTGGGCCATTGGTCAATTCTTTTTTACGGCGGCGATCAGAGAGATTTACGACCTCTGCCATCTGCCCGAGATCAGCAACCGTTGATTCCTCCGGACGCTGCGCTTGAACATCCGCGGGTGCACCAGTTTCTTTATCGGTGGTTTCTGTTTCTACTTCTGTGGTCGTCACGACAGCCGTTGGTTGCACATCGTGCTCGAGCGGGTCAGGCGCTTGGTCGTCGGGCGCTGGCTGAACAGCGTCGACACTGGCCGCATCGTCGGTGGCCGGGCGATGTGCTTCACCTAATTCGTGCTCGTATTTTTTGGCATCAAAAATTGGTACGTCACTTGGGCGTGTTGGCCGGGGTGGGGGTGGTGCGTCGGGTGGCACCAACGGTGGCGTCACGCCCGTACCGCGGAGGGCTTCATCAAACTCGTTGAGGTCCCCCACAACGTCGGTCGCGGCATGCCGCGCGCGCTCGAAGGCACCGAGCAACCGCTCGCGTTCGTGCACGAGGCGCTCCAGTTCGCGGCGCGCCTCTTCGGTTCGCTTGGCAACATCGGTGAGCACCCGTTCGCGGTATGCCCGAACTTCGGCAATCATCTCACGGCCCTGCTGTTTGGCAAGTTCAATCTCCTGCTCGGCTTCACCCGACACATCCGAACGCCGACGCGACGCTTCCACATTCGACTCTTCAAGCAGACGTGTTGCTTCACGGCTGGCGTCACGAACGATCTGTTCGACTGATACAGCGGCGCGATCGCGCATCGCCTGGGCTGCCTCGCGGGCGGCACTCAATACTCGTGCAGCTTCGGCCCCGAGTAGTTCGGTCACCACCGCTTCATCGATAACACCAACGTCCAGTGGCCCACGTGCTTGCAGCGCCTTCAGTTCGCTTTCCAGGAACCGTTCACGCTCCAACAGACGTGCCAGTTCAACCGAGACTTGCCGCAGAAAATCACGGACTTCTTCCTCGCGGAAACCGCGACGGGTGAGCGTGAACTGGGCCGAGGCGACGGCAGCGGGTGACGACGGGTCTGGTCGCTGAAAGTCGAGGGCCATGCCCTAAGAGAGTACGCCTGAACTAATCGCTGTTCGTGGCATCAGGTAGCAGGTCGCCACCAATGCCACGCAGGATGTCCAACGCATCCTGCAGCGTGGCGACTGTCTCGACCCGCATTTGTGAGCCACCGACACGGCGAGCCTGTGCGATGTCTTCGGCTGATTGACTCGCGGGAATGAGGAACAACTTCGCACCGCCATTGCGCGCGGCGATTGCCTTTTGCGGTATTGCACCAACCGCCCCGACACTTTCATTGCCATCAATCGTTCCGGTCGCGGCAACTTTTGTCTTGCCAGTGAGTGACCCCTGCGAAAGTTCGTCGATGAGGGCAAGCGTGAACGCCAAACCGGCGGATGGACCGCCTATCGAGTCGGTGTCGATACCTACTTCGAATGGTGTCTTGACGGTTCGCGTATCGCGTGGCATCAGGCCGACGATTGTTCGCCCGTCGCCGTCCGGTGATGCCATGAGTTTCACGTTGATGATGACCACATCGTCAGTGCCTGCGCGGCGCACCCCAATGGCCACAACCTCACCGACTCGGCGGCCCGTTACGGCCTCGATCAACGAAGGCAGCGTTGGTATCGGGACGCCATCGAAGCTCACCAAGGTGTCACCAGACATCAGCAACTTGCACGCACTCTGGGGGTCGGGCAGATCCTCACACACCACTTCCTCGATGACGACATCGCCGTAGACGAACTCTGATTCGATACCAAGCCGCGTGAGCGCTACGAACTCGGCGATCTGTTTTGATGTCACCATCGCACGGCTGCCCACTTCACGCTGCTGGGTCGGCGTCTGCGTACCGAATCGTTCTTCGTAGTTGAGAATTTGTACGTCGTCATCAAGCCAGGCAGCCGTCAGGTCAAGCAGGGAAAGACGGCTGCCGAGTGCGGTGACGAACATGACCTCTCCATCCGACGCATAGCGCGTGGCGAACGCCAGTGCATCTTCACCAAACGACATACGCGGGGCAACCGACTGTGCCGAACCTGGTGCCAACTCCCACAGACGTACACGGGTCAGCGAAGCTGCCACGAACACCACCATGAGCAACCATGCGACGGTGAGAACGGGAAGCGCCCACCAGACTCGCCGTGCCGCATTTGCCGAAACGGGCGGTGGGGGTGGCGGCAGAGGTACGCTGGAAGTTGCCGTGATGAGTTCATCGTTGGTTGTGGCGTCCATGACTCTCACTGAGGTTACGACCAGAATCGCCATCGTTGGCGTGGTCACCATGGTGGCACTCATTGTTGTTGGGCAGATGAGCAACTCCGACGACTACCGGAGCGGCCGGTTCACTTCTCGCACCGGCACCCCATCGCAGCCCGTACCCCGCAGCGGTATGGCCCAGTGGTTCTCCCGACGGTCGCCGACAGTTGTCGGCCGACTCGGCTCACTCGGGGTCTTGGCCGCCATCGTTGGTGCCACACTCGGCATCGGGCTCTCGCTACTGCTCGTTACCGTTTTGAGTGTCACCAGCAGTGCAGCGAATTGACATCATGACGTCGCCAACACTCACCAACATCAAGGCGATTGCTTTCGACTTCGACGGTGTATTCACCGACGATCGGGTGATCGTGTCAGAGACCGGCGAAGAGTCGGTGACGTGCAGTCGGTCCGACGGCATGGGTATCGGGCTTTTGCGTGAGGCTGGCATCCACATGATCATCATTTCCAAAGAGAAGAACAGGGTGGTCGCCGCACGAGCGGGAAAGCTGTCACTTGAGGTCGTGCACGGCTGTGACGACAAACTGCCCGTCTTGCAGGCGTGGATGACGCGCGTCGGTGCCACTCCCGCTACCACGGCCTACATGGGTAACGACATCAACGATCTTGCCTGCATGAATTACGTCGGAGTCGCCATCGCACCTGCCGATGCACACCAATCGGCACTCGATGCTGCTCACATCGTGACCACAAAACCAGGTGGCCGCGGTGCAATTCGTGAAGTTGCCGATGCTTTGACAAAGGCAGTGCAGC
>JAEMQQ010000009.1 GCA_016463775.1 Ilumatobacteraceae bacterium | reverse complement strand
GGTGGGGTACGACATGGGGTGGGCTGCTTTCTGGTTGATGAATTGAGATGAAATCAATTCCGACTGGTTTAGTCGGCTTTACCATAATCGGGCCACAGGCCAAATGCAACTCTTTTGGTCAACAATTACAAACAGCAGTAAAAAGGGCTAAAACAACGCGGGCTAGAACAGCAGGGCTAAAACAGCACGGCTAGAACAATTCAGCGGACCGATCAGGTGGGGTGAGCCCCAGGTGCAGATACGCCGCCGCTGTCGCCACCCGGCCCCGCGGTGTGCGCGCCAACAAGCCTTCGCGAATTAAGAACGGCTCATAGACGTCTTCGATGGTTTCGGTCTGCTCACTGACCGCAATGGCCAGAGTCGACAACCCCACCGGCCCGCCACCGAAGCGCTCGCAGATGATCTGTAGCACCGAGCGATCCACTTTGTCGAGACCCAAGCGGTCAACCCCGAACACCCGTAGCGCTTCGTCGGCAACGGCGGCGGTCACTGCCCCACTGTTGCGCACCTGGGCAAAGTCGCGCACGCGGCGCAGCAACCTGTTGGCGATGCGGGGCGTGCCCCGTGAACGCGAAGCTATTTCGTGGGCCGCATCGTGGTCGATGGCGACTTCCAAGATGCCCGCGGCACGCTGCACGATCTGGCGCAGTTCATCGGGTTCGTAATACTCGAGCCGCGCCACCAACCCGAAGCGGTCGCGCAACGGCCCTGTGATCATGCCCGTACGTGTGGTGGCGCCAATCAACGTGAAGCGCGGCAACGTGAGGCGAATCGATGATGCTGCTGGGCCCTTGCCAACGACGATGTCAATCTGGAAATCTTCCATGGCGGGATACAGAATTTCTTCGACCACCCGCGACAAGCGATGCACCTCATCGATGAACAACACGTCGCGCTCTTCGAGCTTGGTGAGGATGGCCGCCAGATCACCGGCGCGCTCCAAGGCCGGGCCCGAAGTGACATGGAACTTGGCCCCCATTTCGGCCGCCACAATGCCCGCCATCGTGGTCTTGCCCAAGCCGGGCGGCCCAGCCAGCAACAAATGATCGGCGGCTTCGTTGCGTTGCCGCGCAGCCTCGAGCACGATCGCCAAGTGTCTCTTGAGTTCTTGTTGACCCACGAAATCTGCCAGCTTGCGCGGCCGCAGCGCGCTGTCGGTGCGCTGGTCGTGATCGTCGCGTGCAATGGGATCGACGAACTCTTCACGCACGGCGGGCCCCCAACAGACTCAGCGCTTCGCGCAACATGGTGGCGGCATCGTCACTGAGTGTTAATTCGCGCAATACGGCGCGAATCTCGGTGTCGTCATAACCCAAACCAGCGAGGGCATCACGCACGTCGCTCATGCCACCGGCACCCCGTTCACCGACCGCACGCGGCTCGTCGATGGTGGGCAGGTTCAGGCGGTCCTTCAATTCCAACAGCAATCGTTCGGCCGTTTTTTTGCCCACGCCCGACACGGTCGTGAGCCCGGCGACGTCGCCCGCCAACACGATGTCGACCAGCGCCCGCGGTGAATGCGTGGCCAAGATTGCCATCGCCAACGAAGGCCCGATGCCGTTGGTTTCGATGAGCACTTCAAACGTGCGTCGCTCGTCGCGATCTAAGAAGCCGAACAACGACTCGGCGTCGTCACGCACATGATGGTGCACGTGCAAGAACGCATCGGTCGTCGGCTCGAGTTCACCGAGCGTGCGCGGCGTGACACTGACGACATAGCCGACACCGGCAACGTCGAGCAGCACGGTCGAGTCGCTCATGCGCTCGAGCACGCGTCCGCGCAGTGAACCGATCATCTCGCCTGTGCTCCGGCCACGCTGCGGGCAAACGGTTCAGTTGCGATATGACACAGTGCCAGCGCCGCGGCGTCGGCTGCGTCGGCAGGCGTTGGCAGGGTGCGCAACCCGAACCGCAGTTGCACCATGCGCGCAATGTCGTCTTTGTTTGCGCCGCCAAACCCGGCGACGGCACTCTTTACCTGTGTCGGGGTGTATTGCACGACGCGACAACCGCGCGACGCTGCCAACGCCAAGACCACGCCGCTCACTTGCGCCACACTCATCGCGGTGCGGGTGTTGTGCTGAAAAAACACCCGCTCGACGGCCACTGCCGTTGGTGCAAACTCATCGAACAGCGCCAGCAGATCGGTCTGAAGTTGGGCCAAACGCAACGGCAATTCTTCGTCAGGCGACGTGGTCAACACACCGAGTGAATGCAGCGACGGCTGGGCGGTGGCGTGGGCACCAGGTTGCACGATGGCGTATCCACAGCGAGTCAACCCGGGGTCGATGCCGAGCACGAGGCCGGATGATTCGTTGCCTGCTCGGGCATCGTTGGACCCTTGACGGGGGGCGAACATATGTTTGATTCTAGCCGATGGCGGTGATGGCATCGACCAATTCTTTGACTGGCCGATAGGTGACCCCGACGACCGCCCGATGGGCATAGCGAATCACGCCCACGGCATCCAAGACGAACACGCTGCGCCGCGGCAGGTTCATGAGGCCCAGCACGTCGTAGGCCCGATGCACCGATTTATCGACATCAGAGAGCAGCGGAAAGCCGAAACCGTGTTTGGCGGCAAACTTTTCGTGACTCGCCACGTCTTGTGCCGAAATGCCGATGACCTGGGCCGACAACCCGGCGAACTGGGTCAGCTCGTCGTTGTAGGAGCACAACTGCTTGGTGCACACCGGCGTGTTGTCACCCGGATAAAACACCAACACCACCGGTGCGCCACGCAGTTGGGCGAGTGAATACGACCGCCCACCGGTGCCCGGCAACGTAAAAACGGGGGCCGCATCGCCAACACCGACTGTTTTGCTCATACCGCCACCGTAGCCCACTGCTCAGTCATGAAGCAGCCGCTTCGAGCAGTTCTTCGGAGATGTCGAAGTTGGAATACACATCCTGCACGTCGTCGTGCTCTTCGAGTTCATCCAGAATCTTGAGAATCGCCTTCGCCACACCCACATCGGTAACGACCACGGTTTGCGACGACACCATCGTGCTCTCAGCCGACTGCACCGGCAGTGCAGCGGCTTCCAACGCGGTTTTTATTTCCCACACTTTGGTGGCATCGCAAGTTACGCGCCAGACCGAACCATCGTCGAGCATGTCGTCGGCCCCGTGCTCGAGCACGGCATTCATGACGTCATCTTCTTGGGCGGTGCGATCCACCAGAATCACACCACGACGGCTGAACTGCCAGCCCACCGCACCAGGGGCAGCCATCGAGCCACCACCTTTGCTGAAAATTGCCCGCACGTCCGACGCGGTGCGGTTGCGGTTGTCGGTGAGGATGTCGATGAGCAGCGCCACACCGCCAGGTGCGTATGCCTCGTAGGTGATTGCTTCGTAGTTTGAACCCTGGGCTTCGCCCGTTGCGCGTTTGATTGCTCGCTCGATGGCATCGTTGGTCATCGACGACGCCTTTGCTTTTTGGATGATCGTGCGCAACGGTGCGTTGGTCGCTGGGTCTCCCCCGCCGAGGCGGGCCGCTACGTCGATTTGGCGTGCGAGCTTGGCGAATGTCTTGCCCTTCTTCTGGTCAATGATCGCCTTTTTGCGTTTGATCGTTGCCCATTTGGAATGACCAGACATCGTCGACTCAGCCTTGCACCATGTTCAAAAACAACTGATGCACGCGGTCGTCATCGGCCAACTCAGGGTGAAACGAGGCAGCCATCACGGTCTTTGAGCGTACGAGCACGGGTTCACCGCCGTATGTGGCGAGTGTTTCGATGCCACTACCGATGCGCGAGATGCGCGGGGCGCGAATGAACACCGCATGGAACGCGCGATCAAAACCTTGCACGGCGATTTCAGTTTCGAAACTGTCCAACTGTCGACCAAAACCGTTGCGCTGCACGTCGATGTCCAACGCAGCGAACGACCGTTGGTCGGGGCGCCCATCGGCAATGCCCGTGGACAGCAAAATCATGCCGGCACAAGTACCAAATACGGGCATGCCATCGGCGATGCGTTTGGCGAGCGGGTCGAACAATTCTGAGGTTTCCAGCAATTGTGACATCGTCGTTGACTCACCGCCGGGCATCACGAGTGCATCGCACTCGGCGAGGTCGCCAGGCACACGCACCTCATCGGCTCGTACGCCGAGTCGTTGCAACGCTGCAGCATGGGCCGCGAACGCACCTTGCAAGGCGAGCACTCCGATGCGGGTGCGCGCCGACATGGTTCCCCGAGTGGGGTTCCTACCAGCCGCGTTCGGCGTAACGCTGGTTGATTTCGTCCATCGCGATGCCGGTCATCGGCGCGCCGAGTTTGCGGCTGACCTTGGCGATGATGTGCGCGTCACGGAAGTGAGCGGTTGCTTCAACGATCGCTCGGGCCCGCGGTGCCGGGTCGTCACTCTTGAAGATGCCCGAACCAACGAACACCGATTCGGCACCAAGTTGCATGGCCAGCGCAGCATCGGCTGGTGTGGCGATACCGCCGGCACAGAACAGCGGCACCTGCAGGCGACCAGTTTCGGCGATTTCCTGCACGAGCGGCAGCGGTGCATCGAGCAACTTGGCCCACGCAAACAACTCGGCCGAGTCGGCCTGGGTGATCTTGCGAATGTCGCCGAGAATCGAGCGCAGGTGGCGGACCGCTTCGACGATGTTGCCGGTACCTGCTTCGCCCTTCGAGCGAATGAGGGCGGCACCTTCGGAGATACGGCGCAACGCCTCACCAAGATTGGTGGCACCACACACGAACGGAATGGTGAACTTCATCTTGTCGATGTGGTGCGCCTCGTCGGCGGGCGTGAGCACTTCGCTCTCGTCGATGAAGTCGACACCGAGGGCTTCGAGCACCTGGGCTTCGACGAAGTGGCCGATGCGCGCCTTGGCCATGACCGGAATGGAGACTGCGGCCTGGATACCTTCGATCATCTCCGGGTCACTCATCCGGGCCACACCACCATCGCGACGAATGTCGGCAGGCACCCGCTCGAGTGCCATCACTGCGATTGCGCCGGCATCTTCGGCGATTTTCGCCTGGCCGGGGGTGACGACGTCCATGATGACGCCACCTTTCAACATTTCAGACAGACCGCGTTGCACCCGCATTGAACCGGTGCTCTTTTCAGAATTTGTCATAATCCTTTATCGTACCGAAGCACCCCGTGCACACCCGAACGCAGGGGGCGTGACAAACGGCGACGCGCCAGGCACTCTTCTTTATGGATACTGGAAGGAAGTCGTTGCCGTGCCTGGCAGATACGACACACCCTTGCCGACGCGGGTCAGTTCGACCCAGGTGTTGCCCGGGGTCAATTTCATCACGTTGCCGGCGGTGTCTTTGAGCGTGAACGGCTTGGTCGCATCGTCGCGCTCCCAGGTGCCCTGAAACAATTTGCCGGCAGTCAATACCCAGGCTTCACCCGCACCGAGCGTTTTGGCAACCGGGCTGTAGCCGCTCTTGCTGTATGACACATAGAGCACGACGACGTTGGCGGCGTTCACCCGCACATCGTCGACGTCAACGTGGGCCTTGTCATCCTGGGATCGCAAGAAGCGGCTGAAGTCGCTGCTCCATTCCCACAAGACCCGCACCCCGTCCATCGTGAGCTTGACCCCACCGGTCTCGCGGGCAGTCGCAGGTATCACCTCGTCGGCAGCGCGATACACGAATTGTGCGGGCGGGGGCAACGCGCCGGCAGGTGCAAGCGTCCACAATTTAGATGTGTCGGCAAGCAGGTTGTGTGGGGCTGAACGCGAACCCTCGCGGCGGTACCCACCCTCTTTGTTCGCCGTCGAGTAACTCAGGTCGATCATCGTCGATGCACGAATCAGGTTCGTGACCTCAACGTTGCCACCGCTCCAGGCGAACAGTGGCGCATTCAACGACTCGAGCAGATCGACATCTTGTTTACGACCACTGCGTATCGGGCCAACCGGGTCGCTGTCATTGGTGTGGAACACCGCCGCGAAACGGGTGAGCATCTCGACATTTTCTTCAAAGACAATGTCGGCCTGATTCAAACCCCATTGCGGTCGTGCCTTCGGGTGATTGTCGATCTTGACAACGAGTGCCGGACGGGTGATCGCCGCAGTCACCGGCAGGCCAGTCAGCGGGGCGAGGATCGCTGGGATCGTCGTCGTCGTCGTGGTTGACTCAGCGACGGTGGTGTCTGGCGCCGCAGTGTCAGATGCGTCGCTGGTACTGGCGCCACCACCACTGCAGGCGCTCATGACGAGCACGGCGAGTAGGCCACTGGCGATTGCGAGACGGCGCTGGGCAAGAAACATTGCGTTCTCCTTCTCTCTAGATTTCTCGCAGCAGCGCGATGCGCTCGGCGAGAGGCGGGTGGGTATTGAAGAGTTTATGGAAAAACCCCAACCGACCTGTGTCATTCACCCCCGACATTGGCTGCTCAATCCACATGTGGGCGGTGGCCATCGAGGCCGAATGGGTCACGGTGCTGTCGGCCTGCAATTTTTCCAGCGCCGAGATGAGCCCCGGCGGGTAGCGGGTCAACTGCACGGCTGACACATCGGCGAGGGTTTCGCGGCGGCGGCTGACTGCTGCCTGCATCGCTCGCGCCAGGAGTGGGGCCAAAATCAACAGCGCAATGCCGATGAACGCCAACGGGTTGCTGCGATTGTCGCGATCGCCTGCCCGGGCGACTCGCCCGCCGTTCCACCACATCATGCGGATGGTGATGTCGGTGATGATTGCAACGGTGCCGACGAGTGTGACGGCGAGTGTCATGACGAGGATGTCGTAGTTCTTGATGTGCGAGAGTTCGTGCGCCACGACACCCTCGAGTTCGACACGGTTCATTTTCTCCAGCAGGCCGGTCGTCACCGCGATGGCGGCATTCTTCGGGTTGCGGCCCGTGGCGAATGCATTGGGTGCCGGATCATGAACGACATAGACACGCGGCTTGGGCAGGCCACCGGCGATGCACAAACCCTCGACGAGGTTGTGCAGACGCTTGTACGTCACCGGGTCTGCCGGCACTGCACGACTCATGCGCAAAGCGATGGCGTCTGACTTCCAGTACGAGCCGAAGGCCGCCACCGAAGCGATGGCGAGGGCAAGCAACGTTCCGAGGATGCCGTTGCCGATCAGGATGCCAACTGCCATGCCAACCAAAACGAGGACCAGCACGAACCCGAACATCAACGCCACTGAGCGGCGTTTGTTCGCCGCGATGAGGTCGTTCAGAACTTCACCGACGGCGGTATTGCAGCTGCAGCCTCGGCCTCGAGATATTCGCGATCGGCGAAGTTGAACGACTTGGCAAAAATAACACCGGGAAACGATTGCGTGGTGTTGTTGTAGCGCTCAACGGCATCGTTGTAGAACTGGCGGGCGAAAGCAACACGACTTTCGGTGTTCTGCAACTCTTCTTGCAGCGACAAAAAGTTGGTGTTGGCCTTCAGGTCGGGGTACGCCTCGGACAAGGCGAACAACTGGCGCAGTGCACCGGTCAACCCGATGTCTGCGACACCTTGGGCGGCCGGGTTGGGCGCAGCCGACATGGCCCTTGACCGAGCTTCGATGACCGCTTCAAGTGCACTCTTTTCGAACGCCGCGTAACCCTTGACGGTCTCGACCAGATTCGGAATGAGGTCCAAACGGCGTTTGAGTTGCACGTCGATCTGCGACCAGGCGTTATCCACCTCGTTGCGACGGCTGACGAGGCGGTTGTACGAGAACACCACCCACACGGCGACGAGCGCCACGACGACCAACAAGATCCAGAGTGCGTTCATCACCGAAAGGTTACTCGTCGTCCGAGCGCTCACCAGTGACGCGTTCACGCCACAGTTGTGACTTGTCACGCAGCGTATTCATGGTGTCGTTGACGGAGTCGGTCAGGCTGTCGACCATATTCTGTGAAAATTGTGCGAATCGTGGGCGACGCAAAAGTCGGTCCTCGAAGTAGCGCACGAGAGTGCTTGGTTGCACCACGATGCGTTCCTCGGCTTCGGCAATGAGCACCTCTCGATAAATTTCGAGGTATCGCCGCGCGAGCGCATGCATCGACAATTGCGCGGCCCGCGCGTCGCCACCCCGCACGAGACGCTGGCCGAGTTGGGCATCATCGATGACCGTGAGTAGTGCGTGCGCCAGTGCCGCTGCATCACCCGGCGGCACGAGCACACCGTCCTGATCGTCGGTGACGACGTCGCGGTACCCGTCAATGTCGCTGGCCACGACCGGCGTCTGGGCCGCCATTGCCTCGAGCAACACCAAACCGAACGACTCACCGTGCAACGACGGCGCGCAGAACACGCTGCAGCGCGCCAAGCGATCCAACTTTTCTGGCTCAGACACCTGCCCGAGCCATTCGATACGCGACGCAACCTGCGGATCGCGGCTGTAGCGCTTGCGCACATCGGCGATCTGCGGGCCATCGGAACACACCCAGAGCCGGTGATGATTCGGCATCAACAAGAACGCATCGAGCAATACCTCGAGGCCTTTGCGCGGCTCGTGTCGCCCGCAAAACAGGATGGTCGGTGTTGGCTCGCGCGTTACATGGGGGCGGCGATACGTCTCAACGTCGATGCCGTTGTACAAGACTTCAAAAGTGCCACCCACATGTCGCGCCGCCATATCGCGCGCAGCCACCGAGACCGCCACCCGATGGTCGAGATGGGTGCCCAACCACTCGACGCCTTTGCGCACGCGGCGGTACCAGGCGATATCGCCCGCTGCGTGGAACGTGCCGACCATCGGCGCGAGCCGCAACATCAGCGCGGTTTGCGTGGGGCCGGGCGCCATCGGTTCGTGCAAATGCAGGATGTCGAATGCTTCGTCGTTGAGTGCCCGCAACGTGCGCAGTGCCGCCGACGGGTCGGGTGCCAGTGGCGCCGATGAACCATTGGCGGCCGTCGGCAAGCTGTTGCCGAGTGGTGTAACGAACGGCTCGGGTGGCGGCCCGTCGCAGGGCCCGAGCACGCGCACCTCGTGGCCCATTCGGCGCAGTTCACGCGCCAAACCGAGGACCTGGTGCTGGACTCCACCGGGAATGGTGAGGCTGTACGGGCTCACCATGGCGATGCGCAACATGTCGTTGCGTCGCTGCTCTGACGGCATCGTCCCCACCCCGTTCACGGTACGGTAGGAAACGCACCGTCGAACCACGGGCGCCCACACCATGACCTCCGCCCAACTTCCCGCGATCTCGCTCGTGGCATCGCCCACCCGCCGTGGTGGTGTGCTGCAGTTGGCGCGCGACGCACAAGATCGGGGCTTCACCCATGTGGCCTGCCCGAGCCTTGGTGCAGCAATGTCTCTGTGCGTGTCACTGGCCCACGCCACCACCACCCTGCAATATTTCACGTCAATTCAGCCGATCTACCTCGCCCACGCCTTCGAAGCCGGCAACACCGCCTCGCACATCCAAGAAATTTCTGGTGGACGCTTTGCATTCGGCGTCGGAGTAAGCCACGGACCAGTGGTGCAGCGCCTGGGTGTCGCCACCGGAAAACCGCTCAGCGACATCCGTGAGTACGTCGCGGCGATGCGGGCCAACGAAAAATTCGGCGGTTCATTGCCACCGATATATCTCGCCACCTTGCGCGACAAGATGCTCGACTTGGCCATCGAAATCGGTGACGGTGCACTGTGGGCCAACGCCTCGTTGCGAGCGATACCCACCCAGGTGGCGCGCATTCCTGCCGAGCGTCGCTCGAAGTTTTTCTTGGCAAACATGATCCCGACGGTGATCGCCGACGACATCGAGGCTGCCCGGGCCGTCAACCGTCGCACGCTCGTGATGTATGCAACGCTGCCGAATTACCGCAACTACTGGCGCGCCAGCGGCTACGACGCGCAGGTCGACAAATTCGAAGAGGTGCTGAAAACTGCGGCACGAGACCAGCTCGGCGAAGCACTCACTGCCGTGATGAGCGACGAATGGCTGGATGATTGCACGATGTCGGGGCCTGCCGACCTCGTGCGAGAACGCATCAGCGCCTGGTGGGCGACTGGGGTGATGCCCGTGGCGGTGATGTCAGCCGTTGACGGCGGTCAAGCCAAGGGTGTCACCAACTTGTTCGCGGCCTACGCGTAACCGGGGTCGCTCGGCCAATTCGGTGAGAACAGGTGCCACTGTTCGGGTGCGCGGCGGATGAGCGTTTCCAACTCCGCCACCAGCAACTGGGTGAGACGCTGCATGTCGTCACGCAGACCACCGGCCCGCTCGAACACGATCGGTGGCCGCACGACAGCGTGATGGCCGTCGACCCGTCGCGTGAAGTACGCCGCGGCAGGGATGATCGGTGATCCGATACGGAGGGAAAAAAACGCTGGTCCGGCCGGCACGGTGGTGCGCTCCCCGAAGAAGTCGACCTCTACCCCGTTGCGCTGGATGTCCCGATCACTCATCAGCACCACGACATGATTGGCGCGCAAGGCCTCCTGCACCGCGACACCAGCGTGCTCGTCGAGCGGAATCACGTCGACTCCGAGTGCCAGTCGCACGGCAAGGAACGCTTCGTAGGCCTCCTCATTTTCCAGGACCTCGACGACCGCACTGACCCGCAGACCGCGTTGCGCCAACCACCGCCCGGCCCACTCCCAGCCACCCACGTGCGGCAAGGCGAGAATCACGCCCTTGCCCCCCGCCAGGCCTTGCTCGATGTGCACGAAACCTTCGAGGCTGAAGCCCGCGTCGATTTCTCTCGGCGACAGCGACGCGATACGAAACGTTTCGAGGTAGTAGCGCAGGTAACTCTGGAATGCATCGTTGACACGACGTTGCATCTGCAACGCGTTCAAGCGTGGTGACACCCGGCGCTGATGTCGCTCAACCATTTTTCGTTCGTTGCGCATCGCAATGGCGCCAAGACCACCGAGCGACAAAGCGGCAACGTGCGAGACCACCGCTGGTGTGGTGGCGCCCAACAGGTTGGCAAGACGGAAGGCGATACCCGGGTTGCGGTCGTCAGGCATCGCGGCGTCGCGACGACATGCGAGCACGACGATCGGCAAATGCGGCTCGGCGTGATGCGCGACGCGTGCGACGAGTGTGCAATCGCGCGGCAGTCACCGGCGCCACCGCCGCCTGACGCCAAATTTTCACGAAGCGTTGCACGGCGGTGATCGACACCAACACCAGCATGGCCCACATGACCCAATACAAGCCCGAGTCAAACAGCAGCCCAACGCACAAAATGACGATGCGTTCGGCGCGCTCCATCAAGCCACCCTTGGCCTGCAGGCCGAGTGACTCGGCCTTGGCGCGCTGATATGAAATCAGTGACGACACGGCCATCACCGCAAACGGCAATACCGCCGCCGTGCCACCGCGGGTATCACCGAGATACCAGGCCACCCCGCCGAGCATGAACCCGTCGGTGATGCGATCGATGGTCGAGTCAAAGAACGCACCGCGCTGGCTCGACACGTTGGATGCTTTGGCGAGGGCTCCGTCGAGCATGTCGGGCAGGGCGGCGGCCACCACGAGCAGCAGGCCAAAGCGCAGGTAGCCCGCCCCGATCGTGACGGCTGCAGCAATGGAGATGACGAGCCCCACGATCGTGAGGTGGTCGGGGGTGATCTTGGTGCGCGTCAGCGTGACGCCGACGGGACGCACATATTTGTCGACGTGCACACGAAATTTGCCGTCAAACACGCGTCAAGCCTACTTGAAGCGATCTGGATTGTCTTCGACGAGACATTCCTTGATGCGACCATCAACGGCGTCGACAAGTACGAGCCCACGCTGCAACGGTGGCTCTTCACTGCTGTAGCAAAACACCCGCCATGTCGGGCGACTGCGCACGCCACGCCACACCTGTTGGGCCGACGCATGCCCAACTGCAAAATCGACTGCTTGTGTGGCGCGCACCAACGCATCGCGCTCATCGACCTTCATTCGCCACGCTGCGGACAACCCGTACGCACCGAACACTGCAAAGAGTGCGGCGGCAAATATAAAACCGTCGTTGACCACCGCAGTATCACTGTCTTGCGTGAAGAACCACGCTGCTGCGCACAATGCGGCAATCACGAGGTACATCAGCGCCGGAATTCGTCGCCGGCTGTTGTCGGGGAATTGGTACGGCCCCACATAACCACTCGCATCGAGGTCGGCGGGAAGTTCGTCGCGAACTTCGTCAGCACGTTCGTCGCGAACTTCGTCAGCACGTTCGTCGCGAACTTCGTCAGCCATCGTTACTTCCCCTGCGGCCAGGCCGCACGCAGGCGTGTGGCGGTGCTGGCCAGTGCCTCGGACAGCACCTTGGTATTGGCGATGGTTGCCGTGAAATTGGTGTCGCCCACCCAACGTGGCACGAGGTGCACGTGCAGGTGCTGGGCCACGCTGCCGCCCGCCGCGGCCCCGAGATTGAGACCCACGTTCAGCCCGGCTGGTGCATACGCCGACTTGAGCGCCAGCGTTGCGTCACGCACGGTGCACCACAGTTCGTCGCGTTCGACATCGGTGAGATCTTCGAGATTGGCGACTTGTCGGTACGGCAACACGAGGCAGTGGCCGCTCGCATACGGGTACGCATTCAAAATGACGAAACACGTGGGCCCCCGCTGCACGATGTGGGTCTCGGTATCGGGCAAACCACTGGCGAGAATGCCCGAAAAAATCGACTCACCATTGCCTGGCGCGTTGTTGCCCTCCGGCCCGAAGCCCGAGACGTACTCCGCGCGCCAACCGGCCCACAAACGTTCGAGCATGATGCGGGCTAGTGCCCCGCGCCTTCGCGCACATCGGCCGCCAGACGCTGCATGAATGAAGTGAATGGCGTGTCGCGTTGCACTTCCCCGCCCCGCGGGTTGACACCAACCGAATTTGCCTTGATGTCATCGTCACCAACCACCAGCACGTACGGGATGCGCTCGAGTTTGGCGGCCCGAATACGTTTGCCGAGTTGTTCATCAGCCACTGCAGTATCCACCCGGAAACCTTCGGCGGCGAGTTGTGCAACCAGGGTGGCCACATGTGCTTCATGGGCACTCGTCACCGGCAACACCCGCACCTGCACCGGCGCCAACCAGGTGGGGAATGAGCCGCCGTAGTGCTCGAGCAGCACACCAAAGAATCGCTCAACGGAGCCGAACAATGCCCGGTGCAACATGATCGGACGGTGACGCTGGTTGTCGGCACCGACGTATTCCAGCCCGAAGCGTTCGGGCAGCTGAAAGTCGGCTTGGATCGTGGAGAGTTGCCACTTTCGCCCGATGGCATCGCGCACGTCGATGTCGATCTTCGGGCCGTAGAACGCCGCTTCGCGTTCACCAATCGTGTACTGCACACCGAGTTTGTCGAGTGACGCCCGCAATGCGGTGGTCGCTTGCTCCCACAGGTCGTCTGACCCGATCGACTTGTCGACGTTGCGGGTGGAGAGCTTGTACGAAAAATCGTCGAAGCCGAAACGACGCAGCACCGACAGGACGAAGCCCAGGAGCGAGCCAATTTCGTCCGCGAGCTGTTCTTGCGTGCAAAAAATGTGGCTGTCATCCTGGGTAAAACCGCGGATACGCAGCAAGCCGTGCAGGGTGCCGGCCCGTTCGTAGCGATAGACCGTGCCCAATTCAAAGAGCCGCAGTGGTAATTCGCGATAACTACGTTGGCGGTCGCGATAGATGAGGCAGTGCATCGGACAATTCATCGGCTTGGGGTAATACGTGCCGTTGTCCATCTCCATCGGCGGATACATGCCGTCTTTGTAGAAATCCAGGTGTCCGGAAGTTTCGAACAGATTCGCATTCGCCAAATGCGGCGTGTACACGAATTGATAGCCGCCATTTTGGTGACGCTCGCGACTGTAGTCCTCCATGATTTTGCGCACAGTGGCGCCCTTCGGATGCCAGACGGCCAGACCGGCGCCAAGTTCGGGGGGGAACGACAACAAATCCATTTCGACGGCGAGTCGTCGATGGTCGCGCTTCTCGGCTTCTTCGAGCCGCACGAGATGTTCTTGCAGGGCGGCCTTTGATTCCCACGCGGTGCCGTAGATGCGTTGCAGGGTTGGGCCTTTTTCGTTGCTGCGCCAGTGGGCACCGGCAACCTTCATCAACGCAAAATGTGGCAGTCGACCGGTGCTTGGCACGTGGGGGCCGCGACATAGGTCGACGAACGTGTCACCGTTGCGATACACACTGACCGAGTCGCCCCCGGCAACTTCGCCAGCGTCATCGGCGTCGGCACTGCCCGCCGTAACGCGCTGAATGATCTCGCACTTGTACGGCTGATCGGCAAACAACGCCAAAGCGGCTGATGGCGAGAGCTCTGAACGAAGGAACGGTTGATTCGCCTCGACGATCTCGTTCATCCGTTGGGTGATCGTCAGCAGGTCGTCTTCGGTGAACGTGCGACCACCCGGTAATTCGAAGTCGTAATAGAAGCCGTCGACGATCGCGGGGCCCACCGTGAACTTCGTGCCAACGAACAACTGCAGGACGGCCTGCGCCAGCACGTGCGCCGTCGAGTGCCGCAACACATGACGACCGGCGTCGCTGTCGGCTGTGATGATGGCCACGCGGTCACCGGCATGCAGTGGTGCGTGCAGATCGGTTTCGCGATCGTTGACGATGGCGGCCACCGCTGCCTTGGCCAGTCGTGGGCCGATGACTGCTGCGAGGTCGGCAGAAGTCGCACCACTCGGTATTTGCTTCGTCGAACCGTCCGGAAGCCGAACGTCGATCATCGCTGCTGACATGCAGCCTTTATTCTACGCTCGCCAAATTCTGCGTATCGGGTGTTTGCTTGACCTCGAAGCGTGGAATCTCCGCCGTTTCGGCAACGATCGTTTCGGAGCGCCGCTTGGTTGCATACGTGTTGCGGTACACCTGACCGGACAGTGCACGAATTTCGAACATCAGTTCATCGGTGATTTCACGAAAGAGCAGTGGGTCGTTGTCACGGGCGGCATAGTGCGCAGCGTCGATCGGCCGACCAACCGAAATCTTGACCACGCCACCCAAACGGGGTCGGGCGGCACCGGGCGGTTGGATCTCGCGCGTACCGACGATGCCAATCGGAAAGATCGGGCAGCCGAGTTTCACCGCCAGTCGGGCAGCCCCCGTGTGGCCCTTGTAGAGCATGCCGTCACGGCTACGGGTACCTTCCGGAAACATACCGAACAACTCACCGCGACGCAGCACGCGCTCGGCTGCCTCGAGTGCGGCGTGGGATTTCTCCCCACCGCTGCGATCGATCGGAATCATGCCGACCTTCGGCAGGAACCAGCGTGTCTTCCACGAGTCCATGTACTCGCTCTTGCCGATGAACGAAATGTTGCGGGGGGCGAGCACCATCAGTACGGCCGAATCCAAGAAACTGACATGGTTGGCACACAAGATCGCCGCACCGTTGGCGGGCAGACGCTCGAAACCGTCCAACTCGAAACGCCACGCCGCCCGCGCGAGTGGTCGCACGACGCGACGCAGGCGGGATTGAAACGGCGTCGCCCCGTTGAACACCCAGTCAGGGAATTGACGCGACTGGTTCACAACGCGACTCCGAGCAGAGCGGCCGCAGCATGCACGCTGATGCCAGCGCCCGCCGCGGCATCGATTGCAGTGATGGCAGCGGGTACATCGAGATCGTCATCGAGATGATTGCGCACGGTGTTCAACAAATCGCGACCCCCCGCGGTGATGATTGACGTTTCGGACTCCTTTGAGTCAACTACCGATTCGGCCCACTTGCCAAGTCGGATGGTTGCCCGATCCATGAGACCTTTGTCCCATTCCCATTCGTGGCGGTAATGGTTCACGAGCAAGCCGAGCCGAATGGCGCGCGGGTCGTGTTGCTGACGCAATGCGTCGACGAAGACGAGGTTGCCGCGGCTCTTGGACATCTTGTGGCCGTCCATCCACACCATTGCCACGTGCATCCAGTGCCGCACGAATGTTTCCCCCGTTGCCGCCTCGGACTGCGCCCGCTCACACTCATGATGCGGATAAATCAGGTCGGTACCCCCGCCATGCAGGTCGATGGTCGTGCCCAGTTCACGCAGGGCCAACGCGCTGCATTCGATATGCCAACCGGGTCGACCCGCACCCCAAATGGTGTCCCAGGAGGGTTCGTCGAGGGCCGACGGCTGCCACAGCACGAAGTCGAGCGGATCGCGTTTGTTCGGGTCGTCGACGTTGCCACCCCGCTCACGCGCCAACATGAGCATTTTTTCGCGGTCGTACTGCGAAATTGCACCGAAGTTCGGGGAGCGTGCCACGTCGAAGTACACCGAGCCGCCGGCTTCGTAGGCAAAGCCACGTTCGAGCACCATGCCGATGAACCCCCGAATGTCGGCGATTGCCGACGACGCCCGCGGTGTCGACTGCATCGGCACGAAGTTGAGCGCCTGGAGGTCGTCTTCGAGGCGCTGTTCTTCCCGCGCCGCCAGATCCAGGTAGTGGATGTCGAGCGCGCGGGCCTTGGCAAACAGCGGATCGTCGACATCGGTCACGTTGCGTACGCAGTGCACGGTGCGCCCCGTGTCGAGCAGGCGGCGAATCAAGATGTCGTAGGTGATGAAGGTGAAGGCATGCCCGAGATGCGTGGCGTCGTACGGCGTCACACCACAGACGTACATCTTGACGTCGTCACCGGGGGTGAAGTCGACGACCGCGCGTCGTGCGGTGTCGTAGAGGCGCATGCTTGCGCTCAGTTGATGCCCGTGAAGCGCGGTGCCACACGCGTCTTGTACCGCACATTCAGCTGCAGCAACACGGCGGTCAATGCCTCGATCGCCAACGCGTTCGACAACGATCCGGCATTGAGCGGGCGGCATCCGGCGATTCGCGACACCAACTCGCTCACCGTCTTGGTCGCAGCAGGGCTGTCCGAACAAATGAGCACGTCGCTGTCCACCTCATGGTCGAGCGCCCCCAGTTCGGCGGCTGGCAGGTGCTGGAACGCAGCAACCACCTGCGATAGAGGAATCGCAGCCTGCACGTGCGCAGCGATGCTGCCGCGCGGCGGAATGAGCGGTTGAAACTCCTTGCCCACGCGCACGAGTGCATTCGCCATGGTGATCACCACTTTGCCGCGCAGGGCATCGGCCAATTCGGCAACGGTGGTGGCGGCTGAATCCCATGGCGTGGCCAACACGATGATGTCGCGCTGCGCTGCGCTGCGATTGTCGCCACCGGTCAGATCCAAATTGCGACCGGCCCATTTGGTCGTCAGTTCACTCGCGACTTCCACCCCGCGGGCAGCGGTGCGCGAGCCAATGAACCCCGCATAGCCCACCGATGCCAGTCGCGCCGCGAGTGCGGTGCCGGCCGGACCGGTACCACCGAGATAGCCAATACTCGGGAAGGTAGGACTCATGTCCACTACCGTAGCGACGTGTCGATTCTGGCTGGTAAGCGGCTCGTCATCACCGGTGTGCTCACCGACGCGTCGTTGGCGTTCGGCGTCGCCAAGCTCGCTCAAGCACAAGGCGCCACGGTCATGCTGACCGGAGCCGGGCGAGGGCTATCGATCACCGAACGTACCGCCAGAAAACTCGGCACCGTGCCCCACGTTGCCGAGCTCGATGTAACGAACGCCAGCCACGTCGAAACCGTGCGTGAAGCCGCCCGCCAACATCTCGGCGGCGTCGACGGTGTGTTGCACTCCATCGGCTTTGCGCCGGCGGCATGTCTTGGTGATGACCTGATGGCAGTCACCTGGGAAGACGTCTCGGTGGCCGTGCAGGTGTCGGCATATTCGCTGAAGGTGTTGGCCGATGCGTTCGTGCCGCTCATGCCCGCTGGCGGCAGCATCGTCGGTCTCGACTTCGACAACACGGTCGCCTGGCCGGCCTACAACTGGATGGGTGTCGCCAAGTCGGCGCTCGAATCCACCAGCCGTTACCTCGCGCGCGAACTTGGTCCGCGCAAGATTCGCTGCAACCTCGTTGCTGCCGGTCCGATTCGCACGATGGCGGCCAAATCAATTCCGTCTTTTGCCCAGTTCGAAGACCTCTGGAGTGCGCGCGCACCCCTCGGTTGGGACATCAACGATTCGTCAGCCGTCGCCCGCGCCTGCTGTGCGCTGCTGTCTGATTGGTTTCCGGCCACGACGGGTGAAGTCGTGCACGTCGACGGCGGATACCACGCCGTCGGCGCGTAATCGCAATATGAACCGACTCGCGCACGAGTCGTCGCCCTACCTACGCCAACACCGGGACAACCCCGTCGACTGGTGGCCATGGTGCGACGAGGCATTCGCCGAAGCCAAGCGACGTGACGTGCCGGTGTTGTTGTCCGTCGGATATTCGGCGTGCCACTGGTGCCACGTGATGGCCCACGAGTGTTTCGAGGATGCCGATGTGGCGGAAGTGATGAACCGCCTGTTCGTCAACATCAAGGTGGACCGCGAGGAGCGCCCCGATGTCGACAGCGTGTACATGGATGCCGTGCAGGCGATGACCGGTCGTGGCGGTTGGCCGATGACGGTCTTCCTCACGCCACAAGCCCAGCCGTTCTTCGGTGGCACGTATTATCCACAGCCATCGTTCTTGCAGTTGATGGGGGCGATCGACGATGCGTGGCATCATCGTCGCGATGACATCGACAACAACGTGACGGCACTGGTGGAGAACATCGCCCGCACCTCACAGATCACGACCAACACCGATTTGCCGAGCATCGACGTGTTCGCCGCCGCCGTGGCGCAGCTTGACGGCAACTTCGACGAGACGTGGGGCGGTTTCGGTGGTGCACCGAAGTTTCCCTCGACGATGGCCATCGAGTTGTTGCTGCGGTCGTACCTCAACGACGAATCACCGCGCACCCGCGACATCATCACCACCTCGCTCGATGCCATGGCGGCGGGCGGCATGTACGACCACATCGGCGGTGGTTTTGCCCGCTACAGCGTCGACGAGCGCTGGCTGGTGCCACATTTCGAAAAGATGCTCTACGACCAGGCGCTCCTCATCCGCCCGTACCTGCATGCATCCTTGGTGTTCCGCGCACCACGTTGGCGCCAAGTGGTGCAGGAAACGATCGACTACGTACTGCGCGAGATGCGTTCACCCGAGGGGGCGTTTTACAGCGCACAGGACGCCGACTCCCTCGACGAATCGGGGCACTCGCACGAAGGGCACTTCTACGTGTTCACGCCTGACCAGGTGCGCCAGATCGTGCCCGCACATTTGGTTGACGTCGCACTCGAGTGGTACGAAATCACCGAGGCGGGCAACTTCGAGGGCAAATCAATCCCGTGCCGGCTCTCCAACCGTGGTTCGCTCATGCGCAACGACGACGTCGAGACGATTCGCACGTTGCTGCTCGCCGCGCGCAACACGCGTCATCGACCAGGTCTCGACGACAAGGTGATCACCGAATGGAACGCGCTCATGACCGCGTCGCTGGCCGAGGCGGCTGCTGCGTACTCCAACGACGAGTGGGCGGTTGCGGCTCAACAAGCCGGAAATTTCTTGGCAACCACCATGCGGCGGGCCGATGGGCGGTGGTTGCGCACCTGGCACCGTGACGCCACCCCGAAACACCTCGCGATGGCAGCCGACCTGGCCAACCTCGTTGATGCGTTCACCCGGCTGTACGAGTTATCCGGTCTGGCTCGTTGGATCACACTCGCGCGTGCGGCAGCCGATCAGCTTCTCGCCCACCATTGGGACACCGCCGAGGGCGGACTCTTCACGACGCCGAACGATGGCGAGCGGTTGATCGTGCGCCAAAAAGACCTGATTGATAACGCCACGCCATCGGCGAATTCGGTGGCCACATTTGCGCTGCAGCGATTGGCCGCACTGACGGGCGACGAGCGGTACGCCGAGCATGCAGACGGCATCTTCAAATTGTTGGCCCGAGTCGTAGGCAATGCACCGGCTGCATTCCCCCACCTGCTGAGTGCCCTGCATTTGCGCCACGTCGGCCCGACGGAAGTGGCCATCACCGGCCAGCGCGGTGAGTTCGTGCAGTACATCCAGTCGCAATGGCTGCCGACCGTCGTGCTGGCCTGGGGCGAGACCTTCGACTCGCCGTTGTTCGCCAACCGCCGTGACGGTCTGGCCTATGTGTGTCGCCAATACGCCTGCCAGGCACCGGCAGCGAGTCGCGACGAATTGGTTGCCGCGCTACGTACGGCGCTGACGCCCTACCAACCCGCGTAGTGGATGATCTGCTCGGTGTCAGCGCGCGGACGCCGGGCACTTGCGCCGGTCGCGAACGCCGCATCGTTGGCTTCGTCGTCGGTGGGTGTGCGCTCGTAGCCGATGGCGATCGCCCCGATCAACTGGAGTCGATCAGGAATCGAGAGTGCCGCGCGTAATTCCTGCTCGCCGCGAAACACCCCGAAGAACAGTGCACCGAGACCGGCATCGTGGGCTGCCAGCAGCAAGGTCATCGTGGCGAACGATGCATCGACGGTCCAGTACGGCGTCGGCCACGCCTCCATCGACGCACCGAGACCGGCTTTCGTCTTGTCGTTCTCTGCATAGCGCTCGAGATAGGCCTGCGGGTCGCCAAACGACAGCGCGATAATCGGTGCGGCGAAAAGATGTTGCCAGCGAAAGGTCGCGCGCGTTTCTGGTGTCATCGTCACCGACCAGAACGACTCGGTGTCGGCGCCCTCGAGCACGACGAGACTCCAGCCCTGTGTCTTTCCTGCCGACGGCGAACGTGAGGCAGTATCGACGAGTTGGGCGATGAGGTCGCGCTCGACTGGCTCACGACGAAACGCGCGCACCATGCGCCGTGACGCAACGAGGCGCGTTAGGTCGCTCACAGCGACGCGGTCTAGCGCTTCTTGCCGAGTTTGGCCAACGACTCGGCCATCGTCCAACCGTGCACGATGAGCACGCCGCCCTTGGCGACATTGACACCCTTGAAGAACGCCAGAATCTCAGCGGCGATCTTCGGCTTTTTTACCGGGTCGTAGTCGATGAATCCCGATTGGGCGTTGGCCTTGGCGATGAAGGTCGCGGGGTCGTACTGCGGTTCGATGGCGTAGCGCCGTGCGAGGCGGCGACCCCAGGCCCGCTCTTCACCAACCGCGTGGTACTTCGGACGCGGGATGATGCCGGCGACCGAGCTGAAAGCTTCCAGACCGACGGCCGAAACGAAGCGGGCGCCGATGACCACATCTTCGTCGGGGAACGCCATGAGCGCGCGATGAAACGCCTCGGTCATGAGCCCCTTCAGGGTCAGGTCACGCTTCGGGGTGTGCTTCACGCTGAGCAAGCCCATCACGACGCACGGGGTGCCGCCGAGGCGCTCGAGGGTGAGGAACATGAAACCAACGAGCGATTTGCCGTCGTAGGCGGTCGTTGCCAGCACCCACGAATCCTTCGCTTTTGATACTGCACCGATGCCGAATGCGCCACCCATGGCCGCCAATTCGTCAAGGTCGGCATCTGTCAACGCGCTGGCGTCGCGCGTAGCGATTTTCACGCCTCCATTCTGCCAGCGAAAATCCCGAATCTGACAGGCGAAAGCAACGAGCTTGTTGCGCTGTGGCGCGCAACGCACCGAGCGGGCTTTGGGATCGGGCTATTGAATCGAAACCGCTGCCCCAAATTTGGCACGCAACAGGCCGATGACGCGGGCGATATCCACCGAATGTTCAGGGCCAAGTGCCACGACCTTGCTGCCAAAGGTGAGGAATACGGGTGAATCGCCGGGATGCATTTCGAGCGTTGCACGCACCTCTTCGACTTCGTCGTGGGTGACGGTGCGGCGGGCAAAATCGATGTGCAGGGTTTCAATGCCATTCTTCGGTATTTCGATGATCGTCACTTCGGCAGCCATCAACGTTGCGCGACCCTCGTCTCGACGGTCGAGCCGACCGCGCACGACGGCGATCTGGTCGTCGACGACGAGATGGCCCTGCGTGGCGTACAGACGCGGGAAGACCGTCACTTCAATGACACCGGCGAGATCCTCGAGGTTGAACGTGGCCATCTGCTCGCCCTTGCGCGTGGTTTTTCGTTCGACGCCCGAAATGACGCCACCGAGCGTGATGTTGTCCTCGTTGCGCTCGGGTACATCGATGATCGGGCAGGTGATGCGACGTGACATCAGCGTTTCGAGTCCGCGCAGCGGATGGTCACTCACATAAAAGCCCAGCATTTCTTTTTCGAGACGCAACTGTTCGGCCTTGTCGAAGGCGAGCGCCGGAATCTCGGTCTTTTCGCTGTAGCCACCCTCTGCTTGGTCGACGTCACCGAACAGGCTCATCACGCCTTGGTTGCGCTCGCGGCGGCGCACCAGCGCCTGATCGACCAACGACTCGAACACGAGCAGTAGTCCGCGGCGCGGATGGCCGAGCGAGTCGAAGGCCCCGGCCTTGATGAGCGACTCGAGTGTGCGTTTGTTGAGGGCCTGCTCAGGAACGCGATCGATGAGGTCATAGAACGACGTGAATGCACCGCCCGCCTCGCGCTGCTCGACGATGAGCGAGGCCGCACCCTCGCCCACGTTGCGGATGCCCGACAAACCGAAACTCACTGCCGACTCGCCCGCCACGGGTGCAAAGTCGACGCCCGACTCGTTGATGTTGGGTGTGCGCACCGTGACGCCGTTGGCACCCGCGTCCGCCAGGTACAAAGCTGCACGATCATTGTTGCCCTTCACGGACGTGAGCAGGCAGGCGAAGTAGTCGACGGTGTGGTGTGCCTTCAGCCAGGCCGTTTGATAGGTGATGAGCCCGTAGGCGAACGCGTGACTCTTGGTGAACGCATAGTCGGCGAACTTTTCGATGATGGCGAACAGTTCGCGGCCCAACGATTCGCCGTAACCCTTCGCGGCACAACCACCGACGAATCTCGGTCGCTGCTCGGCCATGGCCACCGCATCTTTCTTGGCGCACGCTTTGCGCAGCGAGTCGGCTTCGGCCAGCGAGTAGCCGGCGAACTTCTGCGCCACCCGCATGATGCTCTCCTGGTAGATCATGAGCCCGTACGTGTCGCCGAGCACTTCGACGGCATCATCGTGGAAGAACCGTGATGGCTTGCGTTGGTTCTTGAAGTCGGCGTAGTCGTTGTGCATGTTTTCGGCCATCGGCCCGGGGCGGTACAGCGCCAGAACGGCGGCAATGTCCTCGAAACGGCGTGGCACGAGCGAGCGCAGCAGCGCCCGTATCGGCGTGGACTCGAGTTGGAAGACCCCGATGGTGTTCGCACTGGCGAGCAGTTGGAAGGTCTTCGGGTCGTCGAGCGCGATGTTGCCGATGTCAAAATCGGGTTGGCGGAAGCGAATGAGTTTCTCGGCATCGGTGATGACATCGAGATTGCGCAGACCGAGAATGTCCATCTTCAATAGACCGAGCGACTCCACGCCGTTCATCTCGTACTGCGTGACGACCGGTGAGTCCTCGGGCTTTTGTCCGGCTTCGGGTTTGCGCTGAATCGGCAGGTACTCGGTCAGCGGCTCTTTCGTGATCACCACTGCTGCCGCGTGGATACCCACCGATCGCTTGAGGCCTTCCAGACCGCGGGCGACGTCGACGACCCGCTTTGCGTCGGCGTCGGTATCGCATAATGCCCGCAGGTCGGCGGCACCGCGGAACCCGTCCATGTACCTTTCGTCCTGCTCGAAGCAATAACGCAACGGCGTGTCACGGCCCATGATGACGGGTGGCATCAATTTGGCGATGCGATCGCCGGTCGCATACGGATGGCCGAGCACGCGCGCTGCATCACGCACGGCATTGCGGGCCTTGATGGTGCCGAAGGTGATGATTTGTGCGACATGGTCACGACCATATTTTTCCGCCGCGTAGCGGATCATTTCGTCGCGGTAACGCGAGTCGAAGTCCATGTCGATGTCGGGCATCGTCACGCGATCAGGGTTGAGGAAGCGCTCGAACAGCAGGTCGTACTTCACCGGATCAAGGTCGGTGATGCGCAGCGCATACGCCACCGCACAACCGGCTGCCGATCCTCGACCTGGGCCGACGCGAATGCCCTGCTCACGGGCGTGGCGGATGAGGTCCCAGACGATGAGGAAGTACGAGGCAAAGCCCATGTCGCAGATGACCTTCAACTCGTACGCCATTCGTTCGACGACTGCCTTCGGAACTTGCGCACCCCAGCGTTCGGTGGCGCCCGCCCGGGCGAGGTGCTCGAGATAGCCGCGGTCATCGGTGAACCCCTGCGGAATCGGAAAGTCGGGCAGCACGAACTTGCCGAATTCAATCTCGGTACGCGCCCGCTCGGCAATCCACAGCGTGTTGTCGCACGCCTCGGGGGTTTCGCGGAACAGCTGTCGCATCTCGGCTGCACTCTTCAGGTAGTGCTCCTGGCCTTCGAACTTGAAGCGTTTCGTGTCGGCGATGGTGCAACCCGTCTGCACGCACAACAAGGCGTCGTGTGCTTCGGCATCGTTGCGGTGCACATAGTGCGAATCGTTGGTCGCCAGAAGTGGTGCATTGATTTCGCGGGCGATCTTGATGAGGTCGGCCATGGTGCGACGCTGGTCGACGATGCCGTGGTCCTGCAGTTCGACGAACAGATTGTCGCGACCGAAGATTTCCTGCAGGCGTGCAGCCGTGCGTTTTGCTTCGTCGTAGTCGTCGCGCAGGAGCGCCTGCAGGACGTGCCCGCCGAGGCAGCCGGTCGTGGCAATGAGGCCTTCGTGATGGCGTTCGAGCAACTCCCAATCCATGCGTGGTTGGTAGTAGTAGCCCTCGAGGAATGCCAGGCTCGCCAACTTGATGAGGTTGCGGTACCCGGTGTTGTTTTCGCTCAGCAACGTGAGGTGGTAGTAGAGCTTGCGCCCGGCTTCTGTGTCACCACCCGAGTCGTCGATGCGACCGCGCCGGGCCGGGCGTTCGAATCGCGACTCGTACGCCATGTAGGCCTCGGTACCGATGATCGGATTGATGCCGGCCCGACGGCACGTCTGATAAAACTCAAGGACGCCGTACATGTTGCCGTGGTCGGTGATGCCGAGCGCCTGTTGGCCGTCGGCGGCGGCGCGCTCGACTAGTTCGTCGACCCGCGCTGCACCATCGAGCATCGAGAACTCGGTGTGCACATGAAGGTGGGTGAACGAAGCAGACATCGCAGGAATGCCGAGAGTACCAGCGGGCTGCTCGGCGCCGAGCGACCAGCGAATTGCTTCGCAACCGTGTGGATTGCCCTAGATGTAGGTGCCTGGCCGGTCGGGAATCGTCGCACCCGACGGCGGCAGTTGGCGCATCTGCTCGAGTTGTTGACGCGCCGCCAGTTGTTGGGCAAAGAGTGTCGCTTGGATGCCGTGGAACAGACCCTCGAGCCAGCCGACGAGTTGGGCCTTGGCAATGCGCAGTTCGGCGTCGCTCGGCGCCTCACCTTCCTTGAATGGCAAGGCGAGGGTGTGCAATTCTTCGCGCAGGTCGGGCGAGATGGCTTCGGCCAGCTCGACGATCGACCGCTCATAGATTTCTGCGAGACGCTCACGGCTCGGCAAGTCGAGTTGCATCTGGCGCACCTCTTCGAGCAGACCTTTCATCATCGAGCCGATGCGCATCACCTTGGCGGGTTCCTGCACGCTCTCGTCGCCACGGGCCATGATGGCGAATGCGTCATTCGCCGACGGCATTCCGTCGATCAATTCGCCACGTTCCGGGGTGCTGTCACTCATCGGCTCTTAGTTCTACCAGCGGATGACGAACCGTGATCGAACGGGTGATCGAACGGTTTCAGCGGGCCGCAATTGCCAGAAACGGCACGTCGATTTCGGCGGACGTCAACGAGCCGTGACGACACTGCAACTGGAAGTACGACTTGTCGGCGGGGTCGTCGAAACTCACGTCGTCCTTGGCCATGACCGCCACATCGCCGCAACGTCGGCGCACCACATCGGTGACTCGCCGCCCGAAATAGCCGGCGTCGATCATCTCGTCGCGGGTCATCACCCACGCCACGTCACCGTGGTGGGTGCGGGCAGCGGCAACAACCTCGCCGAGGCGACCGGCATCGACCGGGCCGGCATTGAGGTGAAGCCAACGGAAACGCCCCTCACCCGATTGATGCGAGAGATGTCGGGTCACGTCGTGGGCCAGTGGCATCGTGCGCTCACCGACCATCACCTGACCGTGATCGGCGGTCACCAGCAACACCGCTTCGCGGGGCAAGGCTGCCGCAATGTCGGCCACGAGGCGGTCGGCCGTCAGTACCTCGGCGTCGTAATGTTCGCCGAAGCCACGCTCGTGGGCGATCTTGTCGACACCGTCGTAGTAGCAGTACACGAATCTTTCGCCACGCGCCAGAAGATTTCGCACATCAACCACCATGCTCGACATCGCTCGCCAGCTGAACATTTTTTGGTCACGCAAATGTGCCTCGGTGAATGCCGTGCCGTCGAACTCGGCCTTCGACAACACGGGCACGGTGGCCCCGAGGAATGGCGGGCAGGGCTGCACCTCGCGGGGCATCAGACGACGGCGCACATCCCCACTTTGATCGGCCCACCGCAACATCTGCACGACGCGACCGGAAAAATCGATGCGATATCCGACCAACCCATGTTCACCGGGGGCCGCGCCAGTGGCGATCGAGGTGAGCGCGGTCACCGTCGTTGTCGGGGCGACCGTCGTGATCGAGCCACCTTGCATCGTTGCCAACGTCGGTGCGCAGGCGGGGTTCGTGCGGATGGAGTCCTGCAGTTGATGCCAACCGAGGCCGTCGACCACGAGCAACACCACCTGGCGGGCGCCCCGCGCACAGTCGGGGAAAAACGGGGGCAAGCTGTCGGTGCCTCCCGGCCCGAGCAGTGCCGGCACGATGTTCGTCACGCACGCACCCGCATAGTCGGGTCGACGCGGCGCGGCGTCCACGATGCGGGAGCTGCTCGTCATGTCACCTTGTAGTCAAGCGGTAAACATGCACCCGTCAGACGGTGTGCGACAAAGGTCTGCGCACGGTGGCTGAGTGGGGGTTTACCATGGGGTCGTGCGGATCTCAACACGGGGCGACTATGCCTGTCGGGCCCTGTTGTCGCTGGCTCTTCATGACAAAGAGCCGGGCCCCATTTCGGTGCGCGATATTGCGACGCGCACCGCGCTCCCCCAGCCCTACCTCGAACAAATCTTGCTGGCGCTGAAGGGTGCCGGGCTCGTCAAATCAAAGCGTGGTGTCGGCGGCGGCTACACCCTCGCCCGCCAACCCGACGAGATTCTGTTGTCAGAAATTCTTTCGGCAGTCGACGGCCCCATCTCACTCGGCGACTTCGGCGAACCCCACCGCAACGGCGCCTGTGATCATGAGGGTCAATGCGTGTTGTTGGCCATCTGGCATTCGGTTGGCGACCACATGCGCAATCATCTTGCCAACTTCACGTTGGGCAGCGTGCTGGCAGCGGCCCGCGGCGAGTCACCGTGGCCCGACGACGCATCCAGCACAAAGACGTCGGTAACTCGCTCGCCGTAGTTACGACAACGTAGCCAACACCGCCGTGAAGTCGGCTGGCTGCGGTGCGGTGAACGTGCGGCGTTCTTCGGTGCGCGGATGATCAAAAGCCAGCTCGCGGGCGTGCAGCATCGGTCGACCGACGCGCAGTCCGGCGCGCACGCCACCGTACGTGGGGTCGCCGACCACCGAGTGACCGATCGATGCGAGGTGCACCCGAATCTGGTGGGTGCGTCCCGTTTCCAATCGGCATTCGACGAGGGCGCAGGCGGTGGGTGCATAGAACTTCTGCTCAACGGCATAGTGCGTGCGCGATGCCCGACCGTCGACGACGACCGCCATCTTGGTCGGGTCTCGATGGTCGCGTCCGATTGGTGCGTCAATCACGCCGTGGGCCGAGGCAGGGGTGCCCCATACGAGCACCGAATACACGCGGGTCACAGTGCGTGACGACAGCTGCCCGACCAGCGAGTCGTACGCCGCCTGGGTGCGCGCTACCGCGACGAGCCCCGTGGTGCCGGCATCAAGGCGATGCACGAGACCCGGTCGCAACGGATCACCAACATCGGCAATGTCCGGATACGCAGCAAGCAAATAGTTCACCATCGTGCCGGTCTGGTTGCCCGCACCCGGGTGCACGACGAGGCCCGCGGGTTTGTTCACCACCATGACGTCGTCGTCGATGTACACCACCTCGAGTGTTCTCGTGCCGTCGGCAAGCGGAAGCGTCGGGCCCTTGGCCTGTGAAATGTCGACGGTGATCGACTGACCTTGCGTCACTTTTGCCTTGCCGGCCGTGATGACCTCGCCCTCAATCGACACACCACCAGCCGCAATCAAGGCCGCCGCGGCACTGCGACTGATATCGGCGATGAGCGACACCACACGATCGATTCGCACACCCTCGAGTGATGCAGGAATCACCTCGGTGACGCGGCGGGTGATGCCACCCGTGTCGTCGCTCATGCTGGTGCCCCTTTGCGCAACGACGCGACGACCATGAGCACGGCACCGATCGAAATTGCAGCATCCGCCACATTGAACACCGGCCACCATTGCACATCAATGAAGTCGACGACCGCACCACGCAGCCAGGCATCGCCACGCAACAATCGGTCGGCGAGATTGCCGATGGCCCCACCCACGATGAGGCCGGCGGCGATCGCGGCGGCACCTTGCGCTGATCGACGCAACCACACCACGATCACGACCACGACCACGAAACCCAATGCCCCGATAATGGGTCCCGCCCCCGTGGCCTGCGAAAACGCCATGCCTTTGTTGAAGGCGAGCTTGAAGCGCAGCGACCCGACGAGGTCGATCACACGGTTGTCAGACAGACGGTTCAACGCCCAGTGCTTGGTCAACTGATCACTGGCGACGATCACCGCAATCAGCCCCCACAGTCGCCGCGACTGCGTGCGGTTCATCGACTGCCCAGACCACCAGCACGTTCGGTGACAAGTTCGGTCGTCCACGGCAGTGCCTCGAGACGTTCGCGCGGAATCGGCAAACCCGAGTACGACGAGTAGCCGTACTCGCCGATTTCCATGCGCTGCAGTGCGATGTCGATTGCCTCGACCTCCGCCATTGCCTGTTCGGAAAGAATCAGGTCACGCTCGCGCTCGACCACCATCGTGTCGCCTTCCCCACCCTCTTCGCCGAAATCCACGTCGCCCATCTCCTGATTGGCGACGATCTCCTCGGCTTCCTGCGTCAAACGCTGGGCTTGACCAACCAACTCGACACGCTTCTGGAGGAGCGATTCTTTTTGCACCTGCAAGAACGCAATGTCGAAGTCTTGGGTCGGTGTGATGCCGTTGATCGATTCAGACTTGATGATCGGCGGCTTGACCGGCTTGGCCATTGCTTTTTCTTGCTGGGCCCGGATTCGGCCCTCTTCTTCGTCGCGCAAGGTACGAATACGGGCCCGCTCAGACTCGCGGATTTGGCGTTCGGCGTCTTTTGCCTTGGTGATTTTGTCACGCTCATGTTGTTTTTCGCGACGTTCTTCGTCGATGACCGCACGCTTACGGGCCTGCTCGCGTTTGCGCTCCTCAAGTGCCACCTGACGTTCAAGATCGCGACGCCGCTTCTCGACGAGTTTTTCTCTGGCGAGACGGTTGCGTAACGCAAGTTTTTCCCTGGCGGCACGCTTGCGGGCCTGCTCGAGCTCTTTGCGATCCTGCTTGCGCTGGCGCTCGGCGGCGAGACGGGCTTGTTTGCGCTTGCGCTCATCAACCTTGCGCTTCATCGCCAGCTTGCGACGAAGTGCTTCGGCTTTCTGGCGGGCACTGCGCTTGGCGAGCTCGGCTCTTCGTTTGGCAATTTTTCGACGCTTTTCCTCCATTGCCCGTTTGGCCTTGCGACGACGCAGTTCTTCGAGGTTGCGGCGCTTGGTGGCGGCCTGTTTCTGCAGGGCCAACCTCTTGGCCCGCATTTTGCGCTTGATTAATGCCTTTTTTGCCGCTGCTTGTTTCTTGGCGAGGGCCTTCTTTTTTTGCGCGACTTGGCGGCGGGTTTTGGCGTTCATGAACCCGTCAGGGTAGCCGCTCCACCCCGATGAACAGCGCCACGTCATCCAACGTGGTATTCGCCGCAACACCAGTCAACTCGACTGTCGTAACGATCATCTCCCGCGTCAGCGTCTCATTCTTCACCATCTCTGCGTGGGCGTGTACCGCCGCTGCGACATCGTCGGGTGCCCCGAGGGTGAGTCGGATGCGATCAGACACGTGCAAGTCGGCGTCACGGCGTGCCTGCTGCACGAGTCGGACCACGTCACGCGCAACACCTTCGCGTCGCAGGTCGTCGTCCAGCGCCAGATCAAGCACGACGATGCCCGAGCCGTCAGCCAGCGTCGTGCTGCCCCGCTCACCGGCACCAGTGGCCACCAGGGTGAGTGAATATTCGCCTTCGCGCAACTCAAACCCACCGGCAACGACTCGGGGTCCGTCTATCGACCAGTCACCTTGTTTCACTGCCCGAATCACCTTTTGCGTGTCGGCCCCCAGTCGCGGGCCCAACGCCGCCGGTGTGACCACGAGTTCGCGTCGCGCATGTTCATCGACATTCGTGCTCAAGACCACGGCTCGCACGTTGACCTCGTCTTTGATCACGTCGACAAAATCGGTGAGGGCGCCCGCCCGCGCACTGGCGACGACGAGTGATGCCAGCGGCTGGCGCACCCGTAACTGGTGCGCCTTGCGCAACGACAATGTCGCTGAACAAACATCGCGGGCCAAGTCCATTGCCTCGACGAGTGCGTCGGCGGCACCCAGGCCCTCGGTCGTCGGCCACGAGGTCAAGTGCACACTGCGCTCGCCGGTCAGCCCGCGATACAGCTCTTCGGTCGTGAGGGGCAAGAGTGGGGCAGCCACCCGGCACACGATGGTGAGCACGCTGTGCAGTGTGTTGACGGCCGCTTGATCGCCTGCCCAGAAGCGGTCGCGACTACGACGGATGTACCAGTTGGTGAGCACATCCAAAAACTCCCGCACCTGGGCACAGGCATCGAACAGGTCGTTGCACTCGAAGGCCGTCGTTGATGCCTCCACCAGCAGGCGAGCCTTGGCGACGATGTAGCGGTCCAGCACGTTCTGGCTCGAGGTGTCGAACGTTCCACGCACGTTGCCGGCGTTGGCATAGAGCGACAAGAAATACCACGAGTTCCACAGTGGCAGAATCGTGTGACGCACCGTGTCCCGGATGCCCACTTCGGTGACCGAGAAATCAGCACCGCGCAAGATTGACGATGACAGCAGGTACCAACGCATGGCATCGGCACCGTAGGTGTCGAAGACCTGCATCGGGTCGGCATAGTTGCGCTGGCTCTTCGACATCTTCTGTCCGTCGTCGCCCAGCACGATGCCGTGACTCACACAACTCTTGAAGGCCGGGCGATCGAACAACGCCGTGGCCAATACATGCAGCGTGTAGAACCAACCCCGGGTTTGCCCGATGTATTCGACGATGAAATCCCCGGGATGGTGGCTGTCGAACCACTCCCGATTTTCGAATGGATAGTGCACCTGGGCGAAGGGCATCGACCCACTCTCAAACCAGCAGTCGAGCACCTCGGGCACACGCCGCATCATCGACTTGCCGCTCGGGTCGTCGGGGTTCGCGCGCACCAGGTCGTCGATGGCCGGGCGATGCAGTTCGCGTACCTGCCCACCGAAGTCCCGTTCGAGGTCAGCGACGCTCCCGTACACATCGATGCGCGGGTAATCGGGGTTGTCGCTACGCCACACCGGGATCGGCGAACCCCAGAAACGGTTGCGGCTGATCGTCCAATCGCGGGCGTTCTCCAGCCATTTACCGAAACTGCCGTCACGAATGTGGTCGGGCACCCAGGTGATCTGCTGGTTGAGCACCACCATCCGTTCCTTGATCGCCGTCACGTTGACGAACCACGAGCTGACCGCCCGATAGATGAGTGGTGTGCCCGTGCGCCAGCAGTGTGGATACGAGTGGTCGTACGTCTCGTGGCGCAACACCACGCCCGCTTCCTTGAGTTTCTTGATCACGAGTGGGTTCGCGTCGAACACCTGGAGACCCACAAAGTCGGTGACTTCGCTCGTGAACTTGCCGCACGAATCGACGGGCACGACCAGTTCGATGCCGGCATCGGCGCACACCCGCTGGTCGTCTTCACCGAACCCCGGTGCGATGTGCACGACACCGGTGCCATCCTCGGTCGTGACGAAGTCACCGGCCAACACGCGGAATGCCCCGACGCTCGCGCGATCGGCGAAATAGGGCAGGAGCGGTTGGTAGCTGCGGCCGACCAAATCACTGCCCCGCAATGTGCCGACCTGTTCGGCACCGGCGAGTTCGCGTTCGTACGACTCGCGTCGGGCAATTGCCAGCACATATCGCGTGCCACGCAGTTCATACACGCCGTAGTCGACATCGGGCGCAACGGCGAGTGCCAAATTGGATGGCAATGTCCAGGGCGTCGTCGTCCAGGCGAGCAGTCGCTCCCCCGTCGCGAGCAGGAAGCCAACGGTGAGTGCAGGATCTTGCACCATCTTGTAGGCGTCGTCGAGACGCGTCTCGGAATTCGACAACGGGGTTTCGAGCATCCATGAATAGGGCAACACCCGGAAGCCCTCATAGATCAGACCCTTGTCCCACAGCGTTTTGAACGCCCACATGACACTTTCCATGTACGACAAGTCGAGTGTCTTGTAGTCGTTGTCGAAGTCCACCCAGCGGGCTTGTCGCGTGACGTATCGACGCCAGTCACTCGTGTATTGCAGCACCGACTGGTGGCAGTAATCGTTGAACTTCGCAATGCCGAAATCGGTGATGGCTTGGCGACCGGAGATGCCGAGTTGTCGTTCGGCCTCGGCTTCGGCGGGCAACCCGTGACAGTCCCAGCCGAACCGTCGCTCGACACGCTTGCCGCTCATCGTGCGGTATCGCGGTACGGCATCTTTGACGAAGCCGGTCAACAAATGTCCGTAGTGCGGCAGGCCGTTGGCAAACGGTGGCCCGTCGTAAAACACGAATTCACCCTCGGCTGCGCCGCCACCACTGGCGCCGTCGCCGTTGCCCGAGTGCTGCTCAACCGAGGCTTCGAAGGTTCGGTCGGCGGCCCAGAATGCCAGGATTTTTTCTTCGAGTTGCGGCAAATTCGGCTGTGCCGAAACGTTGGGATAGGAGCCGGCCATTACGTGGCGCTACTCACAAACCCGCAGACGCCAGCATTCGCTGCACGAAACCGAGGGCAAACACCACGGCGATGGGCGAAATATCGATCGGTCCGATGTTCGGGATGATTCGTCGCGCTGGTCCGAGCACCGGCTCGGTGATCTGAAACAGCACACGGTTGACCGTCGCAAACGGCCCACTCGGATTGACCGGAAACCAACTGACGATGATTCGCGCAAAGATCACGAAGGTGTACAGGGAGATGATTCCAGAAATCATGAACGGGTTCCTCTTTCATTCAACATGGCGGTGCCGTGATGGTAACGCCGCTTAGTCGCGGGGAATTCGCACACCGTTGGGGGTGAGACGAAAGACACCGCGCGAGATGCGCTCGAGTGTGCCGTTGAGGGCGAAGGTGATTCCCGATGCAAAGTCGATGATGCGACGTGCTTCTTCGGGCTGCGTGCTGATCATGTTCATGATCACTGGTTGGCCGCTCTTGTACCGCTCGCCGATTTCTTTGCAGTGAGTAAACGACGTCGGCTTCAGCGTGACTGGTTCAACGGCGGCGTGATCGAGTGACTTCACGTTTTTCTGTGGCTGACCGACCGGGCCGCGCACGGTGACGCCAGAGTCATCGCGCTTGCGCGTGCCACGCGGCGGCTGTGTGCCACGCGGCGACCTTGCTGGTGCTTCGAACTCGTCATCATCAGCCTCGTCGTCACCGTCGTCATCACGGGTGTCACGGGTGTAGTCGTCGTCGTCATCGTCGTATTCATCGTCTGTCAACCTCTGTCGCCCGCGGGCTGGCCGACGCGCCCGCACCGATTGGTCGCTGTCGTCGTAGGCCTCATCGGCACCCAGCCCGAGATACTCCATTGCCCGACGGAACATTGACATGGCGTCAGATTACCTCAGGTTTCCGGGCTGCTGATGGACGCTCGCCAAACAGTGCCGTGCCGACCCGCACCATCGTGCTGCCTGCGGCGAGTGCTATTTCAAGGTCGCCCGACATTCCCATCGAGCAACCCACGAGGCCAAGGTCGTCGGCCATCTGGCGTACTGCCACGAATGCAGAGCGGGTGCGGTCGGGGTCGGGGTCGGTCGAGCCCACGGTCATGAGCCCCTCGACGCGCAGCCCCGCTGTTTGCGCCCGGGCGACGAGTGCGGCCGTGTCGCTGAGTGCACACCCACCTTTGTCGACCTCGTCGGTGGCATTGACCTGCACAAAAATGCGCGCCCCGGGGGCCCGCTTGGCGATTTCATCGACCAGCGACGCTCGATCGACGCTCTGCCACACCGCCACCACCGCCACGAGCGAGCGCACCTTGTTGGATTGCAACCGACCGATGAAATGCACGGGCGGATGGGCGTCACCCACCGCGGCGATCTTGCTGATCGCTTCTTGGGCGTAGTTCTCCCCCACGGCGTCACACCCGAGTTCATGCGCCACTCGCACGACATCGGCACCAAAGCCTTTCGTGACCGCGCAAATGGCGACGGGGCCACGCGTGGCGTTGCGGTCGACGAGTTGACGAAGCTCAGCCAGCCGCTGTACGACCGCTGGCTCGCTCAACGTTTTGCGGCTACTTCAAGAAATCGGGAATGTCGAGGTCGTCGTCGCCGGCGTCACTCGTGCCGAAAATTTCCCGCAAGCGCGAACTGCCCTTGCCTGTCTCGGGGCGTGCGTCGCCGCGCGTGGCAGTGCCGTCGCCGCGCGTCGCGATGCGACCAGCCGACGAATCCCAGCGTTCGAAACCCGACGCGATGACAGTGACCCGAACTTCGTCACCGAGATCGTCGTCGATGACGGTGCCCAGGATGATGTTGGCATCTTGGTGCGCGACGCGCTGCACGGTTTCGGCGGCCTCGTTCAACTCAAAGAGGCTCATGTCCGACGGACCAGCCACGTTGAGCAGGATGCCACGGGCACCTTCGATGGCCGCTTCCAGCATCGGCGACGTGATGGCGGCGATGGCCGCGTTGGAGGCCCGCTTGTCGCCGCTCGCCACACCGATTCCCATCAGCGATGAGCCCGCGTTGGCAAGGATCGTCTTGACGTCGGCGAAGTCGGTGTTGATGAGGCCCGGCGTAGTGATGATGCCAGTGATACCCGAGACGCCTTGCATCAATACTTCGTCGGCTTTCTTGAAGGCGTCGAGCAGGGTCGTTTTATCGGTGGCGATGGAGAGCAGCCGTTCGTTGGGGATGACGATCAGCGTGTCGACTTTGTCCTTCAATTTCGCGATGCCCTGATCGGCCTGCACCGAACGACGACGACCTTCGAAATTGAATGGTCGTGTGACGATGGCGATGGTGAGTGCACCTTCAGCCTTGGCGATCTCGGCGATGACAGGTGCGGCACCTGTACCAGTTCCGCCGCCTTCACCGGCGGTGATGAACACCATGTCGGCGCCGGCGAGATGTTCTTGAATTTCGTCGCGATGTGCCTCGGCAGCTTCACGACCGATTTCTGGGTCGCTACCTGCACCAAGCCCGCGCGTCAATTCACGACCGATGTCGATTTTGTGACTGGCGTCGCTCATGATGAGGGCCTGGGCATCGGTGTTGATGGCGATGAAATCAACCCCACGCAATCCGGCGTCGATCATGCGGTTGACGGCGTTGACTCCGCCACCACCGATACCGACCACCTTGATCACTGCGATTGGCGAATTTTGCGAGTTACTTGGCATGTTGTGTCTGACCCCCAAGTTGAGCATGAGGCTCAACCTTCACTACAGGCACACTAGCCGTTCGTGACAATTGGTTGTCCAGCCGACACGTCGATGGCGGCGATGAACTGCGGGTCTTGCCGGGTGAGCAGGGTGACCACCTGAATGAGCTTGTTGCGCACGTCGACCGGTGCACCGAGGGTGACGATCGTGCCCGTTTTGAGGGTGAACCCCAATGCCTCGGGGCCATTCACGTTGAGGTGTTTCACCTGCGGCGCCAGGCTGGCCGGAAGCGAGATCGCAAGTTGTGCCGCGGCCTGATACACCAACGACGGCACGGTGCCGGGTGGCAGGTTCGGCCCGACACCCTCGATCTTCATGAATTGGGTGGGTTGGCCTTCGAGCACGGCGAGCACGCGACCGTCGAAATCCAGCACCCGGGCACGATTGTCGACACCGACGAACCAGGCGACGGCAACTCGTTCATCGATTTCAATCACGACACGACTCGGCAGATACCAGTCGAGTCGCGCCCGCTGCACCCACGGGTCACCCTCCAACCGACGCTGTGCACCGTCAAGATCGGCGGTGAACACGCTCGCCCCGCGCAACGACTTCGTGACGTTGTCCAACAACAAAGGGTCGGTGTAGGTCACGCCGGTGATTTCAATTCGGCGAACGGCAAACAGCGGTGACGCCATCACCACGAGCACGAGCGAGAACAACCCGATGAGGATGCCGAAGCCGGCGAGCGGTGACAGGCGCAAACGCGGCCAGCGCTTCCACCATGCGCGACGACCGATGCGATCATCGACGATCACATCGCCGAGCGTTGCCGTGCCGCCGAACGCCGTGCGCGAGTCGGCGAACGGGCTCGTTGGGTCGACGGAAAATGACGTGGTCACCACGGCCGAACCTTCGCGGCGTTCATGTGGCAGCAAGTGCTCGTCGTCATCGATGACGATCGGTCGTCCGGCTGCCACATCTTCGACGACACGGGCATGGAGTGCCGACGAAATGTCGACCACGCCGGCAACAGGTGTCTCGGCTGGCGTCTCGTCGAGTATTTCGTCGAGCGTCTCGGCTGGTGTGTCGTCAGGTCGTGATATCGCGCCGGTGTCACCGAACAGTTCGTGCAATTCAGCGACGGCGTCGTCGGGCATCGGCGGGGCGATGGTGACTGCACTCAGGGTGACGTCGCCAGCCAACGGGCCGAACAGTGCGTCAAGGGCAGTCAATGGTCGGCGGCCATCAATCGCGTTGCGCTCGTCATTGCCGGCGTCACCGAGTTGTGCGCCGGCATCGGCGGCAACTTCGGCATCGAAACCAACGAGTCGCACCTCGCTGTGCAAACTGATGCCCAGCTCTTCTTGCACTCGTTCGCGCACCTCAGCCATGAGGTCGGCGACGTCTTGTGCACTTCCATCTTCGTCAACCTGGATGAAATTGGCGTGCTTGTCTGATACCTGGGCACTTCCGACACGTAGCCCGCGCAGACCCGCCCGATCGATGATCGCCCCCGCCGAGCCACCACCCGGTTGAGGATTCACGAACACCGAACCGGCGTTCTGGCCACCCGGCTGATGTTCGCGACGCCAACGCACGATCTCTGACATCTCGGCCTCGCTGGCGACGGGATCGCCCCACGACAGGGCGAATGACGCAGAGAGCACGACGTGATACGGCTGCAGGTTGCTCCCGCGAAAATGCAGGCCGAGGTCCACGGCTTGCACGTTGGCGATGATGCCTTTGCCGAGGTGGAAGATCTTTGCCGATTCCAAACTGGAGGCCATGTCCGAGCCGTGCCCACCGGCGTTCATGCGTACCGCACCGCCCACCGAACCAGGTACCCCGACACCCCACTCAACACCGGTGAGCCCACGGGCGGCACACTGGCGGGCCAGTACTGGTAGCGGTACTGCTCCACCTGCCACGACGCGCGGCACCCCGGGTTGCTGTGGCCAGATGATTTCTTCGGCAAAGTCCCCGAGCACGACGACCAATCCCGCGAAGCCGTCGTCGGACACCAACACGTTGCTGCCCCGACCGACAACCAACAACGGCACTCGCTGTTCACGCAAAGCGTTGCTGACCGCGTGCAGATCGTCGATTGATCGCGCCTTCATGAACAAGCCGGCCGGGCCACCGACTTTGTACGTGGTGTACGGCGCGAGTGCTACGTCACGTTGGGCCCGCGCACCGAGCAAAATACTGAGTCGATCGAGGGCCCGCAACTGACGCGCATAGGTGTCGGTGTCGTCAGCGGCCATGTGCCAATTCTCGCCGACGCACCACTACTTCGTCGGGCAAGGTCTCGATGTCACCACAACCCATGGAAATACACACGTCACCATCACGCACCTCGCGCGCCACGAAGTTGACGAGTTCATCGCGGCTTGCCTGCCACTCCACCCGGGCCGCAGGATGGGCCGCACGTATCGCATCGACCACGAGCTGGCCTGAGACACCGGCAATCCGGTCGGTGCCCGACGCATAGATGTCGGTGACAACCACGACGTCGGCATCGACGAAGGCATCACGATAGGCATCGGACATCACCGCCATGCGGTTGAACCGGTTGGGCTGAAACACCGCGACGACACGACGCCAGTGCGTGTTGTCGGCCCGCACCGCCCCGAGCACTGCGGCGATCTCTGCCGGCAAATGGGCGTAATCATCGACGAACGTGGCCCCACCGTGCGTCGCCCGCACTTCGAAGCGTCGCTGCACACCCCGAAAATCGCGCAACGCATCGGCCGCCACCTGCGGCGTCACACCAAGTTCGACCGCCATCGTGAACGCAGCCAGACAGTTGCGTACGTTGTGTTCGCCACGCAAGGGCACAAGCATCTGTATTGGCCCGTGCCGCGACACGACCGTGAACTGGGCACCTCCCGAAACGAATCGCACGTCGGTGGCACGCACATCGACCGACCCACCATCGGCGGCGGCACCCGTGACCGGGTCGCCCACACCGTAGGTAATGGCACCGTATCGTCGTGCCAACTGCACGGCAGCGAGATCGTCGGCGCACACCACCTTGATGCCCTTGACGGCGGCAAGGTACGCGTCGAACGATGCGACGATGCCGGCGAATGAACCATGCTCGTCAAGGTGGTCAATGTCGACGTTCGTCAGAATCGTCGACTGCGGCGCGATCGCCCGATGACTCGAGTCGCTTTCGTCGGCTTCCACCACGAACACATCACTGCCCCAGTGGGCACTGTGGCGCAACTGCGGCACGTCAGCGCCAATGAGATAGCCGGGGTCGCGTCCGGCAGCACGCAACATCAGCGTGAGCAGTGTCGTCGTCGTCGTCTTGCCGTGGGTGCCGGCCACCGCGACGGTGCGTGCCTGCTCGGCAATCCACGCCAATGTCGCCGACCTTGACCACACGGGCATGTCGGCGGCACGGGCCGCCACCAACTCGATGTTGGTGGCCCGTATCGCTGCGGAATGGGCAACCACATCGCACCCGTTGACAGCCTGCACATCATGCGGCACATTGACGCGCACGCCCATGGCGCGCAGACGATCGAGTATCGGCGACTCGCGCACGTCGCTGCCCGACACGTCGCAACCCATCTCCCGCAGGATGATGGCGATGGCACTGGTGCCGGGGCCACCGACACCGACAATATGGATGCGCCGTGGCGCGGGGCTGGCCATGTCAGCGGGCCACCGATTCGATGACCGACCCGATCGTCGACGAACGATTCAGCGAACCAAGGGCGTACGACTTGGCAGCCAGGCGATCGCGCAACACCGTGTCGTTGACCATCTTGTGCAGCTCGTCGTTGAACTTGGTGGCCAGCTCGGATTCTTCGAGCAGCACCGCCGCACCGGCATCGCTCAACCAGCGGGCATTCAGTCGTTGATGATCATCGGCTGCCTCGGCCCACGGAATCACGAGTGCCGCCGACCCCACCGTGACGAGTTCAGCGACGGTGCTCGCACCCGCGCGACAGACCGTGATGTCGGCGATCTGCCACACCTCAGCCATGTTCGTGTGGCTGGCCCGGCGCACGTACTGCAAACCCGCTGCACCCGGCGCCACGAATGAAGTCGTCATGTACCGCTCACCCGCGAGGTGCACGACCGCCAGATCGGTGCGGGCAGCGTTGTCGTTGACGAAGCGTTCGATCGCATCGTTGACAATCTGCGAGCCGAGCGAGCCACCCATCACCACGATGATTCGCCGTGACGCATCGATACCGAACGTGTCGGCAGCCCGGGCCCGCGCCGCACCGGCCGCGGGCGTGTGGCGCGACATGCCCCGCACGCTGGCGCGCACCGGGGCCCCCGTATGTCTGGCCCCCGGCAGTGACGAATCGGCGAAGGCCACGGCTACCGCATCGGCATGCTTGGCCTGCCGGCGAGTTGCCAACCCGGGGTGCTGGTCGTAACTCACGACGACCACCGGAATGCGCAGCGCTCGGGCGGCACGAACCGCTGGTTCGCTCGCAAAGCCACCCACGCTCACTACGACCCGGGGTTGCCACTGCCGAAACTGTCTCGTGACGAGGGCGGTGGCGATCACCAGTTTTGGCAGCGCCATCATCGTGCGCCAGATGGCACGCGGCGCGAAACTTCGTTGCAAGCCGTCGACGTTCAGCAAGAGTCGCGGATATTCGGTGTCGACGAGCAGCCGCTCATCGCTCGGGCGTTGCGAGGCCACGAACGCCAGCGACCGGGGTGAGCGTCCGCGCTCGACAAGTTGCTCGGCGATTGCCAACGCCGGAATGATGTGCCCGGCCGTTCCGCCACCCGCCATGACGGCGAACACTGTCGGCGACGAAAGATTTCCGGTTGTCGTCACAAGACTGAGCCGAACTCTACCGTGCGCCGTTTGCGCACTCGAGCGTTACGGCACCTTTCGCGCGATGTTCAGGAGCAAACCAGCGGCACCGAGTGTGATAAGGAGCGAACTTCCGCCGTACGAAATAAGCGGGAGCGTGAGCCCCGTGACCGGCATGAAGCCGACGACACCGCCGATGTTGATGATTGCCTGCACCGCGAACCAGACGGTGATACCTGCTGCCAACAATGCACCCGAATAATCGGGCGCCCGCATCGCAACGACGAATCCGAGGAATGTCAACGCAAAGAAGCCACCGATCACCAACGTGGATCCGACGACACCGAACTCTTCGGCGATCACTGTGAAGATGAAGTCGCTGTGGGCCAACGGCACATATCCCCATTTACTCGTGCCTGCCCCAGGCCCGACACCAAGCAGCCCACCGTTGGAGATGCTGAGCATCGATTGCCACACCTGATAGCCCGTGTGCTCGCGGTTGCCCTCGATGTCAAGGAACGCCGTCCAACGACTGATACCAGTCGAAGAAGTCATGACATAACCGAGTCCCAGAATCATGGCGCCGAGTGCACTCGCCATGATCCAGCGCACCGGACTTCCGGCCATGTACAACACGGTGAAGGCAATGGCCGAAAGCACGATTGCCGCACCGAGGTCTCGCTGCAGCATTGCGATGCCAGCAGCGACGCCCCAAGCCAAGATCGCCGGGCGGAACGTGCGTTTGAAATCGGTGAGTTCACGCTGACGACGACCAAGCGTGTTGGTCAGATAGATGATGAGTGCGAACTTCAACAATTCCGACGGTTGAAAACGTGCCGGCCCTATCTCCACCCAGGCATGGGCGCCGTTGACGGTGATGCCCAACGGTGTGAAGGGCAGCAGGTTGAGTGCCAACACGACGATGAGTATCGGCTTGTTGAGTTTTTGCCACGCTTGGTACGGCATGCGATAGGTACCCACCGCGACGATGAGCCCGAAAAATGCCCACATCAGCTGCTTCAAGAACATCGTGAAGGCCGAGCCACCGGTGTTCACCGACACGATCGACGACGCCGAGAGCACCATCACCAAGCCCAGCGCCACCAACACCGTGACGGTAAGCAAAATTGCGTAGAAATAACGGCCTGCCTCAGCGTCGGCTCCGACGTTTGCACCCCTGATACGACGCCCAGCCAGGGCGGCCTTGCGCCGTTCACGCAACGATGGCACTGCGTACCCACCCGTGTCTTCGACGTTGACTGCGGTCATGCTTGGTTCTCCTTCGTGAGTGCTTTGACACAATGCGTGAAGTCGTCGCCGCGCTCGGCGTAGTTCGAGTACCAGTCGTAACTCGTGCAGCCGGGCGAGAGCAGCACCACATCGCCCGCCTTGGCGACACGTTCCGCTGCGCACACGGCGTCTTGCATCGAGTCGGCCCGCAGCACGGTGCACACACCGGCAAATGCCGCTTCGACCAGCGCCGCCGAATGACCGGTGGCGACCACGGCCCGCATGCGCTGGGGCTGACTGGCCATCGACGACAGGTCGAGACCCTTGTTCTTGCCGCCGGCAATCAGCACGATGTGCTCGAACGAAGTCAGCGCAGCCTGCGCGGCATGCGGACTCGTTGCCTTGCTGTCGTTGTAGTACGACACACCGGCAATCTCGGCGACGAATTGAATTCGGTGTGGTGCGTGCCGGTAGCGCTCCAGTGCAGTGGCGACACCCTCGACGGTGCCGAGCCCCGACTCAAGCACGAGCGCACTGGCCGCCAATGCGTTCGTGAGGTCGTGCGGCAACGAGCGACCGAGTTGCCCGATGTCCACGATGGGCCCGCGCGGACCGACGAGTGCGCCCTTTTCGACCCGATAGTCGGCGTCGGCCATGCCGAAGGTGACGAACCGCGCCGCACCACTTCGTGCACTTTGCATGATCACGGCATTTCGCACCGGTGCGACCACCACATCGCTGGCGCGTGCAGAAGCCCAAACACGTTCCTTGGCCACCCGGTACGAGTCAAGATCGCGATGCCAATCCAGATGGTCAGGGGCCAGATTCAGCCAGGTGGCTGCCTCGGCGCGGAAATCGCGCGTGTAGTGCAGACGAAAACTCGAACACTCGACCGCGTATGCATCATGTGCCTCGTCGAGCGCCTCGATCCACGGTGTTTCGGTGTTGCCAACTGCCGCCGCCCGGCGACCCGATGCCGACATCATCGCCGCAGCCATCAACGTGGTGGTGGTTTTGCCGTCGGTGCCCGTGATCGCAACGATCGGTCGTGGTTTACCACCGGCTTGTTCGTGGCGATACGCCAACTCGATTTCTGAGACGAGTTCGACATGGGCACGCAGTGCGCTCGTGATGATCGGATGCGACTCGGGCACCCCGGGGCTCGGCACCACCTGGGCGAACTCCCCCATGCGTCGGGCGCACGCCATCGCCGCATCGGGGCCTTCCAACAATTCAGCACCGAGGCTCTCGGCAAGTGCAACGTTGTCGCCTGACACACGGTCGTCGGCCAGCACCAATGACGTGCCCGTCGACGCGAGGAACCTGGCGGTGCTGCGACCGGCGACGGCCAGCCCGTACACGAGCGTGGTCACGACGACACCCGCACTCGTGCCATGTGCGTCATCACAACACCGCATCCCCGATGAGACGAATCTCGTTGGTGAAGTCAGCGACGAAGAGCGCCACACCGGCAGCGACGCACAATGCCGCCAGCAACCAGAACCGGATGATCACCGTCGTTTCCGGCCAGCCCGATAATTCGAAGTGGTGATGGATGGGCGACATCTTGAACAGCCGCTTCTTGCGACCGCTGGCCTTGAACACGCCCATCTGCACGGCGACCGACCCCGCTTCCATCACGTTGATACCGCAAATGATCGGCAACAAAAAGTGCGTGTTGGTGGTGACGGCCAGCAGTCCGAGTGCAGCACCAATGCCGAGTGCACCGACATCGCCCATCATGATGCGCGCGGGTGCGGCATTCCACCAGAGAAAACCGGCACAGGCCCCCGCCATTGCCGCGGCAAGCACCGCGAGGTCGAGCGGATTCACCATCGACGAATAGATTTCCGAATTGCGGAACGCAAAGTAGGCAATGAGCCCGAACGCGCCGAAGCCGAACAACGCCGACCCCGCGGCGAGCCCATCCAAACCGTCGGTGACGTTGACCGCATTCGTCGTTGCCCAGACCATGAGTGCCGTCCAGATGATCCACACCGGGGTGCTCACATCCCAACCCGGCACCTCGGCGCGGGTGAATGAAATGGTCTGGCTCACCCCCGTTCGTGAGGCGAGCAGCCACATCAACGACACGACGATGCCGAACGTGATCCAGCCTTTTTTCTTCCAGAAAATGCCGCGATTGTGCTGACGACGAACCTTCAGGTAGTCGTCAAGAAAGCCGATACCCGCCAGCACCACGATCGCCAGCCACATGATGAGCACTTGGTCGGAAAAGACGAGACCTTCACGGGCATGGGGTATCAACCAACCGAGCCACGCCGAGAACAAGATCGCGATGCCGCCCATGGTCGGGGTGCCCTGCTTGTGCATGTGATGGGACGGGCCACGGTCTTCGGCACCCAAAATGGGCTGACCTTTCCCGAGGCGCTTGAAAAACCCGATCAGTACCCGCGTGCAGATGATCGACGAAACGATCGAAATGCCGCTTGCCATGAGGATGGCGATCATCGATTACCACCCAACACGCTGCGCGCAACATCGGCGTCGTTGAACACGATGTCCTGCCCGGCAACCGACTGCAGGCTTTCGTGTCCGCGACCGGCGATGACCACGACGTCGCCGGGCGCCGCCTCCGTGCAGGCGATCTCGATCGCCCGACGACGGTCGACCTCGATCGTCAACTTGGCGCGATCGGCGGGCGGTACGCCGGCGACGATGGCGGCGATGATCGTCTGGGGTCGTTCGTGGCGCGGGTTGTCACTCGTGACGATGACACGATCGGCACCACAGGCGGCAGCACCCATGTCGGGGCGCTTGTTGGGATCGCGATCGCCACCGCAACCGAACACGATGATGACACGGTTGCTCGCCACTGCACGGGCCGCGGCAATGACATTGCATACTGCCTCTGGCGTGTGCGCGTAGTCCACGAGTACGGCAAAGTTGCCCTGCGCGTTGACATTTTCGAAGCGTCCGGGAATCTGGGGCAGGTTGCCGAGACCCGCCGCGATGTCGCCCACCGCGACACCGATGTCGGCTGCGGTGGTCGCGGCAGCCAACGCATTGAGCACGTTGAAGTCTCCCCCAATCGTGCAGCGAATTCGTGCACCCCTCCACGAAAAAGAGCTTCCGGTCGCGTCAACCACGATGTCGGTTGCATCAAGCCGGCCATACGTGGTCACGGTGACGTTCGTATCGGCGGCAATCCGGCGACCGTGGGCATCATCACGATTGATCACACCGCGTTTGGTGTATTCGTCGGAGAACAAGCGGGCCTTTGCGGCAAAGTAAGCGTCGTGCGTGCCGTGAAAGTCGAGGTGGTCATGCCCAAGATTGGTGAACACCGTCGCGGCGAATTGCAGACCAGCCACACGCTGAAGTGCAAGTGCGTGTGATGACACCTCCATCACCACGGCATTCGTGCCTTTGCTGCGCTCATCGGCCAAGGTGCGCTGCAACTCGGGTGCCTCAGGTGTGGTGCGCGTGCCCGACAAGGTGCCGAGCACGGTGGTGCGGTGACCAGCCTGGGCGAGAATCGCCCCGAGCATCGCCGCTGTCGTGGTTTTACCGTTCGTGCCGGTGACACCCACGACCGTGATCGTGCGACTCGGGTGGTCGTGGAACGCCGCAGCAAGATGGCCCATCGTTCGTCGTGTCTCATCGGCGATGATCTGGGGAACATCGACATCGAGATGATGGTCGACCAGCAGTGCGGTGGCCCCACGCTCGACGGCGTCGCGCGCAAAATCGTGCCCGTCGTAATGCTCGCCACGCACGCAACAAAACAGCGAACCATCGCGCACCGCACGACTGTCGTTGGTCACGTCGCTGATCGTTGCGCCGACGGCACCTTCGACGCGCAAAGTGGGCGTCGAGGTGTGATCGGTGCCCACTCGTGCGAGAAGCCCGCCCAACGTGAGCATGCGCTTAGTGACTTGGTCCGAGTTCGGCGGGTCGCGGGCCGACACAGCCCGTGTCGCCTGGTTCTGGTCGCAGGTCGAGTTCGTTCACGATCACCTGCCCGATGCGGGAGAACACGGGTGCTGCAGCGGTGCCACCGAAGCGATCGCGGGAACTCGGGTCGGGTTCGTCGATCGATACCAACACCGTGAACTGCGGCTTGTTGGCCGGCAAGAAACCGACGAACGAGGCGAAGTAGGCGCGCGAGCCGTCGTCCTTGAGATACGTGCCATTGTCCTGGCGGATGTAACCGGTGCCGGTCTTGCCCGCCACCGACATTCCCTGCAGTTTGGCGAGTTGAGCGGTGCCGTAACACACCACGTCGGTCATGAGACCGCGCATCGTCGACGCCGTGGCACTCGAAATCACGCGGCGCGTCGGTGTTGCAGCCGTCGGCGTGCTCACCCCTGCTTCACTCACCGTTGCGGTGACGAGTTTCGGCCCGATGTACACACCATCGTTGGCGACCACGTTGACGGCCGACACGAGCTGTAACGCAGTGGTCGCATAGCCGTACCCGTAGGCGAACGTCACCGTTTCGGTGCCTTGCCAATTGCGCGCCAACTTCAACAGACCCTTCGTCTCACCCGGAAACTGCAGCGAGGTCTTTTCACCGAAGCCGAAGGCCGAGAGCCATTGTCGGTTGCGCTCGAGACTCAGTGTCTTGGAAATTTGCACGGTGCCGAGGTTGGACGAGTCAACGAGAATCTTGCGCACGGTCATCTCCTCCAGCCCGTGCGGGTAGGCATCCTTGATTTCTTGGCGCCACTGCGTGCCGTCGTTGAATACCTGTTTGCCCGGCACCTTGAACACCGACTGCGGGGTCACCGTGCCATCCTCGATCGCGGCCGCCACACTGAACACCTTGGCGACCGAACCAGGCTCGTGGGCTTCGACCGCCGCGATGTTGCCTGAATTGTTCGAGTAGGTGCCGTCGTCGTTACGACGCACGTTCGACATCGCATAAATCTCGCCTGTTTGGGTGTGCATCACGATGGCGGTGCCGCTGCGCGCCAGAATGCGCTCCACCTGCTGTTGCAGAATGCCATCAACCTGGAATTGCAGCGTGCGATGAATGCTGGTGACGAGATTTTGGCCGCGCACCGCCGGCACATAGTCGCTGTCCGCCGATGAGATGCTCTGGTTGCGACTGTTGACTTCGCGCTCAAGTTTGCCGTCGACGCCCGTCAGCACATCGTTGTACTGCAGTTCGATGCCGCCGATGCCGACACCGTCAAGATCGGTGCGACCGATGATCGGGCGCATACCTTCGGTGGTCAGCACACGGCCTTCTTCGCGATAGGTCGCCACCCCTGGCAGGTCGAGGTCGAGCACCGCTTTGGCGATTGCCGTGTCGACCTGCCGCACGATGTAGGTGAAACTCGAGCTCTTGTTTTGCAGACGGGCCGCGAGGTCGATTTCTGCCTCAGGCGTCAGTTGCAACACCATCGCCAGCGCTCGGGCGGTCGTGATCGGGTCGGTTACTTCACGCGGGTCGGCGAACACCGTTCGGGTCGGCACGGGAATCGCCAATTCGGCACCGTCACGGTCGTAGATCGTGCCACGTTCGGCCCGTATCACCTGCGAGCGAGTGCGCTGTTCGACACTCAACTCGCGATACTCAGCAGCCTTCCAAGTTTGCAGCACCAACACCCGCAGGTACACCAACGCCAGCACGACGAAGATGGCCATGAACATCGCCGAGATGCGTTTGCGCATGTCCCCGGCGTGGATGTTGTCGGTCATCTTGGTGACGCCATAGCTGGAGATCGCACCAAAAAAGTCGCCCACCCCTTGCGTGCGACGCGGTTCAGGGGCGCGGCGCGTCGGGCGTTGTGCCCGGCGAATCGGGGCCGTGTTGCTCATGGTTGGCTGGCCCCGATGGGTTCGGTCTGGGCAATCGCACCTGCGGATGCAACTGCTGGTGGTGGGTCGGCGAACAACGGGTTCATCTTTGCCGTACTGGCCATCACATCAGCGACGATTTCGGCTGGCACCGCCGCAAACTTCGTGCTCAAACCTTGGTACATCCCCATCATCACCGCTTCTTCGCGCAGCCGGCTTGGCGACAGCAATTCCGCCCGCTCCTGGCGCAGATAGTCGTGATGCACCTCGGCCAACCGCAAATCGGTGGTCAGCGCATCGAGACGCAACTGCTGTTCGGCGATGGTGGCTTGAAAGACGATGACTCCGATGGTGAATACGGCGAGCATCATGACGACGAGGGTCGCCCGCGACGTCGTACGACTGCGCGCCGTCGGCTGGGGCACGACGCGCAAATGTGGTGCCGACCCTGGCTCGCGTCGTCGCGGTGCTGATTCAGATTTGGGTCGTGCAACTCGCGACATCGATGCCTCAGCGGTGGGGCGCAGTTCCCGACGGGCACGAGCGCGGGCGGTTGCCGATGCCGTCATGCAGCCACCGCACAACGTTCCATCGCGCGCAAACGTGCCGACGACGCGCGTGGGTTGCGCGCTTGCTCATCGGCACCCGGCTGTTTCGCCACCCGCACTTTTCGCCACGCACGGGGGGCCGTGCGCGACGGATGGGCAAAGGGGGTGGCGATGTTGGGGCGCGTCGTGTCGGTTTCGGCGTCGCGCAAGATCTGCTTCACGATGCGGTCTTCGCCGCTGTGGTACGCCAATACCGCAATCCGGCCGCCGGGCACGATCAACGACATCACGTCGCGTAACGCGTTCGGCAAAATATCAAGTTCGGCATTTACCTCGATGCGAATCGCCTGAAAGGTGCGCTTGGCGGGATGTCCGCCCGTGCGACGTGTCGCAGCCGGGATCGCTGCAGTGACCACCGCGGCCAATTGGGTGGTGGTGGCAATCGGGCGTGCGGCAACGATCGCCTGGGCGATGCGCTTGGCGAAACGCTCGTCGGCGTTGCGCTGCAAAATATCGGTGATGGTGCCGGCGTCATATTCATTCACCACGTGCCAGGCCGAAACACCCTCGCTGCGATCCATGCGCATATCGAGCGGGGCGTCGTTGCGATACGAAAAGCCACGTTCGGCGATGTCGAGTTGCGGAGAAGACACACCGAGGTCGAACAGGGCACCAGACAGGTGCTCGATGCCCAAATTGCGCAACGCATCGACGGCACCGTCGAAGCGGGCGTGCACCGCACCGAACCGGGCCGCGTCGGTGGCCCCGAGCGTGGCTTTGGTCGCGTGGGCGTGGGTGATTGCCATCATGTCTCGGTCGATTCCCACTACCTGCAGACCCTGATGTCGCCGGAGAATCGCCGTTGCGTGTCCGGCCATCCCGAGCGTTGCATCAAGCAACACTCCGTTGGGAATCGGCACAAACAATTCGACGATTTCGGTGAGCATCACTGGTTCGTGAGTCCCGCTCATCAGCAGCCCCCCGGCCAACATGTGCCTCCGGGATTTCTCCCCGGATAGCGAGGCAGACAGCGGGCGGAGTTGGAGCTGTCCATCTTTGCTGACCGGGAGACTGCTGATGAGCGGAACTTCAACGTGACCAGTGGTCAAGTCGAAGCGTTCCTCGGAACTCCTTTCGTTGGTCGATGTGATTCACGACGCACCGCCAGCCATCTGGGCGGTGCCTGCATCGCTGACGCGCTGATGACGCGTCGGATCCCAGATTTCGCAACGGTCGAACGACCCGCTGATGACGACTTTGGAGTCCAACGTGAGACCGGCGTACGCGCGCAACTTTTCGTCGATGTTGATGCGGCCTTGGGCATCGATCGTGACCTCCACTGCACTGGCGGCCAGTGCGCGCTGTTGGGTGCGATCGACTTCGCCGCGACGAACTTTTTCCATCATGTCGTTGGCCACTTGTTCGAACGCCTCAGCCGTGAGGATGTCGACACATTTGTCAGCGCCGAGGGCAAGGTAGCAACGAGGCTCAAGACGCGGGCGAAACGCGGCGGGCAAGGCAACACGACCTTTCGGGTCAAGTTGTCGTTCGTGAACACCTACGAACATGTCGCGCTCCTGCCTCCCATCCGATTGCTCGGATTCCGTGGTGGGTTTCCCCACCGCCACGAACCCTAGCCCCCACTTCTCCCCACTGTCAACCACCATGACCCACATTG
>JAEMQQ010000037.1:1912-13263 GCA_016463775.1 Ilumatobacteraceae bacterium | reverse complement strand
GAAATGGGCGCCAGTGTCGAGCAAGTTGGTGCCGCGTGCATGTTCGTCGAACATCCCAACGTTCTTGTACGCCCAGAACATGCTCATGAGCACCGCCGAGCCATCCACCATTGCTGCATCCACCACTTGACCCTCGCCCGAGCGCTGCGCTTCGAGCAATGCACACACCACGCCGTAGGCGAGCAACATGCCACCGCCGCCAAAATCGCCCACCATGTTGAGCGGCGGCGTGGGTGGCTCGCCGGCACGACCAAAATGTGCGAGTGCACCGGCGAGGGCGATGTAGTTGATGTCGTGCCCGGCTGAATTGGCGTACGGGCCTTCTTGCCCCCAACCGGTCATACGGCCGAACACCAACTTCGGGTTGCGCGCCAAACACACCTCGGGCCCCACGCCGAGACGCTCCATCACACCAGGGCGAAAACCTTCAATCACCGCATCGGCCCGTTCGACCAGCGACAACAGTGTTTCGACACCGTCGGCATGTTTCAGGTCAAGCGCAACATTGCGACGCCCGCGCAGCATCACATCCCAATGTGGCCCCGTCGCACCGTCGCGCACTGCCTGCACGCGATCCACCCGCACTACTTCGGCACCCATATCGGCCAGCATCATCGCAGCAAATGGCCCAGGCCCGATGCCGGCGATTTCCAAGATGCGCACACCGCGCAATGGGCCGGCCACAGCGAACTACTTCTGCAGCGTAAAACGCGTGATGGTGTCGACAATCTGACCCCACAGCGGCTGCGGCATGTCATGACCCATGTCGTCGACCATCACGAGCTGGGCTCCCGGGATGAGTTCGGCGGTGCGCTTGCCAGCGCCAGGGGCAATCAAGGTGTCGTCGTTGCCGTGCAACACCAACGTGCGCACGTTGAGTGCACTGAGCGCTTCGGTGCGACGACCACTGGCATAGATCGCGGCCATTTGCCGCGGTGAGCCAGCCGGATAGAACGATCGATCAAAATCGCGTGCAGCGTTCTCGCGCGACAACTTGGCATCACGATATTTCTTGGATTGAAACGCCTGATACACCAGAGCGTGCTCGATGAACCCAGCGCGATCAGTTGGAGGAATCGACATCAGCGCCGTCATTGCTTCGGGTGTCGACTCCATCGTTTCGGGCTCACCAGACATCGACATCACCGAGACGAGTGATGCCGTGCGCGCCGGATGCTCGATGGCAAAGACTTGGGCAATCATGCCGCCCATCGACGCACCCATGACGTGTGCCTTATCGATGCCGAGATGATCAAGCAGCCCAACTGCATCTGCTGCCATGTCACTCAACGTGTAGGGCACAGGTGGAAGCGGCTGCTCGAGCAGGGCCGCTGTCACCACGGCATTCGGGTCGACATTGACACCGTCGAGTTTCGTCGACAAGCCCACGTCGCGATTGTCGAAGCGCACCACGAAGTGACCGCGATCGGCCAGCATGCTGACGAAGCCTTCGTGCCAGGCCACCATCTGTGCCCCGAAACCCATGATGAGGAGAAGTGCCGGATTCTTCCGGTCACCGAAGGTGTCGTACTCGAGTTCGATTGGCAGGGATTTCCAATGGTTCACAACGGCTCGTGGCATGACTTCACGGTAGCGTTTCGCCGTGTTGCAAGTCGCACGCGCGCCAGGGCGTGTCAACCTGATTGGCGACCACACCGATTACACCGGTGGCTTGGTGTTGCCCATGGCCATCGACCGCCACACCACGATTGTGTTCGAGCGCAGCGACGATGTGTCGGCCACGAGCAGCAACCTTGGTGGTGAAGTTCGCTTCGGCCTACCCGTTGCCGATGCGGCGGCAGTGCAACCAGCATGGGGCCGTTACATCGCTGGCGTGGCGGCAGCCATGAGCGAACGCCACATGGTGCCGCGTGGTTTCACCGGCACGATCACCACCAACGTGCCGATCGGGGGCGGCTTATCGTCGAGTGCCGCGCTCGAAGTTGCAGCAGCACTCGCGTTCGGCATCGACACCGACGTAGCCACCATCGCTGCCGTGTGTCGCCGCGCCGAGCACCTGGCCACCAACGTGCCGTGCGGCATCATGGACCAACTCACGAGCGTGGCCGGCATCAAAGATCATGCGTTGCTCATCGACTGTCATTCACTCGACGTGACACCGATACGAATTCCCGAGTCACTTGCCGTGTGGGTGGTTGAAATTTCGTCGCGAACCCTTGATGGCAGCGAATACCCAACCCGTGTTGCCCAATGTGCGGCAGCCGAACGCGAAATCGGGCCACTGCGTTTGGCCGATGTGCAAAGTGCCAATCAGATCGCCGACCCGGTCGTGCGGGCACGAGCGCGCCATGTGGTCACCGAAAATGAACGCGTACGGCACTTCGCCGCAGCGCTGGCGGCGGGCGACTTCCGCGCAGCAGGCCAGCTCATGGGTGAAAGCCACGCCAGCCTGCGCACCCACTTTGCAACGTCAACTACCGCAATGGACGCTGCCGTCGAGCACTACTCGCAGGTGCCCGGTGTGTACGGCGTGCGAATGACAGGCGGCGGATTCGGCGGCTGCATCGTGGTGCTGGCCGATGACGATGCCACAATCGACGGAATGCGCGTGCACGCCGCCGACGGTGCTTCACTTACGACACCGCTGTCGTAGTCTGCCTGGCGTGACCAACCAGGCATTGCTCGCTGATCTTGACGACGACCAGCGGCGAGCGGTTACCTGTGCACCGAGTGCCACCATCGTGCACGCCGGTGCCGGCTCGGGCAAAACGCGCGTGCTCACGCGGCGCATTGCCTGGCGGATCGCCGAGGGCAGTGCCGATTCATCACGAGTTTTGGCGATTACTTTTACGCGCGAAGCTGCTGCCGAGATGCGGCGACGCCTGCGCGCGCTCGGGGTCACGCATCACGATCGCCCAGGCGACGGCGACCAACCAACGATCGGCACCTTTCATTCGGTTGCGCTGGCACTGCTTCGTCGACGTGCCGGCGACACGTCCGCCCAGGTTCCCAACATCGTGGGTAACCGTGTGGCGTTGCTCGATCAAGCCTTGGGTCAAAACTCACTCGGGCGACAGAGCGCGGCGGTACTCGCCGAAATCGACTGGGCGCATGCCCGCATGGTGCCACCCGAACGATACGAACATGAAGTGCGTCGCGTCGGGCGCAGCGTGCCGATTGAGACTGCGCGAGTCGCCTCGGCGTACCACACCTACGAGCAGCTCAAGCGTCAACGCGGGCTTGCCGATCTCGATGATCTGATTTCGATGGCCACCCGAGCCATCAACGAACGCCCCGACTTCGCCGCTGCGACACGGTTCAGATTCCGCCACATCTTCGTCGACGAGGCGCAAGACCTTAACCCGCTGCAATACGCCTTTTTTGAGGCACTGCGTGGTGATCGTCTCGATGTATTCATCGTTGGTGACCCACTGCAGGCGATCTATGGTTGGAATGGTGCCGACCCGGCACTCTTTCTCAGCCTGCCTGACGCACTCCACATGCCCACGGTGCTGTCGTTGCCGAGCAACTATCGCTGCACACCACAGATACTCGACGTCGCGACTCACATCGCCGTTAACAACGGCTCGACACCCGACGTGCGATCACGGCGTGCCAACGGGCTGCCGGTCGAATACGTCGAGGTTGACGACGAGTTCGACGAGGCCTTCGCTGTGCGCCAGATCGTCGCACAGCACATCCAGCAGGTCACCGACCCGTCGCTGGCGATTCTGGCCCGCACCCATGCACTGCTTGAACCGCTGTCACAGATGTTGAGCAGTGCCGGCATACCCGTTGCCTCCCGTCGGGCTAACGCCATTCGCACCAGTGCCATCAACGAAGTCGCCGAGTGTCGTACGCGTCATGACCTCATCGTGTGGGCCGCCGACATCGTCGTTGAATCAAGCGACGATGACGAGCGAATGGTTGCCGAGCAGGTACAGGCCTACCTACGCAGCAGCACCCAGGGCACCGTTGACGGTCGTACTGCGGCGACCTATTTGCGGGCCAGCAACACCACACCCGAGCATCACGGCGTCGAACTACTCACTTTTCATGCCGCCAAAGGTCGCGAGTTCTCGTGCGTCATCGTCGTTGGGGCAGAGAAGGGCTTCATGCCACATTTCTCTGCCAACACCGACGAGCAAAAAAGCGAAGAGGCGCGACTGGCTTACGTTGCCTGCACACGTGCTGCAGATCAACTCATCGTTGTGCGCGCGCTACGCCGCAAGGGTCGGGTCACCACCGTGAGCCCACACTTTGCGAACCTGCCCGACGCGGTGCACCGTCGCAACCAACCAATCGAACCGGTCGTACGCCCACGACTATCAACACCAACCGACCCTGTCGTTGCCGCCGAACGCGATCTGCGTCGTCGCCTTCGTGCGGTGCGCGACGTGATTGCCCGCACCAACTTCACCCTGCCCGAGGCAGTGCTCAGTGACAACGAAATCTCGCGCATCGTCGCTGAACGGCCGTGCGACCTCGAGCAGCTGTCACGAATTCTCGGCCCGCTGACCGCCAATCGAATTGGTCCGGTCATTCTGCGCGAAACCACCGCAAACGCATGACCCCCATCGCCCAGGTACGTTTTGCGGTCGTCGACACCGAGACCACCGGGCTTTCAACCGATGACGATCGCGTGTTGCAGATCGGTGTCGTGGTGATGCGTGGTGATGGCACCGTCGAACAAGAGTTGGTCACCTACCTTCGCCGACTCGGCTGGGGCTTCGGGCATGTTGGGGCCTTCCACGTGCATGGCATCAGGCGCCGCCAGTTGCGCAGCGGCGTAAAACCCATCGAAGCCTTCGGGATGATGAACGCGTTGATCGATGGATGTGTCTTCGTGGCCCACAATGCCAAGTTCGACGTCGGGTTCCTGCGGTCTGACTCGAGGCGATTGGCGGTGCCGTTCAAACTCACAGGGCCATTGTGCACGCTCAACCTGTCGCGCAAACTCGACCCGCAGCGCACGCTGTCGCACAAACTGAAGGACGTTGCCGCCCGACTCGGTAAAACCTCAGACCGACCCCACGACGCACTCGCCGATGCCCAACTCACTGCTGCAGTGCTTCCGGCCCTGCTGGCGGCACATCGCATTACCACCTACGAAGAACTGGTACCGCACTTCGGGTAGCGACCACTACACCTAGTCGTATTTACTTCGCACTGCTTTGGCAGTACGGGCAGCCAACGACACATATTTTTCGGGTGTCAACACCGCAACGTTGCGCCCACCTCGCAGCAGCAGACGTGCCAACCAGTGTTCGCTCGTGATACGTAACGACACGTCGGTTGATCCATCACGGTTGTGCGTTCGCGACACCGTGGGGTACGCCTCTGCAATCCATGCCGCATCATCACGCACACGCAGAGTGACGAGTTCGAGGTTGTCGCCGAACCAACCGCGATCATCATCATCGTTGATACGTGATGCAACATCGGCCTGATTGTAAATCTTGCCGGTTCGCACCAGCGACTGAATGCGATCAACCCGGAAGTTACGAATCGTGCCAGACTTGTCGTCGTCAGCCATCACATACCAATGGCCGTGATCACTGAAAATACGCATCACGCGAATGGTGCGTTGCGCCACTTCTGAGCGCGCCGGGTTGAAATATTCGATACGCAACTCAGCGAGGTCATTTTCGGCCGTACGTAGTTCTTCAAGATATGGCGCGTCAGGCAGATCAATGTGCAGTGGTGCATCGGTGGCATCAGGGGCAAGACGCGCAAGTTTTACCACCGCCTGTGTCAGAACGCTGCGCGATGGGGCGCCTGGCAATTTCTGTGCAGCCCGCACCATCGCCACGATCGCATACATCTCGGCACTCGTGAGTCGTAGTGGGCGCGAAAAGAATGTGGGAATTTCAGCAACCACCCAGCCGTCGTCGATGAACACGTCGATGAGCGCATCGGGCGTATAGGGCGGCACACCACACACCGCCGCCATTTGAAGGTCGGCCACGAGATCGGCCTCACTCATGCGAAACTGCTTGGCCACCTCGGCGAGCCGCACACGCTTGCGCTTCATCAACCACGGCAACAACACGAGCAGGCCGGCCACCCGCTCCGACGCACTGCGCGGGCCACGACGTTTGCTGTCTTGCGTAGCCGCCCGTTTCTTTGCTGGTTGCTTGACTGTTTTCTTGACTGTCTTTTTCACTGTCTTTTTCACTGTCTTCTTCGCCGTCTTCGTCACCCTTTTTTTGGCCATCACACACCCGCTGCAAGTTCATCGAGCCAACGCATGGCCAGTTCACGCACGTCGTCTGGCGCCACGACTTCGGCTTTGTCCACCATTGCAAACAGCCACAGACGAAACGCATAGCCGTTGCTGCACGGAATTTCAAAGATGGCCGCACCGTCTGGTTCTGAGCGCACGATTGCGCCGGCCCCAAAGTCGCTGGTCACGATGTGCACCAGCGATGCATCAATTCGCACCTGTGCTGTCGGGTGTTCATAGTCGCCCGCAGCCATCATCTGACGGTCGGTTGGCACCGCCTTGACGATGTCAAGGTTTTTGGGCATCGTGTACGACTTGGCCTTACCCACCGATACGCCGCTCTCGATGCGATCGACCCGAAACACCCGTTGTGCCTTACGGAGATGATCGAAACCAACCACGTACCAGAAGCCCTTGCGCGCCAACATGCCATAGGCATCAACGCTGCGAGTTTCGCCCTTGTAGATGAAGGTCACTGCGGCGCGCTTGCTGATTGCGTCCAAGATGGTGCCCAGATGCGGATCAGAAAAACCAATCGACGCTCGTGGCCCGAGCTTTGGGTTCACGCGCTCGGCGCCCAGTTTCCACAACGCCTGTTCACCCTCTTGTGCGCCGAGTCGTACCGTTGCGGCGGCAACCTGAAGCGCTCGCAATTCTTCGTCGGTAAAGCCCATGTCGGTGAGTTCATAATTGTTGCGATTGACGCGATAGGCAGTCTCACCTGCCTGTGCCCCACCGAGGGTGAGCATGTCGATCGGTATACCAAGTTTGCGCAAGTCGGATTTGTCACGTTCGAATTGGGCGCGGGCCGCCTCGTTGTCCTCGCTGTACTGATTGAGCAACTCGGCACGAATCTGCTTGAGCGTGATCGGTTGCGAACGGGCCGACAACAGTGCCAACAAGTTCAGCATGCGCTCTGCAGCGTTGATTTTTTCTGTCTTTTTCACCACGGGGCTTCCCATCGTAGTCAGCGCGGTTTGCGCCACTGGCGATGTTGGTCGAGCAACCGAGCCGTTGATGCGTCGTGCCCACCTGTTGGTGTGCCCTTCATGTCCTGTTCAAGTTTCGCCGCAAGTTGCTTGCCCAATTCGACACCCCATTGATCAAAACTGTTCACACCCCACATGACACCCTGCACGAATGTGGTGTGTTCATACAACGCGACGAGTGCGCCAACCGCCCGCGGCGTGAGTTGTGAAAACAGCAGCGTCGTGCTCGGTCGATTGCCGGGCGTGGCGCGGTGCACCCGCAACCTTGCGTCACCGCCCACCTCGTCGGGCGTCACCCCGAACGCCAACGCCTGCGACTGGGCGAACATGTTGGCGACCAACACGTCATGATCATCAGACGACGAACCAAGGGCGGTGCTATGGCCGATGAAGTCGCAGGGCACAGTCTGTGTGCCCTGATGTAGCAGTTGAAAAAATGCATGCTGGGCGTTGGTGCCCACCCCACCCCACACCACGGGGCTTGCAGTGGCAACGGGATGGCCATCAACATCGATCGACTTGCCGTTGCTCTCCATCATCAGCTGCTGCAAGTAGGCAGGCAGCAGCGCCAGCACCCGCGAATATGGGATGACGGCAACACTCGCATAGCCGAGCAGCGTGGCATTCCACCAGCCAATGAGACCATGCAGTACGGGCACATTGTCGATCAGTGGCGCATCGACGAAATGTTCGTCCATCAGGCGCATTCCGTCCCGCACTTCAAGCAGGGCGTCGATACCGAAACCCAACGCAACCGCCACCGACACCGACGCCGACACCGAGAAGCGACCACCAACACTTTCCGGCATGCTGAGCACACGACCGACTGGCACGCCACTGGCAGCCACACGTTCAGGGTGTGCGGTCACGGCGATGAAGTGGTCACTCAGTTGACGAACACCAGCCGAGGTCAGCCAAGTGACGGCACGACGGGCGTTCGAGAGTGTTTCAGTTGTTCCGAATGTTTTTGAGCACACCACGAACACGGTGTGCTGCGCAGTCAGACCTTGCACGGCGCGATCAAGATCAAGCGGATCAATGTTCGAAACGAATCGCACGGTGCGCTGTGCCGGGCGCATGGCGGCGAGTGCGTCACACACGAGCGCGGGCCCGAGGTCGCTCCCACCAATCCCGATGCTGACTACATGCGTGATGGACGACGGCAGTGTGGCAACCACGTCGCGCAGTTCGTGTTCGCCAGCCTGTGCAGCGGCGCGCAGTGTCGCAGGTGCGGTCGTGTCACCTGTCGCCCGCATCGCCATGTGCGTGACCGCACGATTTTCGGTGGTGTTGATCGCATTACCTGCGACCATGTCGTTGCGACACTGGATGAACCCACACTCGTTTGCGTAAGCCAGCAATGCACCAACGACTTCGGCGTTCAGACGCTGCTTGGAAAAATCAACGAGTAGCTGGCAATCACCGAGCGGCACCACCCGTGACAGTGCCACCGCCCGGTTTACATCACGGGCGAACATCTGGCGGAGTGAAATACCCCCAACGGATTGGGCGAGCCTCGACAGCTCGGTTGGCACGCTGCGAGCGCCGCTCATCACTAGGTGCAGTCTACCTTCGTGGTTAGTGTCGGCATTTGGCATGGACGGGAATAGTCACAACGAAACTCGGGCAGGCCTCGTCAGCGGTTCTGCGGCCTACCTGATTTGGGGTGCGCTCACCATATTTTGGAAGTTGCTCGATGATTTTGATGCGTTTGAACTGATCGGGTGGCGAATCGTTACGGCGTTGGTGTTGCTGCTTGCCGTGGTGGCCTTCCAAAAGAACCTCCGTGGCGTTTTCGCTGCTCTGCGCAACCCGCGCTTGCTGGCCCGTGTGGCCGCCGCCTCGTTGCTGCTCGTGACGAACTGGACCTTGTACGTGTGGGCGGTGGTCAACGAACGCATCATCGAAACGGCCCTCGGCTATTTCATCGCTCCGATTGGCACCACGCTCGTCGGCGTGCTGGTGCTCGGTGAAAAACTCAGATCCGTACAAAGAGCTGCCCTCGTTTTAGCATTTGCATCGGTGGCGGTCATCACCATTACCTATGGTCGCCCACCACTACTTGCCTTGGCCATCGCCGCATCATGGGTGATTTATGGGTTGCTGAAAAAACAAGTGCCGCTGCGTCCAGTCGACGGTCTGACGGCCGAGACGATCGTGCTGCTCATTCCCGCACTGGTGTTGGTGACCTGGAGCTTCACCCGCGTCGACGGAATCCCCCACACCGCATCCGTGTCGCAGATGGTGTTGGTGCTCTTCAGCGGGCTCTTCACCGCCGTGCCATTGCTGTGCTTTGCCCATGCCGCACTGCGGCTGCCTTTGACGCTGATCGGGCCGCTGCAATATCTCGTACCAATCATCAACTTTGTGCTCGGCTGGGCGGTTTATGGTGAGCCACTCAACGGGGGGCGCTTTGCCGGCTTTTTGTTGGTCTGGTGCGGCCTCGTACTGACATTGGTCGACACGATGCGCAACCGCACGAAAGTTGAATCAACCAACCCGTAATTTATTCGTGCGAGTTCGAGTGCCTACGCCCCGACGGCGGCACGAGAGAGCGAATTACGGGCCATGTTCTTGTACACATTGGCCACCGATCGCAACCGTTGACGATCGCGAACCGTCACGGATAGTCGTGCAAAACCACCGATCACACCCGCCATCACGTCGACGGCGACCTGGACGCGCAACGACTCCGGCAACTCACGGCGGCTCTGCGCCTCGATACACAACGACGTGAGGAACGTGTTGTTGCGTGGTGCCACTTTCTTGAGTGCCTCAGCCAAATCAGGATGGTGCTCGGCCTCGGTCACCACGCCGACGACGAAACTAGCGAGCATCGAATCTTCGTCGCCAAGTTCCAGCATCGTGTCGAAGATTGCATCGAACTTTTCCAAGAAGGTTTCACGCTGCGCCACGGCGGCTTCAAACGCGCCGTACACCTTCATCTGCACGTCGTCATAGACGGCCACGAACAGTTCCACCTTCGAAGGGAAATAGTGGTAAATCGCTGCGGCGGTAATGCCTGCTCCGGCAGAAATTTCACGGTTCGTCGTATTGTCAAAGCCACGGGTGGTGAACGCCAGCCGCGCTTCGCGAAGAATGCGCCTACGCGTGTCGACGGCGTCACTGTTCGACGGGCGGCCCAGGCGACGTGACATGCAGCGAACGCTAGGTGAACCGGTCGTTGCGCACCGAGTCGAAGGGGGCGGCCTACAGCTCGTGTCGCAACAGCGTTGCAAGTTCGAGTGGGCGATCACCCTGCACGCTGTGACCTGCACCGTCCACCACATGCACCACGGCGTCAGGTTTACGCCGCTTCAGTTCGGCGACGTCGGCATCATCCACCACGGGTGACACCGCGCCGCGCACCAACGTGAGCGGGCACGGAAGTCGTTCAATCATCTCCCACATTCCGGCGGCAACATTGGACCCTGGCTCGCGACGCGGGTGACTGCGCCGGTCGTACCGCCATGCCCATGAAAGATCGTCGAGTTGGCGGGCGTTGTGCAAGATTCCGCGCCGCAATGACGACTCGGAACGCGTCGGGTTGTGCTCGATGGTGCGCGCCAGCAACTCGTCGAAACTGGTGAAACTTTGTGGACCATTCACAAAGTCGGTGATTGCTTTGGCTTTTTCTGGGGTGACACCCGGGGTGATGTCGATCATCATCAACCGTGCCACCAAATCAGGCCGGTGATACGCCAACGCCAGCGTGGTGAGACCACCCAGCGACATTCCACATACCACCGCTGCCGTCGGTGCGTGCCGCTCGATGATCGGTGCGATGTCAAGCGCCAACGAGCGCGGTGTGTAGTCGCCATCATCGCGCCACGACGAGTGCCCGTGCCCGGGAAGATCGATTGCGAGAACCGCTTCGCCGAGCGCCAAACACACGGTGTCCCAGGTGTGGGAATTTTGTGCACTGCCATGCACGAATACGATCTTGGGCGGTGTGGTGCCCCACCGCAATGCGCTGATCTGGCGTGCATCCTCGAGTGTTGTGTCGATGCGCGTTACCTGCGGATGCGGCGCAGCAGCCAGACCATATTCAGAAATGTTGCCCGCAAACAGGCTGAACTCGTCGTAGGGCACTTTGGCTGCAGATGTCATAGGGCTATGTTGCCACGAAATCGTTAGGGCGCAGTGGTCGTCACTGCCGGAATGGTGGTGGTCGG
>JAEMQQ010000037.1:0-1812 GCA_016463775.1 Ilumatobacteraceae bacterium | reverse complement strand
GGTGGCAGCGGCGAACCGTAGGTTTCTGGTTCCTTGATGCCGTCAAAGACATAGATGCGATCACGGAATTGCACCATCGCCGGAAACAGTCTGGCGACCGACATGGGAATGCGGATGCAACCGTGCGATGCCGGCGCCAGCGGCACCAAGATGGCACCATGAACCGCAACACCCTGATTGAAATACACCGGGTTGTACAGCGTGCCAAGTTTGGTTTCGCGCGTGCCTGTCGAGCGCCGAGTAAACGTAAAGATGCCAGCGGGGGTGATTGACTCGCCACACACGCCGATTTTCACCTGCTCACCCTTGGCCAATTGTGCTGGGCTGTTGTTGCCCGCCTCGCCGGGGTCGATCACCACTTCTTCGCACCAGGGCTGGTTGTCGCCGCTCGACATGTGCGAAATCAGCGACGGCTGACCGCCAAGAAACGTGACGATTACCTGCTCGGGAAGATACACCTCGGCGTGACGAGCCGTATCGGCTTGGCGGCGCGGGGTGATACGCACACCACCACGTAACACGTCCCACAATTCGGGTGTGACCACGCCGGTCGCCTTGCTGCGCGGTACCTGCATGACGAGTTTTTCGAATGCCCAGACCGCCTGCACGGTTGAGCGACCATAGATACCGTCGATCGGCCCAGGCACGAACTTCAGTTCTGCGAGGCGCGTTTGCAACATCCGCACGTCGTCACCCTCGCTGCCCTCTTTGAGTTCGCGGGCGATGGCTGGAAGCGCTACCGCTACCGGTGTTGAGGTTGTCGTATCTTGCGACGGGCGAGTTGCTACGTTGCTTGGTCGCTGCTCGACGGCGACGGCCACCACCAGCATCAGAACCGTCACCAGCGCTGCCGAGACGCCGAGGGTTCGAACGTTGCTACGCGGGGCGGGTTGAGGTGACGACATTGCAGAGGTGCTATTTCGCAGCGAGCGGCTTGATGGCGTTCAATTCGCGCCGCAATGCGAATGCCTCACGCAGAATCTTGACGATGACCGATGGCGACGAGAGCGTCGACACGCCGCGGGTGCGCGGGAAATAGTCGACCCCGAACTGCACGATTGGGTGCCCGAGTTTTTTGGCACGCACGATGAGTTCGGCATCGATGAACGAGCCTTCGCTCTTCAACGCAATATTGCTGAAGACCGACGCACGACACACCTTGAATGCAAAGTTCACGTCTCGCACCCGCACGCCAAACAACACCCGCACCAAGCCGTTGTACAACGACGAGTACACGACGCGGGTCAAACCTTCGTCGGTGCGATCAAATCGGTACGCACTAGCGATGTCGGCTTCGTAGGTGCGCAGAAGTCGCAGCGCTTTGTGCAGCTCGAGCATGTCGAACGGCAAGTCGGCGTCGGTATAGACGATGACGTCGCCCGTGGCCGCGGCAAAACCCGACTTCATCGAGCCACCCAGCTTGCGATTGGCCGGGTGGTGCACCACCCGCACGCGCGGGTTGCTGGCGGCTGCCTCGTCGGCCAGCTGGGCAGTCGCATCGGTCGAAGCGTCGTTCACCACGATGAGTTCGTAGTCGCCCACCTCGCCTGAAGCCATCAATTCGCGTGCCACATCGTGGCCGGCATTGAGTGCACGCAGGATGTACTGCTCTTCATTCCACATCGGGAAAAAAATCGACAATTTAGAAAAGTGCGGCACCAAAGTCAGGCTACGAGCCATATCCGTGGGCTATCCGACGACATTGCTCACTACCCTTAGAGCGGTGAACGTCGTCGTTGCTAGCCGCCCGTGGCGAGTGCTTGCGTCTGTGAGTTGGGTGGGCATTCTGCTCTGCCAGGTTGCCGTAGCGGT
>JAEMQQ010000008.1 GCA_016463775.1 Ilumatobacteraceae bacterium | reverse complement strand
GTGCTGTGACCAAAGGGAGGCACGCCACCGATAGGAAACCCTGTCGCCTCGCGCACTGCATCAGCGTCAACACGCGAACACTTCACACCACCTGCGGCCGCTGCCAACTTTTTTTCATCTAACTGATTCGCACCACTCACGTAGGCCATCACGATCTCGCCATCAACGGCAAACACCAGGCTCTTCACGATCTGCCCAACCAAAACCCCAATGGCGTTGGCGGCATCTTGCGCAGTTTTGGTTCCTTCGGGAAAGCGTCGCGTGGTGATTTCCAAGCCCAAGGCGCGAGCTGCCTCCACTACACGCACCACATTGGGATGCAGGTCGCTCATTGCTCCCCCGTCGTGGCTGGCCCAGCCAGCGAAAAAAACACCACACCAATCAGCGAGCAAACACCTGCCGCCAGATACGACGCGCGATAGCCCCCGGCGTTGTCATATAGCCATCCCAAGAGAATTGGCCCTGCGGCGGTTCCGGTGAATGAAATCAAACCATGTCGAGCCACGATGCGTGGATAATCGAGCACGCCGAAGCGCTGCGCGAACAGCAACGACTGCATCATCAAGATGACACCAATTGTCAACCCAAAGCAGGCGACACTGATCAGCAGGGGCACTCGGGTGTCGGAGACCGCCACGAAGATGAGTGAAAACCCCTGGACGGCTGTAATACCGATGGTAAATCGCGTCATGTCAATTTTTGCGATGATACGACTGCCACCAAAACGTCCGATGATTGCAAAGAGCGAGAGCACGACGGTGGCGAACGTTGCCGTGCCGCGATCGGTACGCTCTTCAATCAACTTCACAAGTTGTTGCACGCCACCAACTTGTGCACCGAACGTAAAGACGAATGCCACGGTTACCGCGATGAAGAACCTGCTGCGAACCGCTTCTGCCAGCGGCGTGCCCGTAACCACTAGTTGCTCGCCTGGCTCGACCCGTGCACCGTCGGGCCGCCAGCCGTAGGGGTGCGGGAATGGCCGCATGAACAGCACCGTGATGGGTACGGTGCCGACGAACCAAATGAGTGCGAGCCACGCCGAGCCATCACGAATGCCTCGCTCGTCAAGAATCCACTTGATCAAAGGTGCGATGAAAATTCCGCCAGCAGAAAGGCCGGTGGTTGCGATTGCAATGGCACTCGCCCGTTTGGCGTGAAACCATCGGGTTACCACAGTGGTTACGGGGCCCACCCCCGATGCCGACCAGCCGAGGGCAAAGGTGCCGTACACGACAAACAGTTGCCAGCGCTCGTTGACGAATCGCATACAAAACAACGAACCCGTGGCGACAATCGCACCAGCCACGATCATGATTCGCACATCGCGTTTGGCGATGAACTTGGCGATCGACAAACCCGAGATGCCACCAACGAGAAAGAAGAACGTGGTGGCGAGTGAAATTGACGACACCGACCAACCCAACTCGCGGCTGAATGCCTGCAAGTACACCGCCAACCCATAGAAGCCAACCCCGGAAGAAAACGTGAGCAACGTGAACGACGCGACCAAAATCCAACGCCCGGGAAACCTCTCGGTACTTGCGAATACGCCACGCGCAGTTGTGGCCGTCATTGCGCTCTCTATTTGAGCACTTCGTTGATGCGTTGGGCGAGTTGGACATCACGTTCCGTGACGACACCACCCACATCATGGGAACGCAAAGAGATGTCCACGACATTCCAGCTGTTTGACCAATCAGGATGATGGTCCAGTTGCTCGGCAATCACCGCAACGCGAGACATGAATGCAAACGCATCGGCAAAATTGGAGAACTTAACACTACGAAACAATGAGTTGTCGACGAGCTGCCAGCCGCTTGGTGCGTCATTCATTACGAGTGAGCGTAGGTCAGTTCAATGGTGCGTGACACGCCACGTGGCTGCCATTTCGTGACGTCAACTCGGGGCGATCGCTCACGCACTTTGCTGCCACATCGGCTGGCAATGTTGCACGAATCTGACAGCGAGTATGGAATCGGCAACCACTTGGCGGGTTGGCTGGGCTAGGCAACTCGCCTTGCAAGATGATGCGCTTGCGCGCTCGCTCGACCGCTGGGTCTGGAATCGGCACAGCCGAAAGCAACGCCTGCGTGTACGGGTGTTGCGGCCGCGCGAACACCTCATCGACCGAGCCCGACTCCACAATGCCACCGAGGTACATGACGGCAATGTCATCAGCGACATGCTGCACCACCGCCAAGTCGTGTGACACGATCAGATACGACAGTTTCAATTTCTCTTGCAACTCGGCCAGCAAGTTCAGCACTCCTGCGCGTACGCTCACGTCGAGCGCCGATACGGGTTCGTCGAGTGCGAGTACCTTCGGATTCAGTGCCAGAGCACGCGCGATGGCGATGCGCTGACGCTGACCGCCGGAGAACTCAGAGGGATATCTGCTGGCGTGGTCACGCTGCAGGCCGACGAGCTCAAGCAGTTCCATGACACGACGATTTTGCTCATCTTTCGGCATTTTAAAGTTCTGGAGTGGCTCGGCAATTGCATCACCGATTGGCAAGCGCGGGTCGAGCGAGGCAAACGGGTCTTGGAAGACGATCTGTAGGTCCCTACGCATCTCCAGCCGTTGCTTTTTGGAAAGTTCGGCCACGTTGCGGCCCAGCACGGCGATGGTGCCCGACTCGGGCGCCACCATGTTCAGGATTTCGAGCAGCGTCGTGGTCTTGCCACAGCCCGATTCGCCGACAAGGGCGAGACTGCGACCCTCGCGCAGCAGCAAGTCGACGCCGTCGACTGCGTATACCGAACCGATGCGACGACGCAATACAGACCCTCGCATGAGTGGAAAGGTCTTCTTCAAGCTGCGAACTTCGAGGGCCACCGCATCACTCGGTGACTGCGACACAACATGTTGTTTACCCTCGACAAACAACTTGCCTGATGACTGCAACCCAGCAATTTCGCTTTGTCGCGTGCACGCAATCATGCGCGTGGGCGACAGCGACACGAGGTCGGGAATCTTGTCATCACACTGTGATGCAGCCGCCGGGCAACGCGGTGCAAATGCACAGCCCGGGGGCAATGCCACTGGTGATGGCGGCGCACCATCAATTGATGTAAGTCGACTTGAGCCAACTGCATCGACACGCGGGATCGAACGCAGCAGACCAATGGTGTAAGGCATCGCGGGCGATGCATACACGTCGTCAACATTGCCGAGCTCGACAACTTTGCCTGCGTACATGATTGCGACGCGGTCGGCCAAACCGGCCACCACACCAAGGTCGTGTGTTACGAGCACTACGGCAGCACCCGTCATATCGCGCGCAGTTTTGAGCACATCCAAGATCTGCGCCTGCACCGTTACGTCGAGTGCCGTGGTCGGCTCATCAGCCAAAATCACCTTCGGTTGGTTGGCGATGGCAAGCGCAATCATCACTCGCTGACGCATACCACCCGAAAATTCGTGCGGATACGACTGCGCACGCTCAGCGGGGCGCGGAATACCGACGATTTCAAGCAGTTCTACCGCACGCTTCAAAGCCGCTTCTTTTGAAACATCACTGTGGATAAGGAGTGCCTCGGCAATTTGCCGACCGATGGTGTGCACGGGGTTCAGAGCCGACAGCGGGTCTTGAAACACCATGGCAATGTCCTTGCCGCGATACTTCGACATTTCATTGTCGTTGAGACCAAGCAGGTTGACGCCGTTGTAGTTGATCGAACCCGTGATGGTGGCACTCTCGGCAACCAACCCGATCATTGAAAGTGACATGACGGTTTTTCCGGAGCCTGACTCGCCTACGATGCCGAGCACCTCGCCAGCACGAATATCCAACGACACATTGCGCACGGCGCGAACGGTCCCGGCTTCACTCGGGAAGGTGACCGACAGGTCACGAATCTCGATCAAGTTTTTGGTCATATCTTTTTGCTCTTGGCTGAACCAGGGTCGAACGCATCGCGCAAACCGTCGCCGATGAAGCTCACCGACAGCACCGCAAGCACGAGTGAGATTCCGGCAAACATGAACAGCCATGGATACGTAAGTGCCGCACCCGTACCTTCGGCAATCAGCGTTCCGAGCGACACATCGGGCGCCTGCACACCGAAGCCCAGATACGAAAGACCCGTTTCACCGAGAATCGCGCCACCGACATTCAAGGTTGCAGCAATGATGATGATCGACGCCATATTCGGAAGCAGGTGCCGGGCGATGATTTTGTGGGTCGGCACCCCCATGTAACGGGCTGCGCGAACGAAGTCTCGCTCACGCAAACTCATCGCCAAACCACGCACCACGCGGGAGGTGATCATCCAGTCGAAAATGGTGAGACCCACCACGAGCAAGAGCCACGACTTACCCTGGTAATAGCGCGACAAAATCACGAGCACCAACAGTGAAGGTATAACTAGCAAAACATCGACACCCCACATGATTGACCTGTCGGTACGACCACCGAGATAACCCGCCACCGAGCCGATAAACGCTGACAGGCTGGTGGAAAATATCGCCACAAGTAGCCCAATAATCAGCGATTTCTGCAGGCCACGCATGGTTTGAGCAAAGACATCAATACCGATCTGTGTTGTGCCAAACCAATGTTCGCGTGATGGCGCAGTCAGCAAATTATCAAAATCACTTTCGTAGTAGTTCCACGATGCAAGATATGGCCCAACGAAGGCCATAAAAAACATGATCGCGATGACGCACAAGCCGAATACCGCAAGTTTGTTGCGCAAAAAACGTCGGCGCAGGAGTGCCCCACGTGTGAGTCGACCACTCGCCAGGCCGTCAGTGCCCGCCGATGCGGTGAGCAACTCGTCAGACATCAGCGTGACCGTACACGGGGATCGAGTGCAACAAGAATGACGTCGGCCAGAAAACCCGAGAACAACACCAGGACTGACGTGAATGTGACTACGGCAGTGACTGCATTGATGTCGTTCTTGGCGACTGACACGATGAACCATTGCCCCATTCCAAACCATCCGTAGATGGTCTCGGTAAATGCTGCACCGGCAATCAACAGACCAAAACCGTACGCAAAAAATGTCGCCATCGGCGAAATTGCGACACGTAGACCGTGTCGAAATAATGACTGACGCTTTGTCAACCCTTTGGCGCGTGCCGTACGCAAATGATCACTCGACAGCACATCAAGCATCGAGTTGCGCTGATAGCGCGAGTAGAACGCAATGCTGCCGAGCGCAATTGACAAAGTCGGCAGGATCATGTGTTGCAGGCGGTCGATAAAGAATGCGAAATCAGTGCCTTCAAAGCCTGCCGAGTATTCACCCTGTGTGTAAAAAAATGTAGTGCCGATGGCATTGTTGAACTTGATCCCACCAAACTTCAAAAGAATCGCCAGAAGAAATACAGGTGTTGAGAGAAGGAAGTATGCACCTAGCCCAAAGCCACGGTCGAACAATTTGTACTGGCGCACGGCACTCACCACACCGACAAGTACCCCGAGTGTGGCACCAACGAATGAACCAATCACGAGCAGCCGCAGGCTCACCCACATCCTGCGTGAAAACTCATCGTTGATCGGGTTGCCATCAAGATCAAGACCAAAGTCGCCACGAATGACATGACTCGACCATGTTGCGTAGCGCGAAAGCAACGGGGTTTCGTCATTGACGTTCGAGCGGTCAAGCACGGCATCGATTGACTCTTTGAGAATCGGCGGGTTGGCTGCCTCGTAGTTGCCGCGCGGGTTGAGGGCGGACGACGCCAAGAAATACCCGGCCGTCGAGGCGATGATCACCATGACAAGGGTGTTGATGAGGCGTTTAATGATGAAGCCAAGCACTCGTTGTTCCTGTTTCCGCCCTCACTGCCTGTTTGCTAGGCGTTCACACGATAGTCAGGTTTTGAGCGCCCGCCACACGCAGGTAAACAAGGGTCAAAAAACGGTCAAACAAGAGGTGGACAAGGGGTGGACAACAGACGATTTAGCACTTAGCCTAACTACAGCGAATGAGAGGGCGTCCTTGGTGTCCCCAAGACTCCCGATTGTTTCGCCCATCAAAACAAACAAAGGGGAGCACGTGAAAGTGAACACACTGAAAAAGATGACGGTCATGGCATTTGCCTTGGCCCTCGTCGCACCGCTCGGCTTGGGCAATCAGGTCAGCGCCAAAGAAGGGGACGCTCGTCAAATCAACGAGCGGTCCATCGACAAACTCAAGCAAGGCGGCACCTTCCGCTTCGTGCAGGTGGACATCTGCCCGAACTTCAACACCAGCGCAATTGAAGGAAACCTCCTCAACTGCAGCCAGGTGATGGGCACCATGCTCCCATCCTTCATTTATTTCGATAAGGACGCAAAGATCCAAGTTGACACCAACTACGCAACAAGCGTAAAAGCGAGCCGCGTCAATGGCAAGCAGGTCGTCACTTTCAATCTCAACCCGAAGGCCAAGTGGTCTGACGGCAAGAAGATTGGCCTCGCCGATTTCGTCGGCATGTGGAACGTGCAGAAGGGTGAAGACAAGTCGTTCAAAATCACTTCGTCGGTCGGCTATGAAAAAATCGAGTCGGTCAAGAAGGGTAAGGATGACAACGAAATCGTCGTCACCTTCAAAGAGATCTACGCCGACTGGCAGCCACTCTTTAGTGGTCTGAAGCCGGCGTCACTCACCAAGGATGCTGCGTCTTTCAACGATGGATGGAAGAACGGTCCAACCGTGACTTCAGGGCCGTTCAAGCCTTCGTCCGGTAAGGGCGCTTCGACCTTCGTTGACAAGGTCGGCCGTTTGATTACCGTCGAGCGCGATCCAAAGTGGTGGGGCCCCAAGCCCGTACTTGACAAGATCGTCTTCAAGGCTCTCGCCCAGGCTGCGCAAATTGCTGCGTTGCTCAACGGTGAGATCGACTACATGGACATCGGTAACGACATCAACGCCCTGAAGCAGGCTCGCGAGAATGCAAAACTCTCCGTGCGTGTTGCCAAGGCGCCGACACACGAACACTTCACCTTCGGTCTCTTCCAAGACATCACCGGGGATGTGAAGGTTCGTCAGGCCATCATGCTTTCAATTGACCGCCAGGCAATCGCCACGGCAATTCAAGGTGTCGTTGACCCGAAGGTCAAGCCAAACAACAACCACGTGTTCCTTGATGGAGTTGCCTGTAACCAGGACAACACCGGAAAACTCGGCAAGCGCGACATTGCGGCGGCTCAAGCGCTGCTCACGAGTGCCGGCTGGAGCAAAGGTGCTGACGGTATTTACGCCAAGGGTGGCAAACGCCTCTCCGTGACGCTCAAATACCCGAGCAACAACGACAACCGTCGTGACACCGTGCTGTTGGCCTCGGCCCAGGCCAAGGAAGCCGGCATCGAGCTGGTTCCAACCCTGATTCCGTCTGCCGACTACTTCACCTTGAAGCAAGTCACTGGTGGCCAGTTTGAAATGACGCTCTTCGCATGGTCGGGAAACAACTTCCCCATCTCTTCGGTGAGCAACCTTCATAAATTGGGCACAGCACAAAACTTCGGCAACATCGGCTCGGCCGAAGTTGATGCTCTGTTTGCAAAAGCAAACAGCATCCTCGACCCGAAGAAGCGCTGCGCGCTGGCGAATGAAGCCGACGCATTGCAATACCAAGCGGTGCACTCCATCACGTTGTTCCAACGCAACAACGTGGTCGGTGTTCCAAAGAATGTTGCCAACTTCGGTGCATTCGGCTTTACGTCCCTTGATTGGACGACGGTCGGCTTCACGAAGTAACCAGCAATTTACGTCGTAACGACGGGGGCGGTCCGCAAGGGCCGCCCCTTTCGTTTGTACCCACTTCCCTCTTTACGGGTTGAACGCCTCGTAGCCGTCACGCTCGAGTTGATCGGCCAACTCTGGCCCACCACTCGCCACGATGCGACCCTTGGCCAAGATGTGCACGAAGTTGGGTTTCAAGTCGGCAAAGATACGGCTGTAGTGCGTAATCACCAGCACGCCGAGGTTGCGTTCGTTGGTGAGGTCTTCAACGCGCCGCGCACAGTCGTGCAGCGCATCGATATCCAAGCCCGAGTCAAGTTCGTCGAGCACCACGATGCGCGGCTCGAGCACGGCGAGTTGCAGCGTTTCGTTGCGCTTTTTTTCACCACCCGAAAAGTCGACGTTGACCGCCCGATGAATAAGTGCCTCGTCGAGACCGATACGAGTGGCTTCGCCAGCGATACGCGCGGTGAGTTTGGCGGGGTCAATCCCCCGTTCGGTGAGTGCTTCGCTGAGCAACTCGTCGATTCCCACCCCGGGGATTTCGGTTGGGTACTGCATCACGAGGTGCAAACCGGCAAGGGCGCGCTGCCAGGTGGGCATCGCCACGATGTCGCTGCCATTCAACATGATGCTGCCCTTGGTGACCGTGTAGCCGGGCTTGCCCATGATGACTGCCGACAATGTGGATTTGCCGGCCCCGTTCGGGCCCATCACCGCATGCACTTCACCAGAGCGAACGGTGAGGTTGATGCCGTTCAAAATCTGCGTGCTGCCAGCGTTGGCTTGCAGATCGTGAATCTCGAGCGTGTATTGCGCGTCGTTGGTCTGCGGTGGGGTCACGATGCGGCCTTGGTGGGTTCGCTGGAGACAAACACATCGTCGCCACGCACCTCGGCCACGAACACCGGCACGGGTTGGGTGGCCGGCAGCGTGCGAGGCCGACCTGTTTCGAGGTTGAACGCACTGCCATGACGCACACATTCGAGTTCTTTGGTGTCGCAGTTGACATCGCCGTCAGCCAACGACACCTCGGCATGGGTACATCGGTTGCCGATGGCATACACCTGGTCATCGATGCGCACCACTGCAACCACATGGCGGCCAACCTCGAACTTTGCAGCAGCACCGTCGACTAGTTCGCTGAGCGCACAAATGCGTTGCATCGCCTTGGGTTGCGTCGTCATCGGTTGGCCCCAATTTTGGTGGGTACGAAGTCGACACCGAGCAATTTGACGCCAACTTTGTCGCGCAAGGCGTCGGGCTGGGCTGCTGCGGGCAAACGGTCGATGACATCGGCAAAGAACCCGAACACCACGAGGCGTTCGGCGATTTCGGGGCGAATGCCACGGCTCTCCAAATAGAAACGCTGGTCGTCGTCGATCGGCCCAACTGTGCTGGCGTGGCTGCACTTCACATCGTTGGTTTCAATTTCTAGGTTCGGCACGCTCTCGGCCCACGCACCACTCGACAAGGTCAGGCTGCGGTTGGTCTGAAACGCCTCTGACTTGTCGGCGTTCTCCCGAATTTTGATGAGCCCGGTGTACACGCTCTTGGCAGTATCGCGCACCGCACCTTTGAAGAGCAGGTCGCTGTGCGTGCGCGGTGCGGCGTGGTCTTGCAACGTGCGAAAGTCGTGCATCTGATTGCCGTCGGCAAAATACAACGCCACTTGCTTGGCAGATGCACCCTTGCCCGCCAAGCGCACGCCGGCGCGCACCCGTGAATAATCCCCACCCAGGGCCACTGTGGATGCTGAAACCGTGGCATCGCGGTCGGCACTCGCCCGCTGATACCCGATCAGCCAGGTGTTGCGACCCAATTCGTTGATCGCCACGTAGGTGACCCGCGCCGATTGCGCCGCGCGAATTTTCACCATTGGCACCACCAGCGAGCGACACGAATCGCTCGAAACGAATCGCTCAACCACGACCACTTCACTGTTTTCGGCCGCGTCAATCTCGAGCGAAGGAAAGCACACGATGCCATCTGCACTCACGGTGTGCGTGAGCAGGATGGGCTCGCTGACCGTCTGCCCGCGTTGGGTGCTGACTCGAACCACGTTTGCGTTCGACTCGTGCAGGCTTTCAAACACGTCGGGGGCTTCGCTCGAAATATCTGCAAGGGCAATGTGCGAGTCGTTGCCTAGAGCACCCACGGCACCGGTAATGGTGGTGTCGACCGAACCAATTGCATACGAACCGAGGTCAAGTTCGCCGATGCGGCTGTAGCGCCACAGTTCTGCGCCAACAGTGGGCAAGGTGAGTCCAGCAAGCGACGACATTCGTTTACTTCTTTCGCTTCTTGTTGCGTTTCGATCTCTTCGGCTTACCGCGCTCTAGGTCGCTCACCACATCCGAGGCAATGGCGTTGATGATTGATTCGGCTTCACTCAAAATCGCTGCAGCCGAACCGTCATCAAGGCTCGTTGGCTGCGCGGGTGCCGAACCGGTCACCAGTGTGCCGTGCGTCCAACCCACGTCCATCGAACGCCGGTCAAACTTGGGGCAATCCGTCGGACAGCGCCAGGGTGCTTCGGGTGCGAGGTCCAATTTGCAGCGCCGAACGGTGTCGCCGGTGTTGTAGGTGCGGCTTTCGAAGTGGCGGCAATCGTTACGCATTGACATGGCAAATGAAACGGTAGTTCGGCTGGGCTGCAGAGGGTTCAGCCCACCGAACCTTCCATTTGCAGTTCAATTAAACGGCTCCACTCGACTGCATATTCCATCGGCAGCGTGCGCGTGACGGGCTCGATGAAACCGTTGACCACCATGCCCATGGCCTGCTCGGGTGTGAGACCGCGACTGGTGAGATAAAACAATTGTTCGTCGGCAATCTTTGACACCGTGGCTTCGTGGCCGATTTGGGCATCGCGCTCGCCGACTTCCATATACGGGAAAGTGCGACTTTCGCTGTTTTCGTCAAGAATGAGCGCGTCGCACTGCACATGGCTCTTGCAGCCCGTGGCGCCCTCTTCGACTCGCACTAAACCGCGATAGGCGGTGATGCCACCGTCTTTGCTGATCGACTTGGAAACGATTTTTGACGTGGTCTCTGGTGCAGCGTGCACCATCTTGGCGCCAGCGTCTTGGTGCTGGCCGGCACCTGCATAGGCAACCGACAACACTTCACCCGTGGCTTTGGGGCCAACGAGGTACACGCTCGGGTACTTCATCGTGAGCTTCGAGCCGATGTTGCCATCGATCCACTCCATGTGGCCTTCGGCTTCGACACGGGCGCGCTTGGTGACCAAGTTGTACACGTTGGGCGACCAGTTCTGAATCGTGGTGTAGGTGACGTGGGCACTCGGCTTGACGATGATTTCAACCACGGCAGAGTGCAGCGAATTGTTGGTGTACACCGGCGCCGAGCAACCTTCGATGTAGTGCACCTTCGAGCCTTCGTCGGCGATAATGAGCGTGCGCTCGAACTGACCGGCGTTTTCTGAGTTGATACGGAAGTACGCCTGCAGCGGCATATCGCATTCCACGCCAGGTGGCACATAGATGAACGAGCCACCCGACCACACCGCGGTGTTGAGCGCCGAGAACTTGTTATCACCCGGCGTGATGACACTGCCGAAGTATTGCTTGACCAAGTCGGGATACTCACGCAAGGCGGTGTCCATGTCGCAGAACAAGATGCCGAGCTTCTCGAGATCTTCGCGGTTGCGGTGGAACACCACTTCGCTTTCATACTGCGCGGTGACACCGGCCAGGTACTTGCGCTCGGCTTCGGGGATGCCGAGTTTTTCGTAGGTGTTACGCATTTGCTCGGGCAGGTCTTCCCACTCGCTCACCTGTTCGGTGGCGGGCTTCAGATAATAAAAAATATCCTGGAAATCTAGTTCGGGCATGTTGACGGCGAACCACTCGGCCATCGGCTTTTTGTCGAAGGTGGTCAGCGAACGCAGACGCATCTTGCGCATCCACTCGGGTTCGCCCTTCCACCAGGAGATTTGCTCGACGACGCGGTCGTTGAGACCCTTTTCTGGAGCAAAGGCATACTCCACCTCGTCGCTCCACCCCAACGAGTATTTAGAGAGGTCGAGATCGAAGCTGGTCATGGGGTAATTTCTCCTACGCAGATAGTACTAATTCGGCAACCCAGAACCACGGCCTGGGAGGTGTGGCCTACGGCGCACTGGGCGTAGCGTCGTTGCGTTGTATGGAGCGCTTCGGACTCGTCGGGTTACCCAACGCTGGTAAGTCGTCGTTATACAACGCTCTGACCGGCTCAAACGCTCTGGCTGCGCCGTATCCGTTTGCCACGAAAGATCCGAACATTGGCATGGCCAAGGTGCTCGACCCGCGACTCGATGCCCTGGCTGCAATGTCGAAAAGCAAGAAAGTGGTCAACGCCACCATCGAGGTGGTCGATATTGGCGGGCTTGTCGAAGGTGCGAGCAAAGGCGAAGGTCTCGGCAACAAGTTTCTGGCGAACATTCGTGAAGTGGACGCGATCGTGTTCGTGCTACGAGCCTTTCAGGATGACGACGTACCTGGCCCGAGTGACCCGCTTGAGCACCTGCGTGTCGTTGAACTCGAACTGGCGCTTGCCGACTTGGAGAGTGTCGAAACCAAACTCAGCAAAATGAAGAGGGCTGCACGAATGGACAACTCGGTTCTTGACGAGCTCGGCGCACTCGAACGGGCGCAGGTGTTGCTGGCCGAGGGGCGTCCGCTGTATCGCGCGGGCATCAAGGAATCCGATCGCGAATTGTTGGCGCCGCACTTTCTGCTCACCACACGCCGCGTGCTGGCGGTCGTGAATGTGTCCGAAGATGCACTCGACACGATTCCCGCCCAAGTCGCGCGGGTGGCAGCCGAATTGGCACCACCGGGGTCGGCCAGTGAAAATGAGGTCGAAGTGCTTGGCATGAGCGTGCAGATCGAAGCCGAAGCGGCACAACTCACGGGTCAGGATCGCATCGACATGCTTGAAGCGCTCGGTTTGGGCGAAGGTGCGCTACCCCGCCTCGTGCGCTCGGCCTATCACCTACTTGGTTTGCGCACATTTTTTACCACGGGCGACAAAGAGTCGCGTGCGTGGACGTTCAACGCCGGTGCCAAGGCGCCCGAGTGTGCCGGAAAAATTCATACCGATCTGCAACGTGGTTTCATTCGCGCCGACATGATTCATTGTGATGAGTTGCTGGCCCTCGGCTCGTGGTCGAAGGCCCGCGATGTGGGTAAGTTGCGCGTTGAAGGCAAGGACTACGAAGTTGCCGACGGCGATGTAACGGAGATTCGATTCAACGTATGACGCCGACCAATGCGTGGCTCGTGGCGCAAGGTCGAGTGTTGGCCAGCGCCACCGTTGCCGAATCGCGCCGTGATCGCCGACGCGGCCTGATTGGTGAACCCGACCCGCAATTTGCTCTGGTGCTCCCGAAGTGCAAATGGGTGCACACGTTCGGATGTCGAAGTGCGCTCGACGTGGCGTACTTGAACGACGAGTCACGAGTGGTGAAAATGCACCGTCTGGCCCCCAGGCGATTGCCGCTACCCGTGCCAGCGGCGCACACCGTGGTGGAGGCCAAGGCCGGTTCGTTCGAACGCTGGGGCCTGCAGGTTGGCCACACCGTGGAAGTGCGTCGCACGAGCGACGCACCGTCAACACGGCAACGCGCATGACCGGCAAGCTCGTGCTCGTGGCCACGCCCATCGGCAATTTGTCTGACATCACGGCACGGGCCATCGAGGCACTACGCGAAGCCGATGTGATTTGTTGTGAAGACACACGGCACTCGAGCAAGTTGCTGCAGCACATCGGCGTGAGCGACAAACCATTGCTCATCGTCAACGAGCACACCGAACACGACTCGCGTGAAAAGATCGTGGCATTGGTTGCCGAGGGCAAGGTTGTCGCTCTCATCACCGATGCAGGGAGCCCCGGCATCAGCGACCCCGGTGAGCGCATCGTGCGTGCCGTCGTTGACGCCGGCGGTGTGGTGAGTGCCACGCCCGGGCCGTCGGCGGCGATCATGGCGGTCACACTGAGCGGTTTGCCAGCCGGGCGGTTTGTTTTTGAGGGTTTTTTGCCGCGCACCGGTGTGGAACGCAAAGTACGGCTGGAGATGGTCGCCGTTGAAACCCGCACGACCGTGCTGTACGAAGCACCGCATCGGCTCCACAAGACGCTTGCCGACCTGGAACTGATGTGCGGATCACAACGACGCATCGCGATTGCCGCCGAACTCACCAAGATTCATGAAGACGTGTGGCGCGGCACCTTGCGCGACGCCGTAAAACGCCACGCCGACGGCGAGCCCCGCGGCGAATTCGTGTTGGTGCTCGATGGTGCTGCACCCGCTGCCCCGCCGACCGATGACGACATCATCGCCGCGCTGCGTGCCGAAATTGCTGCAGGTGTCACGCGCAAAGACGCAGCCTCACGGGTGTCGGCACGTTTTGGCGTGTCCAAGCGTCACGTGTACGAACTCACCCTCAGCTTGGGCTGAATCGACAACGCGACAGCACAAAAATCTCAAAGACGGCTGGTGGAGCGTAGGTTGGAGTGGTGCCAAAGTTCTCGGCGACGACCCCGATTTATTACGTGACGGCCAAGCCGCACCTTGGCCACGCCTACACCACCATCGTGACCGACGCCGTATGTCGCTGGCACCGGTTGTGTGGCGACGACGTGCATCTGCTGACCGGCACCGACGAACACGGGCTCAAAGTGCAGCAATACGCCGACGCTGCCGGTAAGACGCCCCGCGCGTTTGTCGACGAAATCGCCCCGCTGTATGCCGATGCCTGGAAGCAGCTCGACGTGAAATACGAAGACTTCATCCGCACCACCGAAGACCGCCACAAACGTGGCGTGCTCAAGTTGCTGCAGGCCTGTTATGACGCGGGCGACATCGAAGTTGATGTTTACCGCGGTCACTACTGCGTGGCGTGTGAGGCCTACTACGTCGAAGAAGAACTCGTCGACGGCAATTGCCCAATTCACAAAACCAAGGCTGCTTACGTCGAAGAAGAAAACTATTTCTTTCGTTTGTCGCGATTCGAACAGCGCTTACTCGAGTGGTACGACAAACACCCCGATGCAATCTCACCCAACTTTCGCCGCAACGAAGTAATTGGGTTCATCAAGGGCGGGCTCAACGACTTTTCGGTGAGTCGCAAGACCCTTAAATGGGGCATTCCCCTGCCGTGGGACGACCAGCACGTCACCTACGTGTGGTTTGATGCACTCGCCAACTACATCACCGCCCACGGCTACGGCACCAACGACCAGCAATTCGCCGAGCGGTGGCCGGTGGACTGGCACTTCATCGGCAAAGACATCATTCGATTTCACTGCGTGTATTGGCCGGCGATGCTCATGTCGGCAGGCATCGAACCACCCAAAGGCTGGGCGGTCGGCGGGTTTTTGATGGTCGGTGGCGAGAAGATGTCGAAGACCACGGGCAACGTGGTGAGCCCGCTCGAGCTCATTGACGAGTTCGGTGTTGACGGCTTCCGCTATTACTTATTGGCCGACACGGTCTATGGCAACGACGGCGATTTTTCGTATGAAGGTCTGGTGGCGCGCTACAACTCCGACTTGGCCAACAACCTCGGCAACTTGGCCGCTCGTGTGGCAACCGTGGTCGAAAAAAAATGTGGCGGGCACGGGCCGGCGCCGCGACCTGATTCGCCGCTAGCCCAAGTGGCTGCTGATGTGGTGCGCGATGCAGATGCAGCATGGCGCGGCGCGCAGCCAAGTCGTGCACTTGAAGCAACATGGAACTTGATTCGCGCCACCAATGCCCATCTTGAGCAACACGAGCCTTGGAAGATGGAACCTGGCACCGGCGTCGATGCCGTGATGGGCGACGCGCTCGAAGCGCTGCGCATCGTGGTGATCTTGGCCAACCCTGCCCTGCCCACGACATCCCAAGAAATTTGGCGTCGCATCGGCCTGGCGGGGCGCATCGATGAGTGTCGGGTCGGTATCGATACCCAATGGGGTTTGTACCCCGGCGGATCGGTTGTAGAAAAAGGTGAGCCACTCTTCCCCCGCAAAAAAATCTGAGCAGGAAATACTGTGCAGTGGGTCGACACGCACTGTCATGTGTATGACGAGCGCACACCGGGTGGTGCCGATGCGTCCATCGCCAACGCCACCGCCCACGACGTAACCAAGGTGATCGTGATCGGCACCGATGCCAACACCACCCAGCAAGCGCTCGCCATCGCCGGCCGCCACGACAACGTGTGGGCGACGGTTGGCTTGCACCCGCATGATGCCAAGTTGGGTGTCGACACCGTGCTGCCCTTCGTGGATGGGTTGACTGCCGCGCAACTTGCCGCTCAAAAAATCGTGGCGATCGGCGAATGCGGTCTTGACTTTTACTACGACCACTCCGACCGCACCGTGCAACGAACGGCCTTCGCCCAGCAGATTGCGCTCGCCAAGCAACTCGATCTGACGCTCGTCATTCACAGCCGCAATGCGTGGGCTGACACCTTTGACGTGCTCGACGGTGAGGGCCTGCCCGAGCGCGTGGTATTTCATTGCTTTACGGGCGACGAAGCCGAGGCGCGACAAGCCGTGCAACGCGGTGCGTGGTTGTCATTTTCTGGCATCGTTACGTTCAACAAAGCCGACGATATTCGTCGTGCAGCAAAATTCTGCCCGACCGACAAACTGCTCACCGAAACTGATGCACCGTGGCTCACACCAGTGCCGCATCGCGGAAAAGAAAATGAACCCGCCCACGTGCGGTACATCGGTGAATGTTTGGCTGAGACGCGCGGTGAGAACGTGGCGGATATCGCGCAGAGCACCGTGGCTAATGCACATCGGGCGTTCCCTGGTATCGCTCGGTAGCGTAAAAATGTGTTTCTTACTGCTCCTGAACGCCGTCGCCTGACCCTCGTCGGGCTGCTCACCGTTGTGGTCGTACCGACCGTCATCTTCTTCACAGGCGGGGAATCCCAAACCGATGTCGCCACGGTGGCCGTGGCTGGTGTCGACGTCGCGGCAAGCAGTTCTGAGTCAAGCGACCCACCTGCGCCGATCATCCTGTCCGGGCCGACTGGTGCGACGCCCACCGGCACCGCGCCGATCTCGTACCCGAGTGACGACGCAGTACGCCTCACCGGGCCGGCGAGCTTCAGCAGTTTCAATGGGGCTCCAGTCACCGTCTGCAACTGCCCGGAAGCGCCCTACGGTGTGGCGCTGGTGATCAAAAACCTGAACAATGGGCGCTCGATTGCGTGCTCGAATGTGATGATGCCGTCCACCCCCGCCAACGTGACCATCGTGTTGCACACGCAACTGTTCGTCGAACTCTCTGATCTGGTCAACGCGCCGATTCCTGTTTCCATCACCTGGTGACACTCACCCGTTCGCAAACCTCGGAATTGCTCGCCCGCCACGGCTTGGCGCCACGACGCGCGTTCGGACAGAACTTCGTCGTTGAACCCGAAACCGTTCGTCGAATCGCCGCCTTGGCCCGCGTGGCCCCCGGGGATCATGTCGTAGAAATTGGCGCGGGTCTCGGTGCACTCACCATGGCACTTGCCGAAACCGGCGCCCAGGTTGTCGCCGTCGAGATCGATTCGGGGCTCGTCGAAGTGTTGCGTGAAAATGTGGTTGCGCTCGCCAACGTAAAAGTGGTGCACGATGACGCGATGCGTCTCGACTGGAACACCTTGCTGGCCGACGCACCACGCTGGACGGTGGTTGCCAATCTTCCGTACAACGTGGCCACGCCACTGGTTGCCGACTTGCTCGACCAGGTTGCACAGGTGCAACGTTTGTTGGTGATGGTGCAAAGGGAAGTTGCCCAACGACTCGTGGCGCGCCCCGGCAGTGATGCCTTTGGCGCCGTGAGCGTGAAGGTTGGTTACTGGGCCACCGCGCGCATGGTTGGCGAAGTGTCGTCGGCAGTGTTCCTGCCTCGACCACGTGTTTCATCGTCGCTCGTCGAGATCACACGTCGCGACCAACCAGCGGTGACTGCCCCGTTTGCCGACATGTTCGCGCTCGTTCGGCAGGGGTTTGCGACGCGACGAAAAATGTTGCGACGTGCACTCGATGGCGTCGTGATCAACGACGACTTTGTGGCCGCCAAGGTCGACCCACAGGCACGCGCCGAGCAATTGGAAATTGACGACTGGTCGCGACTCACGCTGGCCGTCAACGCCCGCCACCGGGCATCCGCATGACACGAGCATCCGCATGACACGCGTCGAAGCACCAGCCAAACTCACGCTGTCGCTGCGTGTGGTCGGTGTGCGCAACGACGGCTTTCATTTGATCGACGCCGACATGGTGAGCCTCGCACTCTGCGACACCCTGCAGATTGATCCGAAGGGCAATGGCATCACGGTGCACGGGCCCTTCGCTGCCGGCGTGCCGACGACGGACGACAACCTGGTTGCGCAGGCGTTGCATTTGGTCAATCGCACCGCTGGTGTTCTGATCGACAAACAGGTGCCCAGTGGCGGTGGACTGGGTGGCGGTTCATCAGACGCAGCGGCCGTCTTGCGCTGGGCCGGTTTCACCGACTTGGTTGCGGCATCGCGTTTGGGTGCCGACATTCCTTTTTGCATGGTTGGTGGTCGCGCCCGCGTGCGGGGCATCGGGGAAATCGTTGAGCCGCTCACCGCTGATGAACGCAGCGATGAACCAATCGACATCACACTCGTCATTCCCCCATTGCAGGTGCCGACCCCGGCGGTGTATCGGGCGTGGGATGAATTATCAGCTCACGCCCAACGCGGCGACATGAACGACCTTGAGTCAGCAGCAGTGATGGTCGAGCCGCGACTGGCGACGTGGCGTGATCGCATTCGAGAGGCAGCCGGGGTCACACCGACGCTGGCAGGCAGTGGCGCCACGTGGTTTTTGCGGGGGCAATTTGAAATTGCTCATGCACTGGCCGATGCGGCGGTAATTGTCACACGCAGCCGCTGACGCGGGCGGTCGGTGAAGTTACTTGCTGTTGCGTTGGTGGCGAGTGCGACGAAGCATCTTCTTGTGCTTCTTTTTGCGCATCCGCTTGCGGCGACGCTTGACGAGTGATCCCATGCGAACCAAGACGCTACCCTGAAGAACGGCGCAACTGCGCGTCGGGTTCTCTCCGGGGTCGTTCAACGGCAGGACAGCGGGTTTTGGTCCCGCATATAGGGGTTCGAATCCTCTCCCCGGAACCACACAGCAGGGCTGGCGGCTAACCCGTCTGTGCGGTTGTCAAATCGGCTGCCCGCTGCCCCGCGTTCTATGCTTGCTCAAAGTGAACAAATCGATCGACAAAGTCACCACCAAGCGGATGGTGCTCTACAGCGGTCGCGCTCACCCAGAACTCGCCCGTGAAGTAGCGAGTCACCTCAACATCTCGCTCGGTGAGGCCGATGTCGTTCAATTTGCCAACGGCGAAATTCGTCCGCGCTTCGGTGAAAGCATCCGTGGTGGTGACGTGTTCATCATGCAATCGCACTTCGGTCATAACGGCCACAGCATCAACGACGCAATCATGGAGCAGCTCATCATGATCGATGCCGCATACCGCGCGTCGGCAAAGCGTGTCACCGCGGTGTGCCCGTTCTACGGTTACGCGCGCCAAGACCGCAAGGCTGCGGGCCGTGAGCCGATTACGGCCCGCGTGGTTGCCGACATGTTCAAGGCGGCCGGGTCGAAGCGGATGGTGTCGGTCGACTTGCACAGCGGTCAGATTCAGGGTTTCTTTGATGGCCCTGTCGACCACCTCACGGCCATGCCCGTGCTTGAAAAATATCTGCGTGACAACGCCCGCGAAGGCGTGGTCATCGTGTCGCCCGATACGGGCCGGGTGAAGGTTGCTGAACGCTTTGCCCAGCATCTCGCCGACATGAATGCCGATGTCGCCTTCGTGTACAAGCGACGTGAGAAAAATTCGATCAATGTGTCCAGCGCCAAGGAAGTCATCGGTGACGTTGAGGGTCGTTTGTGTGTGCTCACCGACGACATGATCGACACCGCCGGCACCATCACGTCGGCGGCCGAATTGCTCTTGGCACGTGGCGCCAAAGAGGTGTGGGCCATGGCCACCCACGGCGTGCTCTCTGATCCGGCGATTGAACGACTGAAAAAATCGTCGATCAGCCGCGTGGTGCTCACCAACACCATTCCCTTGGCAAAAGAAAAGCGCATCGACCGCATCGAGGTGCTGTCGGTGGCCAAGATCATCGCCGATGCGTTGGCGGCCGTGTTCGAAGAAACCAGCGTGAGCGAGCTGTTCGGCGGCGAAAACCTCGCCTAACAAGGCCAGCAACCTCGCCCTTAGACTGTTGCAATGTCTACAGCCCTAAAAACCAGCCTCGGCCGAGCGCTCGGGAGCGCCGCTTCCCGTCGTCTTCTCTCCCAAGACCAGATTCCTGCCGTCGTCTATGGACATGGCATGACACCAACCGCCGTCACCGTCGATCGCAAAGACCTGCGTGTCGCACTTTCTGGCCCCGCTGGTCTCAACACCGTGCTCGAACTCCACGTTGGCAACGAAACGTATCCCGCCATCGTCAAAGAAGTGCAGCGCGACCCCGTGAAGCGAATCGTGCGACACATCGACTTCCTGCAGATCAGCCTCACCGAACTCATCACCGTGCATGTGCCGCTGCACGTCAAAGGAATTGCCAAAGCGGTGCTTGCCGACGGTGGTCTCGTCGACCCGGTCGTCAACTCCGTCGATGTGCGTGCCACTGCCGCGAATATTCCGAACGAAATCATCGTGGATGTCACCAACATGACGATGGACAGCGTCGTACGTCTCGGCGATCTGCAAATGCCGGCGGGTGTCTCCATCGTTGGTGACCCCGAGTTCGTGGTCGTCACCGTCGTCACCACCAAGATCGAAGAAGTTGCCGTGGTTGCCGCACCCGTCGAGGGTGAAGTTGCCGATGGTGCAGCGCCCGCCGAAGGTGCCGCCGATGGCGCCCCAGCCGATGGCGATGGCGGCAAGCCTGCTGCAGGTGGCAAGCCTGCTGCAGGTGGCAAGCCCACTAAGTAAATCGCGGTGCGGTAGTCCGCGATGGCGCTGTTCGGTCGCTCGTCGCGCGCAGAGCGACGAGGCACTCCATTTTCTGCGTTGATCGTCGGTGTCGGCAACCCTGGACGCGAATACGAGGGCAGCCGACACAACGTCGGCTTCGAGGTCATCGACGAACTGGCACGTCGTGCGTCGGTGTCACTCAAGGCTTCACGCGACAAATGCCTGTTGGCTGAAGTACACACCGATTTCCTGCACTATCTGCTCACCAAACCAATGACGTTCGTGAACAACTCCGGACAATCCGTCGGCCCGATCGCGCGACGCTACGGAATCGGCGAAATCCATCGCGTCGTCATCGTGCACGACGAACTTGACCTCGCCCCAGGCGTCGTGCGGGTGAAAGTTGGCGGCGGTCTGGCAGGCCACAACGGTCTGCGTTCCATCACCCAACACCTGAAGTCGCAAGATTTCGTGCGCGTGCGCATCGGCGTTGGAAAACCACCGAGCAAAGAGCAGGGTGGCGAGCACGTGCTCGGTCGAATTCCGACTGCTGAACGCCAACTTCTGGACATCGCGGTGCAGCGTGCCACCGAAGCCACCGAGCTGATTCTGAAGCATGGCGCCGATACGGCCATGCAGCAGACCAATGCCGACTGAACGGCACCCGACATGATCGCCATTGACAGCGTGTCGCTGGCCGTCCTCGCCGAAACTGCCGCCAGCCACGGTCGCACATTGGGCATCGGTGTGCCGAATGGGTCGGTGGTCGCGTGGGCCGAAAATGCACGACCGCTGTTGCTGGCCGCCTTGGCGCGCACGCGACCCAACGACACCCTGGTCGTGGCCGTACCCACCGGCTCGCAGGCACGCATCTTGTTCGAAGACCTCGAGGCATACAGCGATGCTTCGATCGCCTATTTCCCCGCCTGGGAGACACTGCCGTTCGAGCGCGTGAGCCCCGGAATTGAAACGATGGGCGAACGCATGCGACTCGTGTCGCAGATCCGCAGTGGCGCCGCGCCCCAAATTATCGTTGCCCCAATTCGTGCGCTGCTACAACGCTTGAGCCCGTCAGCACTTGCGTTTGAGCCGATCGTGATTCGTCGCGGTGCGTCACTCGACCTCGACGCGATTGCCCTCACACTCGTGGAGTGGGGCTACATGCGCGAGCAACTCGCCGAGCATCGTGGCGAATTTGCCCAACGTGGTTCAATCTTCGACGTCTTTGATGCCACCGCCGATGTACCCGTACGTGTGGAGTTGTGGGGCGACGAAGTCGAGCGCATCAGCACGTTTTCGGTGAACAATCAACTCAGTACGGGCGAACTCGACGAAGTGGTGTTGTATCCCGCGCGCGAGTTGATGATTGATGACCAGATCGCAGCGCGTGCCGAACATCTGAGCGCACACGAGCCGTGGGGTCGCGAACAGTGGGAACGCATCGCACAACGCAGCGGGTTCGAAGGCATGGAGAACTGGTTGGCTTGGCTCGTCGACGACGAGACGACGCTGCTTGATGTGTTGCCTGAACGCGCGGGGCTCGTGGTGTGCGACCCGGCATACCTGCGTTCACGGGTCCGCGAACTAGAAAAAGAGGAGCGGGCGGTGGCTGCGGCACTCGCTTCCACGTGGTCATTTGAGATCGGCGAAAACATGCCGCGTCTGCACGTGGATGTCGACACGCTGTTGTCGCGCACCGCTACCCCACTCGTGCTTTCGGTGACATCGCCCGGTCTGGGTGAGCCAGCTGACGGTGCCATCAATGTGGTCGTCAGTCGCTGGGGCTCGCCAGCCAACACGAGCGAGCGTTTGGCTGAACGTCTGCGCGATTTGTTGGCAATCAATTATCGAATCGTGCTCGCCTACGACAGCAACGAGTCGGCGATGCGGGTACGCCACGAACTGGCATCGAACGGCATCCCTGCGGTGTTCGCTGCGGTCGGTGCGGTGCCGGCATCAGCGTTCACCACAAATGTGGTCACCGTCGTCGTGCAGTCGCTGCACGAGGGCTTCGTTCTACCGACAATCTCGCTCATGGTGGCAACCGAGGCAGAAATCTCCGGTCGTCGTCTCACGCGCCGGCGTCGTGCCCGGCGTCGTGGCGCAACAACGATGTTCGAAGACCTCAAGGCTGGCGACCACATCGTGCACGACGTACACGGCATCGGCGTGTTCGAAGGAATGGCGCGACGCAAACTCGACGGGGTCGAACGCGACTTCCTGCAGTTGCGTTATGCCGACGGAAACCTGTTCGTGCTCAGCGATCAGATCGACTTCGTGCGGCAATATGTCGGCGGCGACGCACCACCACTCAACAAAATGGGTGGTGCTGACTTTGCACGCATCAAACAGCGGGTGCGCAACGACCTGCGTGTCATCGCCCAGGAACTCGTCGTGTTGTACCAGCGACGACTGCACACGCCCGGGCATGCGTTCAGCCCCGACTCACCCTGGCAAGTCGAGATGGAGGCTGGGTTTCCGTTTGTCGAGACGCCCGATCAATTCGATGCGATCGTCGCCGTAAAACAAGACATGGAAGGTGCCAGCCCGATGGATCGCCTCATCTGTGGCGATGTGGGCTTCGGCAAAACCGAGGTTGCGATTCGTGCCGCATTCAAGTGCGTGCAAGACGGTAAACAAACTGCGGTGCTCGTGCCGACAACGCTGCTGGCTTCGCAACACATGGCCACGTTCGGCGAACGCTTCAAGCCATACCCAATCAAGGTGGAAATGCTGTCGCGGTTCGTCAGCCCGACCAAGGCCAAACGGGTCATCGCTGGTCTTGCCACCGGCGAGGTTGATGTGGTGATCGGTACGCATCGCTTGTTGCAGGAAAATATCCGCTTCAAGAACTTGGGTCTGCTCGTGGTCGACGAAGAACAGCGATTCGGCGTGCAGCACAAAGAGTCGATGAAGATGATGCGCACCAACGTCGACGTGCTCACCATGTCGGCAACACCCATACCGCGCACCCTCGAAATGAGCCTCGTCGGTATTCGGGACATGTCGCTGCTCAACACACCACCAGCCGACCGGCAACCGATTCGCACCTACGTAACCGGGTACGACCACCGCGTGGCCGCCGAAGCCATCCGGCGAGAGCTGTTGCGCGAAGGCCAGGTGTTTTGGGTTCACAATCGTGTCGGCACCATCGAAGAACGCACCGAGGATCTGCGGCGTTTGGTGCCCGAAGCACGCATCACGTTTGCCCACGGGCAAATGGATGAGGCGATTCTGGAACGCGCCGTGATGGATTTTTGGGACGGCAAATTCGATGTGCTGGTCTGCACGACCATCATCGAAAGTGGCATCGACATGCCCGCCGTCAACACGCTGGTGGTGGAAGATGCCCAGCGACTCGGTCTCGGGCAGTTGCACCAGTTGCGTGGGCGTGTCGGTCGTGCCGGGCAGCAGGCGTATGCATTTTTGTTCCATCCCCGCGACGAGGTGCTGACCGAAATCGCCTACGAGCGTTTGAAGACGATCGGCGAGTCGACCGACCTTGGTAGCGGCTACAAGATCGCCCGTCGTGACTTGGAATTGCGTGGGGCGGGCAGCCTGCTCGGCGAACAGCAGAGTGGTCGCATCACTGCGGTTGGCTACGACCTGTACTGCCAGATGGTGAGTGAGTCGGTGGCCGAGATGAAGGGTGAGCCGATCACCACGCCGCTCGAACTAAAAATCGACATCCTCGTCGATGCCTATCTGCCGCACGACTACGTCGACTCCGAAGAGTTGCGCCTCGATGCGTACCGCAAATTGGCGATGGTCTTCGACGACGACGCACTCGGCGCGTTGCGCGACGAGTGGGCCGATCGCTTCGGGCCATTACCGAGCCAGGCAACAGCCTTGTTGCGCATCGGCAACCTGCGGGTTGCATGTCATCGCGCTGCACTGTCGCGCGTGGTGGTGCAAGATGCGTCGGTGCGGTTGTTTCCGGTGCGACTCAACACCGCTGCCGAAAATCGTGTCGACAGCATCACGCAGAGGAACTCGTACGACCGCGACGCACTCACCCTGCGAATCGACGTACCAAAAGGCGAAGGTGCGGTGGAATTTTTGCTTCGCATTTTGCCCCACATTTTCGTCGACGGCCAACCTTCGACATCCGACAACTAGGGTGAAATAGTGCGTTATCGCCTCGTAGCCATTTTTTTGCTCGCCAGCGGCCTCGTCTCGTGTGGCACGACACAAAATGCAGCCACCGTCAACGGTGTGGGCATTGGCGCCGCAGACCTTGAGCAAACCGTTGCCGACCTGGCGGCTGCCGGACAGGGCCAAATCACCAACGGTGTCACTGACGGCGAAACGGTGCGCGGCTTGCTCACTTCATTGATTCGTGCCGAGGCCACCAACCAGGTGATCGCCGCTTCTGGCGAGTCGGTCACCGACGCCGACCGAGCCACGGTGCGCGCCCAACTCGAAGAGCAGGACCTGTCCGGTGTTCCCGATACGTTGCGCTCGTTGCTCATCGAACTCAATGCCACCACGGCAGTGCTCGGTCGCCTGAAGGCGCCAAGCGCCGACATCGTTGCCGAGCGATATGCCGACAACCCGAAATCGCTCGGCATGTTGTGCGTGCGTCATCTCGTCGTGAATGAAGAATCGACTGCGCGGACGGCGTTCGACGAACTCGGTACCACACCATCGGATGCGGAGTTCGCCACTATTGCCGGGAAGTACTCGATCGAGGCAAATGCCAAAGAGTCGGGCGGTGCACTCACTGGTCAGACCAGCGACTGCATCGGCATCAACGAGTGGCAAACGGGCTTTGACCCCGACTTCGTTGCCGGTGCCCTGGCTGCTCGCACTGGCGTGCCGACGCGACCGGTCAAGTCGTCGTTCGGTTGGCACGTGATTTATATTCGTCCATTTACGGCCGTCGCCGAGAGCGTGTCGGAGAATCTTGCGACGGCACCTGGTGAGTTCCTCCTGCTTGGCGCACTTGCCGATGCCAAGATCACCGTTGCTTCTCGCTACGGACGCTGGAATCCGCTCGCAGGCAGCGTCGTCAAACCATAAATCTCGTGAGCCGTCCGGTTGTCACCGTCGTCGGCCTTGGGCCGGGCCCGCTCGGGTTGGTCACACAAGAAACTCGTGACGCAATTGCGGGTGCGACCACACGTTTCGTGCGCACGACGCGCCACCCGAGTGCCAGCCTCGTCAATGATGCGACAGCGTTTGACGATGAATACGAACGTCACGACACGTTTGCCGAGGTGTACGCAGCAATCGCCACCCGCGTTGCCGACACGGCCTTGCGCGACGGGTCAGCGTTGTATGCAGTGCCTGGTTCACCAGGCGTGCTCGAAGATACGGTGCGACGGCTGCTCGCCGACCCGCGACTTGATGTACGCGTGCTGCCGGCGGTGGGCTTTTTGGATCTGGCGTGGTTGCGACTCGGCATCGACCCGGTCGATACGGGTGTACGCCTCGTTGATGCACATCGCTTTGCTGAGGCAACCGCCAATGATCCCGGCCCATTTTTGGTGGCGCAATGTCATGCCGATTGGGTGTTGTCCGATGTCAAACTGGCGCACGAAGCGGCACGGGGTGACGAACGTGTGGTGGTGCTACATCACCTTGGTTTGCTCGACGAACGCGTCGTGGAAACCACGTGGAATGACATCGACCGGCTCGCGGCTGCGCACGGCCTGGTGGCCGACCACTTGACATCCATCTACATACCGCAACTTGCCGAACCGATTGCCGGCGAATTGGCACGACTGCACCGTTTGGCGCGCACGTTGCGCGAGCAGTGCCCGTGGGATCGTGAGCAGACACATGCATCCCTCGTGCGGTATCTCATCGAAGAAACATACGAGGTGGTTGACGCACTGAACAACCTCGATGCCGAGAACCCCGCCACCGACGATGCGCTCATCGAAGAACTCGGTGACCTGCTGTATCAAATTGAATTTCACACCACGATTGCCGAGCAACAAGGGCGATTTAGTCTGGCCGATGTTGCGCGGGCAACGCACGACAAATTGGTGCGCCGACACCCGCACGTATTCGGTGACGCATCGGCCGCGACCGCCGGTGACGTGGTGAACACGTGGGACGAGATCAAACGGGCAGAACGTGCAACGCAGGCAACACATCAACCTGGCGGTCAGCCCGACTTCTTTGCGGGTGTGGCCCGCGCTGCCCCATCATTGTCGCTGGCCCAAAAATTGCAGAAGCGCGCTGCCGAGGTGGGGTTTGACTGGCCTGATGTTGCGGGTGCCAACGCCAAACTCAACGAAGAAATCACCGAACTGCATGATGCTGCGCAAACCGGCGACCCCGATGCCATTCGTATGGAACTTGGCGATGTGCTCTTCAGCGTGGTGAATGTGGCGCGCAAACTTGGCCTCGATGCCGAGACCGCGCTGCGAGACGCCTCCGACAAATTTGTCGCTCGTTTCACCCGCGTGCAGCAACTGGCCACACAGCGCGGGGTGGAACTTGCGAAGTGTGATCTCGCACAACTCGATGCGTTGTGGGACGACGCCAAGCGCGAACTCGCCTGAGCCTGCTACCAAGGGCGAACTAGCCTGAGCCCGCGATGAAGATCACCGAAATTATCGGGCGCGAAGTTCTTGACTCGCGCGGCAATCCGACGGTTGAGGTTGATGTGCGACTCAACGGTGGTGTGGTTGGCACGGCAATCGTGCCGTCAGGCGCGTCGACCGGCGAACACGAGGCCGTCGAATTACGCGACGGCGGTCAGCGGTACCTCGGCAAAGGTGTGGCGCAAGCGGTAGCGAACGTGAATGGCGAACTGCGTGCCGCCCTCGTCGGGCGCGACTCGGCCGATCAACGCGGTGCCGACGAAACGATGATTGCCCTGGATGGCACCGCCAACAAGGCACGTCTCGGTGCCAATGCAATGCTTGGCGTGAGCCTGGCTTTGGCGCACGCCCATGCCCGTGCCACGAACACGCCGTTGTATGCCTCGGTGGGTGGGTCGGCTGCGTGTGTGTTGCCGGTACCGATGTTGAACGTGCTGAATGGCGGTGCGCACGCCGACAACAACGTGGATCTGCAGGAGTTCATGGTGATGCCAATCGGTGCACCGTCGTTCAGCGAGGCGCTGCGTTGGGGTGTGGAGACCTATCACGCATTGAAGAGCGTTCTACGCGAACGCGGTCTCAGCACGGCAGTCGGTGACGAAGGTGGCTTTGCGCCAAATCTTGCCAGCAACGAAGAGGCCATCGTGGTGCTACTGCAAGCAGTCGAACGCGCCGGGTTCGCTGCGGGCAAAGACATTGCAATTGCGCTCGACCCTGCCATGAGTGAGTTGTACAAAAACGGTGCATACCATCTCACAGGCGAGGGAAAAATCATGTCAGCCACCGAACTGTGTGAATGGTGGGGCACGCTCGTCGCGCGCTACCCCATCGTGTCGCTCGAGGATGCGATGGCCGAAAATGACTGGGATGGATGGTCGCAACTCACCGCCGCACTCGGCAACAAAGTGCAACTTGTCGGCGACGACTTGTTCGTGACGAATACCCAGCGCCTGCAGCGTGGCATCGACGCCAAGGTCGCCAACAGTGTGCTCGTCAAGGTGAATCAAATCGGCACGCTCACCGAAACACTCACCACTGTCGGGCTGGCCGCCAAGCACGGCTACACCAGCGTGATGAGCCACCGCAGTGGCGAAACCGAAGACACCACGATTGCCGACCTTGCCGTGGCCACCAACTGCGGACAGATCAAAACTGGTGCACCGGCCCGCAGCGATCGAGTGGCGAAATACAACCGTTTGTTGCGCATCGAAGCAGAACTCGGCTCACGGGCCCAGTTCCGCGGGCGTGCAGCGCTCAATCCGTAGGTCGCCGGCACGCTCGGCACCTCTGCTGCCAGCGTCCCCCGAGATGCCGCGCTCAGCCGTCACAATAGAAGGGTGAACTTTCCGCTCGCATTTGCCACTCGGCTGCGGTCGTACACGATGCCCATCGCCATCATCGTCATCATTGGGTTGACCATCACTTTCTTCATCGTGCCCGTGCGCACCTGGCTATCTCAACAAGATCTCTTGGACACCCGTACTCAGCAATATGGTGCCTACGAAGAAGTCAACGATGCGTTGCAAGACGAAGTCGATGCACTGTCAGTGCCCGAAGGTGTGCGTCAGGCGATTCGCTCGCAACTCGGATATTTGTTGCCCAACGAACGACGTATTCCACTATTGGCACAACCCGATGCACCAGTGACATTGCCTGCACGCTGGCCGCACACCTTGGTGGCCGGCATCGTCGGGTTACGCGAAACACAACAAGTCGGTGTGGGGAACGGCAACCTTGACCTCTATGACCCGACACGCCCGTAACGTTCAAACCCCGTAAAATCCGAATCCCGTCGTGCACTTTTGCCCACAACCGAGTAACTTTGCAAAGTGGCCGGCAGCATCCTTGGTAACCGCGTTCTACGCAAAGAAGACCCGAAATTCCTCACGACCGGTGGTGTGTACGTCGATGACATGCACGCCGAACCACTTTTGGCGGGCGCTGCCCATGTCACCTTCGTTCGCTCACAAATGGCCCACGCCACGATTCTGGGCATCGATATCAGTGCAGCACTGCAGGCACCTGGCGTTATCGCAGTGCACACCGCAGCGTCGCTGAAGCTGGCGCCTGAAACCTCGTCATACAACCCGGGCGTTTCGCGCACATTGTTGGCCAGTGACCGCGTGCGTTACGTGGGCGAACCCGTGGCGGTCGTGGTCACCGAACACGCCAACCAAGGTGAAGACGCCGCCGACTTGGTGGTCATCGACTACGAACCACTCGAAGTGTTGATCGACATCGAAGCAGCGATGACATCGTCGACGCTCATCTATCCGGATGCCGGCAGCAACATCGTCGTCGACTCCACAGTGTGGGGCATGCCCGATGTGACGGGTGACGATTTTTTTGCCGACTGCGAAGTGGTGGTCAAGGGTCGGTATATCAACCAGCGTCTGGCGCCATGCCCGCTCGAGGTGCGCGGTTCGGCGGTTGCCTGGGTCGACGGTCGACTGTTCCAGTGGATCTCCACCCAACATGCCCAGGGCGTGCGCGACCAGATCAACAAAAGCGACGCCACCAGTCACGTGCGGGTAATCACCCCCGACGTCGGTGGTGGGTTCGGTGCCAAAATTTCGGCCTACCCCGAAGAAATCGTGTTGGGTCGCCTGGCACTCGCGGTCAATCGCCCGTTGCGCTGGCGCGAAACCCGCAGCGAATCGATGATCTCGCTTGGTCATGGTCGCGCGCAATTGCAATACATCACTATTGGTGGCAACCGTGACGGCAAGGTGCTCGCCTACCGTCTTGAAGCAATTCAAGATTCGGGTGCATTCGTGGATGTCGGCGCCGTGTTGGCCCCCGCGTGCACTCGCCCGATGAGCAGCGGCGTGTACGCGATTCCAAAAATCGAATGTCGCACCAAGTCGGTGGTCACCAACACCACACCAATCGTTGCGTATCGCGGTGCTGGTCGCCCCGAAGCCACTGCTGCTATCGAACGCGCAATGGATATGTTTGCTGCCGAAATTGGCATTGACGCCGCTGAAGTTCGTCGCAAAAATCTCATCGGCAAGTTCATGCAGCCCCACACCACCGCCATCGGTCAGGAATACGATGTCGGCGACTACGAGGGTGCCCTCGACTTGGTGTTGGCTGCGGCGAACTATGCCGACCTGCGCAAAGAGCAAGCCGCACGTCGCGCGCGTGGCGACCGCAACCAACTCGGCATCGGCGTGAGCGTGTACGTCGAAATCACGTCTGGTGGCACCAACCACGAAGATGCCCGCATCGAAGTGCTGCCCGATGGTCGCGCGATCGTGTACACCGGCACGTCACCGCACGGCCAGGGCCACGTGACTGCATGGTCGATGATCGCATCCGAACACACCGGCATCGCGATGGACAAAATCGACGTGGTGTGGGGCGACACCGACCTCATCCCCGAAGGAAAAGGCACCTATGGTTCGCGCTCGTTGCAATTGGGTGGTGCAGCCGTGCACGAAACGGCGATCAAACTCGTCGAGCAGGCGAAAATATTTGCTGCTGCGCAGTTGGAGGCCGCCGAAAGCGACATCGTGCTCGACAAAGAACGCGGCGTGTTCCATGTGGCGGGCACCCCGGCCAAGAGCACTTCGTGGGGCGACCTGGCATCATCGCGGGCCAACGACGGCGGGCTCACCTTTGCGCATCGCTTTACCTCGGGTGGTGCCACGTTTCCGTTCGGTGCCCATGTCGCCGTCGTCGAAGTTGACACCGAAACCGGCAAGGTCACGCACCTCAGGCAAATTGCCTGCGATGACGCCGGCACCGTGTTGAACCCGCTGTTGCTCGAAGGACAAATTCACGGTGGCATCGCCCAAGGTTCGGCGCAGGCCCTGCTCGAAGAATTCGTCTATGACGCCGACGGCAACCCAAAGACGGGCAACCTGGCGGAGTACGCATTCATCTCGGCGGTCGAAGCACCGCAAATCGAACTCGTCGCCATGGCCACCCCCACCCCCCGCAACCCGTTGGGGGCCAAGGGCGTCGGCGAATCGGGCACGATCGGCTCGACACCTGCGGTGCAATCAGCGGTGGTCGACGCCGTTGCCCATTTGGGTGTGCGTCACATTGACATGCCGACTACGCCCGAGCGCGTGTGGCTGGCCATCAATCAGTAAGACTGTCGCAGTGAACAACACATCGAATACCGCACCGATCGTCGCCGAAAACCTGTCTCGTCACTTCGGTGATGTGAAGGCCGTTGATGGCATCAACCTCACGGTGAATCAGGGTGAAATCTTCGGTTTCCTCGGCCCCAACGGCGCCGGCAAGAGCACCGTGGTGCGCATTCTCACCACGTTGTTGCGACCAACAGGTGGCACCGCCCGAGTTGCCGGCTTCGATGTGGTCAAACAGGCCGACGAAGTGCGGCGCAACATCGGGGTGGCGCTGCAGGAAGCAGCGATCGACCCGCTCATGTCGGGATACGAATTGCTCGAGTTGCAGGCCGTGCTCTACGGCATCGCCGCCAACAAGATGAAGCAGCGTGCCAACGAGCTGCTCGAGCGTGTCGGTCTGACCGCTGCCGCTGATCGTCGCGTGTCGACCTACTCGGGTGGCATGCGTCGTCGGCTCGATCTTGCGTTGTCACTCATCCATCAGCCCGCCGTGCTGTTTTTGGATGAGCCAACGACCGGGCTCGACCCGATGAGTCGTCTGACGCTGTGGGAAGAAGTGCGTCGTCTCAATCGTGAAGGCACCACCGTGATGCTCACCACGCAGTATCTGGAAGAAGCCGACCAACTTGCCGATCGCATCGCCATCATCGACCACGGCCACATCGTGCGCGAAGGCAAGCCGAGCGACTTGAAGCGCAGTGTGGGCGACCCGACGTTGCTGATCAACGTGTCACGCGAACAAAACGACCAAGCCAAGGTGGTGCTGGCGGCCTTCGGCGACATGCGCCCGACGGCCGAGGGCACGTTGGGTGTCGGGCTCAAGGGTGGCGCCGAACGAGTTGCCGAGGTGGTGCGCGCCCTCGACGAAGCAAAAATCCTGGTCGAGCACCTCGAATTGAACCAGCCGAGCCTCGACGACGTGTTTGCTGATGCCACTGGTTACCGCCTCGAAGGGGCCGATAGTGCGCCGCAGGTCGACTGATACGGCGCGACAATTCGTCGCGCTCTCCCGCCGATCGACATTGGCAATTTTTCGCCAACCAGCAATCATCGCGCCGTCGCTGATCTTCCCGCTGTTTTTTGCCGCGCTCGGTGCGTCATCATTCAGTCGCGCCATCAGCCTGCCCGGGTTTCCCAAGGTGGATTCGTACTTGCAGTTCACGTTGGCCGGCACCGTGACACAGGGCGTGTTGTTCGGATCGGTCACCGGTGCGGCTGCATTGGCCACCGACATCGAAGAAGGCTTCTTTGACCGACTGCTCGCTGCACCAACGTCGCGCACCTCAATATTGTTTGGCCGCCTGGCCGGAAGTTCGGTATTCGGCGGCCTGCAGGCACTCGTCTTTTTACTTGCGCTCCTGCCGTTCGGTGTCACCGTGCAGGCCGGGGTGCTCGGTTATGTGTCGATCGTGCTGGCCGGGTTTCTCACGGCATTCGGCGTCGGCGCGCTCATGTCGGTGATCGCCTTGAAGACTGGTTCAGCAGAAGCAGTGCAAGGAACATTTCCGATTCTTTTCATTCTGTTGTTTTTGTCGAGTGCGTTCTTTCCGCGCGAAACCATGAGCGGCGCCTACCGACGCATCGCCGACTTCAATCCAATTTCATACATGGTCGAAGGCCAGCGATCACTTTCCATCGATGGCGTCTCGCTCACCGCAATGACGCAAACACTCGTCATCCCGATTGGCATCGCCGTGCTCACTACGTTGCTGGCATTACGCCAACTCTCCGTACGCTTGGCGGCACGATGACCACCACCCGCAGCGTCGGCATTCTGGCCACCCGCAGTGTGCGCACCATCCGGCGTTTGCCGTCGGCCTTCTTTCCGGCGTTGGCGATGCCGATCTTCAACATGGTGGTGTTCGCCGGCACGTTCTTTGCCGTCACACAGATACCCAACTTTCCCACCGACCGCTCGATCAATTGGTACATGCCGCTTGGCATCATGATGGGTGCAGCCTTCGGTGGCGTCGGCTTGGGCTTCACCACGATTCGCGACATCGAAACTGGTTTCTATGACCGCCTGCGCATGTCGCCGACGTCTCGCTTGTCGCTCATCATCGGGCCGTTGACTGGCACCCTCATTCGTATTCTGATGATGACCACGTTGGTGATCGCGATTGGCATCGCCCTCGGTGCACGGTTCACTGGCGGCGTGCTCGGGGTGTTGTGTTTGTATGCCAGTGCACTCGGCATCGCCACGATGGGTGCCGGCTGGGGCCTCGGCTTGGCGTTCAAGTTCAAGGACATGCGCGGTGCCGCAATCATGCAGTTGTCGATTTTTCTCGTGATGTTCCTGTCGTCTGCTCAGGTGCCACTCGATGTGATGACTGGCTGGCTGCACACCGTGGCCCGCGTCAACCCGGCCACCAACATCTTGCGCCTGGCCCGCGTGGGCCTCGTCAACGAATCGAACGCCGACTATTTGTCGTGGAATGCCGTCTGGGGCGGGCTCGTGGCCGTGGTGGTCATGAGCGCACTCAGCCTCGGTTTTGCCCTGCGAAACCTGCAAAAACTCAGCGATTAGACAAACCCCGTCGCAAGGGCGATACTTCGTCCAAGGGGTTCTGGAGTGAACCCCGTCACATGACGGAGGGTACCGATGAAAGTTTCCATCACCATCAACGGTTCAGCACAATCACACGATGTGGAGCCACGCACATTGCTCGTGCACTACATCCGCGACCAGGCCAAGTTGACGGGCACCAACATCGGTTGCGACACGTCAAGTTGCGGCGCGTGCACGGTGCACCTCGACGGTGAAGCGGCCAAGAGCTGCACGATTCTGGCAGCCCAAGCCGACGGTGGTGCAGTGACCACCATCGAGGGTCTCGCCACGAACGGCGAGATGCACCCGATGCAAAAAGCGTTCATGGAAAACCACGGCCTGCAGTGCGGTTACTGCACACCTGGCATGGTGATGGCCGCCATTGGTTTGTTGAACGAAAACCCGAAGCCCACCGACGAAGAAGTGCGGCTCGGCCTCGAAGGCAACCTGTGTCGTTGCACCGGGTACCACAACATCGTCAAATCCGTACTCGCAGCAGCCAACAAGTAGGAGCCAAGCATGAGCATCACGCAAGAACGCACCAACAGCATCATCGGCACGCGCATGTTGCGCCGCGAAGATCCGGCACTGCTCACGGGCGAAGCCAAGTTCACCAACGACCTCGTGATTCCCGGTGCGCTGCATCTTGCCGTGCTGCGCTCACCATACGCACATGCACGCATCAAGAGCATCAACGTGTCGGATGCGCTCGCAATGCCGGGTGTCGTTGCGGTCTACACCGGCAAAGATCTGCGCGACGCTTGGGCGGCGCCGATGCCGTGTGCCTGGCCGGTAACACCAGACATGAAGAACCCGGCGCACTTTCCGCTGGCACTCGACAAAGTGTGTTACGTGGGCGACGGCGTCGTGGCGGTCTTGGCAAACAGCGAGACCGAGTCGCGCGATGCGCTCGACGCCATCGATGTTGCGTATGAGCCACTGCAGGCGATTACCGACCTAGAGGTTGCCCTCAGCGATAAAACGATCATCCACGAAGACCTCGGCACGAACAAGTCGTACACCTGGAATCTGAAAGTTGAAGCAACCGAAGGCGCCGTCGACGAAGCATTCAAGAATGCAGCATTCAGCGTGAGCGAGCGGTACATCCAGCAGCGCCTGATTCCGATGGCGATGGAACCACGTGCCGTGGTCGCGGTGCCACAGCCTTTTGGTGGCGATATCACGCTGTATTCAGCCACACAAGTGCCCCACATCTTGAAGGTCATGACCGCGATCACGCTGGGCATCCCCGAGCATCAGTTGCGTGTCGTCGCCCCTTCCGTGGGTGGTGGATTCGGCTCGAAACTCGATGTGTACGCCGAGGAGTTGTTGTGCGTCGCACTCTCCCGCAAACACGGTGCACCCGTGCGCTGGGTGGAAGAGCGCTCGGAAAACACCCAGGCAACTATCCACGGTCGTGGACAGATTCAGAACATCGAACTGGCCGCCGACAAAGACGGCAAACTCACCGCCGTACGCGTTCGTCTGATCGGTGACATGGGCGCCTACCTGCAACTGGTCACCCCTGGTGTGCCACTGCTTGGCGCATTCCTCTATGCCGGTGTGTACGACTTGCCGGTGGCATACGACTTTTCGTGCACGTCGGTGTTCACCACGATGACGCCAACCGACGCTTATCGCGGTGCGGGCCGCCCCGAAGCGACCTATGCCATCGAAGTTGCGATGGACGCTCTGGCGCGCAAGATGAACATTGACCCGTATGAATTGCGCAAGCGCAATTACATCAAAAAAGAACAGTTTCCGTATACCGCGTTCAGCGGCCTGACCTACGACTCGGGTGATCACCTTGCGGCTGCAGAAAAAGCCATGGGGCATGCCGACTATGCGGCCGTGCGCAAAAAGCAGGCCACGCAAAATGTCGCTGGTGCGCGCAAACGATTGGGCATCGGCATGACCTCCTACTTCGAAATGTGCGGCTTGGCCCCATCACGTGTATTGGCATCGTTGAATTACGGCGCCGGTGGATGGGAGTCGGCGACCGTGCGCGTGTTGCCGACATCCAAGGTGCAGGTGGTTACCGGCACCTCGCCACACGGCCAAGGTCACGAAACCTCGTGGGCCATGATCGCCGCGGAGAAACTCGGTGTGGCACCGGAGGATGTCGATGTTCTGCACAGCGACACCGCGATCGCCCCACTTGGTCTTGATACCTACGGATCACGTTCACTCGCAGTTGGTGGTGTCGCCATCGCCGGGGCGTGCGACAAGGTGATCGACAAGGCGCGGCTCATTGCGGCGCATCAACTCGAGTGTGCTGCCGAAGACCTCGAGTTTGCGCAAGGCACATTCAGCGTCAAGGGTTCACCCGACAAAGCCGTGCCGCTTGCAGCTATTGCGTTTGCAGCATTCACCGCCCACAATCTTCCCGACGGTGTGGAACCCAACCTCGAGGCCCAATACACGCACGACCCGAAGAATTTCTCGTGGCCGTTTGGTGCCCATATTTGCATCGTGGAGATTGATACCGAAACGGGCAAAGTTGACGTGTTGAAGTACATCGCCGTCGACGACTGCGGCATTCAGATCAACCCGCTGATCGTTGAAGGGCAAGTTCACGGTGGTGTGGTCCAGGGTCTCGCGCAGGCGCTGTACGAAGAAGCTGTCTACGACACTGACGGCAATCTGAAAACCACCAACCTCGCCGAGTATTTGGTGCCCGCAGCATGCGATGTACCGCCGATCACCACCGACTTCACCGTCACCCCATCGCCCACCAATCAGTTGGGTGTGAAGGGTGTGGGTGAGGCAGGCACGATCGGTGCAGCCTCAACCGTGATGAATGCGGTGATCGATGCGTTGTCCGGGCTTGGTGTCACCAAACTCGACATGCCGGCGTCGCCGAACAATGTCTGGAAAGCAATTCAGGCCGCACAAGGAGGCAAATAATGATTCCCGCAGCATTCGAATACAAACGGGCAGGTTCGGCAGAAGAGGCAATCAACCTCATCGGTCAATTTGGCGACGAAGCAAAGTTTCTGGCCGGTGGCCACAGTCTGATTCCACTCATGAAGTTGCGCTTGGCGCAGCCCACGATGCTTGTGGACATTGGTCGTGTCAAGGATTTGTCGTACATCAAAGATGCCGGTGATCACATTGCCATTGGTGCACTCACCCGCCATATGGACGTGGAGAAGTCACCGGTGTTGAGCCAGCACGTGCCGCTGTTGGCACACGCCGCTGGTTACGTGGGTGACGCACAAGTGCGACACCGCGGCACCATCGGTGGCTCGATTGCCCACGCCGACCCCGCCGGTGACATTCCCGCAACCACCTTGGCACTTGGTGCCACCTACGTGGTGCAGGGCCCGAAAGGCAGACGCGAGATTGCCGCCAAAGATTTTTACAAGGGTTTCTTGGAAAGCGCACTCGCTGCTGATGAAATGCTGGTCGAAATCAAGGTGCCAAAAATGAACGGTGCCGGTTGGAGCTTTCAAAAATTCAATCGTCGCGCCGTTGACTGGGCCATCGTCGGGGTTGCTGCTTGGCGCAACAACGGTGACAGCGGTGTGGCGTTGGTGAACATGGGTTCGACACCCGTGCTCGCGAGCGCCGTGAGCAGCGCGTTGGCCAAAGGTGCGTCGGTGGCAGATGCCGCCGCACACGCCGCTGACGACGCCGAACCACAAGCCGATCTGAACGCGAGCGTGGAATACCGCACGCATCTGGCCAAAGTGCTGGTACGTCGCGCGCTCGAACAAGCGTCGAAGTAACTACTGCGACCTACGACAACCCTTCGTAGGCTGTTGCTGTGGCGGCTCCGCGTGCATCGCTTGCGTCGGTGAGCCATGTACGTGACGCCCTGCAATCTGCCGGTTACCTCACCGACGAGGGCTTGGCGACTGCGGTATTTCTTGCTCTGTCGCTGAAGCGGCCCCTTTTATTGGAAGGCGAAGCGGGTGTCGGCAAGACCGAATTGGCCAAGGTGCTGGCCACCGTGCGGGGCAGCGAACTGATTCGTCTGCAGTGCTACGAAGGCATCGACGCGAGTCAAGCGGTCTATGACTGGGATTATTCGCGCCAACTGCTGCACCTGCGGGCCGCCGAAGCCAGTGGCGAAGCAGCAAACAAGGCAACAGAGAGCCTCGAGAACGAGTTGTACGACGAACGCTTTCTTATTCGTCGTGCACTCTTGCGGGCAATTGAGCCACGCAACGGCGTGGCACCCGTGTTATTGATCGACGAAATTGACCGTGCCGATGACGAGTTTGAGGCCTACCTGCTCGAGGTGCTGTCCGACTTTCAAATCACGATTCCCGAGGTGGGTACGTTTCGTGCCACCGAGATACCCGTCGTCGTGCTTACGTCTAATCGCACGCGCGATGTGCACGACGCGCTGAAGCGCCGCTGTTTGTATCACTGGGTTGAGCACCCGGGGTTCGAACGCGAAGTTGAAATCGTTCGCTTACGTGTGCCCCAGGTGCACGAACGTTTGGCACGCCAGGTGGCCGCGGCCGTCGAGCGTCTACGTTCGCTGCAGTTGTACAAGCCACCTGGCGTCGCCGAGACCATCGACTGGGCCACGGCCCTCGGCACACTCGGGGTCACTCAACTTGACGAAGCGGTGGTGCGCACCACGCTGGGCACGGTGCTTAAGTATCGCGAAGACCATGAGCGGGTCGCCGAACACGGCATCGCAGATTTGGTGAAGCACGCTTTTGAGCGTGGCGCGTTGCACGGATGACCGCCGAGCGGATGGCCGTCGCCTTCGGGCGCGTGCTGCGTGGTGCTGGGTTGCCGGTACCTCTGGATTCGATCGTCACCTTCGTGCAGTGTCTTGATGCCGTCGGCATCACCGACCGCAACCGTGTGTACTGGGCCGGGCGCTCAACGCTCGTGCGCCGCCCCGAAGATCGCGAAGCCTTCAATGTGGCGTTCGCCGTGTTCTGGGATCAACTGTCAAGCGGTACTGAACACGAAGTGATTGCGCAAGAAACACTCACCCTGGCCATTGACGAACAAGACGATGGCGGTGACGGCGTTGCCGAACAGTCTGACGACACCGTCACCCTGCGCTTCTCGGCAGTAGAAACACTGAGCCAAAAAGACTTTGCCAACTACACCGACAACGAATTGGTGGAAGCCCAGCGCTTGATGCAGCGTCTGCGATTCGTCGGTTCACCGCGTCGTTCGTTGCGTCTGCGCCCCGCGCGATCACACCACAGCCATCTCGACGTGCGTCGCACCGTGCGTAGCTCGTTCGCCCATTTGGGCGAACCCGTGCGCCGCCAATGGCGCCAACCGAGCGAACGTCTGCGTCGACTCGTGGTGTTACTCGACGTGTCGGGGTCGATGGAACCGTATGCACGCGCATTCCTGCGGTTCATGCACGCCGCAATGGTGGGCCGCCAGCGGGTGGAGGCATTCACCCTCGGTACCCGCCTGACGCGCATTACCCGTGAACTTTCGCATCGCGACCCCGACAAGGCACTGGCACGAACCTCGCAACAAGTTGCCGACTGGAGCGGTGGCACACGCATCGGTGAGTGTCTGCGTACGTTCAACGATCGCTGGGGCGTGCGCGGTGTGGCGCGTGGCGCAATCGTCGTCGTGCTGTCTGATGGATGGGATCGTGGCAACCCCGACGTGCTTGCCGAACAAATGCAGCGGCTTGGTCGAGTTGCGCATCGCATCGTGTGGGTGAACCCGCTGAAGGTCACCCCCGGTTATGCACCACTCGCCCGCGGAATGGCGGCTGCACTGCCACACGTGGATGCATTCGTTGAAGGCCACTCGCTGGAGGCACTCGAACAATTGGCGGAAGTAATCCACGATGGGCGGCGGATCCATGCGTGAACTGCTCGACGACCTCGACCGTTGGCGAAATGCCGGCAAACGCTGTGTGATTGGTCGTGTGGTGGGCATCGAGGGCTCGGGCCCGCGCGACCCCGGCGCTGCAATGGCGGTAAACGAGGACGGCGAAGTGGTCGGCTCGGTGAGCGGTGGTTGTGTCGAAGGTGCCGTCGTTGCCGAAGCACTCGACATGTTGCGCGAGCAGTCTGCGGCAAAGGTAGTGACATTCGGATATTCCGATGATGAAGCCTTCGCCGTCGGGTTGACGTGTGGCGGCACGATTCATTTGTTCCTCCAGGAACTCAGTTGATGCGCCGCGTGCAGGCCTGACGATGAACAACGTGGTCTACCCCGAACTTGCGCGACGTATTCGCGCTAACGAACCGACGGCACTCGTCGTGGTGGTCGACGGGCCACACACGGGTGCAACGCTGCTGGTGTCACCCGACCATCCCGCACTCGGCACCCTCGGCGACGACGAACTCACCCGAGTCGCTGCGCGTGACGCCCTCGGTGAACTCGAGGCTGGTCGCACCAGCACCCGCAACTACGGGCCACGTGGGCAAATCACGCCCGAAGATTTGGCTGACTCACCGGCGGTGCGGGTGTTCATCGAGTCGTTTGCTCCACCGCCCCACATGATGATTTTTGGTGCAGTGGATTTCACCAGTGCATTGGCGCGCGCTGCAAAATTGTTGGGCTACCGCGTCACGGTGTGTGATGCACGCACGGTGTTCGCCACCCGACGGCGCTTTCCGATGGCTGACGACATCATGGTGGCCTGGCCGGATGAGGCATTCACCAAACATGGTGCATCTCTTGGTGCGAGTGATGCGGTGTGCATCCTGACCCATGACCCAAAATTCGATGTACCAGCAATCCAAGGTGCACTACGAAGCAGCGTTGGCTACATCGGTGTGATGGGGAGCCGCAAGACCCATGCCAAACGCCTCGAACGCCTGGTTGAAGTTGGCGTGAGCCCCGTCGACTTGGCGCGTGTGATGTCACCGATTGGCTTGGACATCGGTGCTCGCACACCTGAAGAAACTGCAATTTCAATTTGTGCCGAAATTATCGCGCGGCGCACGGGGCGTGCCGCCCAGTCACTCTCAGCTACGACCGGCGCCATCCACTAAAGAGGGCTGACCCAACGCATCCACGGCATACGAGTGGAGTCGATGCGGTGAATTTCCACCGTGCGCAGCCCCGACCGAGCATGCACGATCAAATCCGGCACACCGAGCGACAACATGATGTGCCCCGGGTACCACACCAAGTCGCCCACTTGTGCGTCGTCGCGCACCACGCGGTCGGCGCGCGCATATTGATACTGCGACCCCCGTTCGATGCCTACCCCTGCTTGGGCCCACGCAAACTTGGTGAGTGCCGAACAATCGAGGGCGATGAAGGGCGCATCAGCATTGGTGCGGTAGGGCACGCCCACTTGGCTGAGCGCGCTGAACAATGCAATCTTGCGTGCCACGGGTGCCCCAGCCCAGACTCTGCGCAACAGGTCGGCGTCGGCGCCGAGCAAGTAGGCAACCAAACTCGCCACTTCATCAACCTGTCGACCGGCGATGGCTGACTGCTCGACTGCCGGCACGATTTCGCTGCGCCGCAACTCGAGGGCAATCTCGCGCGAGGTGACGGCAATCCACGAGGTAGCGCTGTCAGAGATCGGCAGGGCTGACGCCCGCGGTGGGGTTGGCACGCTGAGCAGGCCAAGGGCCACGACACACGCGCTGAGTGTGAGTCGCACCCCCGCTCGACGACGCGAGCGAACGCCTGTTCGTATTTTGACGTTCGCCAGTGGCACAGCACGACGAGCAATGGTTTTTGGTGACATCGAGACCTCCGAATGGCGCAGGGGGTGCGCCACTGGTTGGGGATGGGGTACCCCCACCCTACCGCCGGCTGTAACGAGATTGTAATAATTCGTGGCTTTGTGAATTGCCCCAACCCGTTGTGCGAGGCTGATTTCATGCCCGACGTGTCGAGTGCCTCGTGGTAGCCACCCAGACGCCTTCCCGCGCGTCCTGTGGGGCGCTGGTGCTGGCTGCAGGCGGTGGCAGTCGATTTGTCGGCACTACCCACAAATTGCTCGCCCTGCTCGACGGCCGACCCGTGGTGCGCCACGTGCTGGAGGCCGTGGCCCGCAGTGGTCTGTCGCCCATCATCGTGGTGACGGGCGCGGTGTCACTCACTGAGGTGCTTGCCTCTCCCTTGCCGGGTAACCCCGAAGTGGTCGTCACCCACAACGCTCGCTGGCAGACCGGCATGGCGTCGTCGCTGCAGTGTGGGCTCGCCGTGGCGCGGCAACGTGGCTTGGCGGGCGTCGTGGTCGGGTTGGGTGATCAACCCGGCATTCCATCAAGTGCGTGGCAACGAGTCGCCGATACTGCTGCGCCGATTGCAGTTGCCACCTACGGCGGTATGCGGCGCAACCCCGTGCGCATCCACGCCGAACTGTGGGACCAACTCCCCCACGACGGCGACGAAGGTGCCCGCACACTGATTCGAATTCGCCCAGACCTGGTTACAGAAGTAGTCTGCGAAGGCAATCCGCACGACATCGATACGTCTGATGATGTCGTGCGGTGGGAAGAACACCTGGCAAGCCGAGGTAATCACTGATGGATCTACACCACGAGTTCACCGTGCCGGTGCCAGCAGCCGAGGCTTGGAAAATTCTCACCGACTTAGAGCGCCTCGCGCCGTGCCTGCCGGGGGCCCAACTCACCGAGATTGAGGGCGATATTCATCGCGGACAAATAAAAATCAAGGTCGGCCCGATTTTGGCCCAATTCACCGGACAGGCTGCCTTTGTGTCGAGGGATGCAACGACCTATCGGGCCTCGCTGAAGGCCGATGGGCGCGATACGGGTGGCAAAGGCAACGCGTCGGCCACGATCACCGCTCAGCTGCACCCAGTTGGAGAAAACAGTGCCACGTGCACCGTTGACACCCAACTGAGCATCTCGGGCAAGGTCGCGCAATTCGGCCGTGGCGCACTTGCCGATGTGAGCAACAAGTTGCTGTTGCAATTCGTCGACAACTTAAACACGCTGATTGCCTCGCAACCAGTCGAGTCAGCGCCAACTGTGGCATCTGCAGTGCCAGCCGCAGCACCGAGTGTGCGCAAAATTGAGCAAACCCAAGAAGTCGAGCCACTCAACATGCTGGACGCTGCCGGTGGAGCAATCTTGAAACGTCTGGTGCCGGTGTTCGTCGTCATCGCCGCAGTGGTGGTTGCCATTGTCATCATCCGTTGAATCAGCGACGGCGCTCGACCTCGAGCGCGTGACGGCGTTGTTGGGTCGTCGCCCGCAGGGCAACTTCACCGTGGTGGTACGCGCTGCCAACGGCGACCCGCGCGTGGTGCGCAATGCGCCGTTGCTGCACGACAACACCCCGATGCCCACGCGTTATTGGTTGGTTGACCCCGCCGATGTTGCTGCAGTGTCTCGGCTCGAGGCCGCCGGTGGCGTGAACCTGGCCGAAGCCGAGGTGAACGCCGACGAATTGCTGGCAGCCCACACTGCGTATGCCACCGAGCGCGATGCACAGATCTTGGCCGAGCACACTGGCCCGCGACCGTCTGGCGGGGTGGCCGGCACACGGCGCGGTGTGAAGTGTTTGCACGCCCACTACGCCAGCTGGTTGGTGGGCAACGACGACCCAGTGGGTCGCTGGGTGGCCGCGAGGCTCGCCTCATGACGAACGCAGCGTTCGCCGCCATTGATATCGGCTCGAACTCGACCAACTTGTTGATCGTCGATGCTGACGGTCACGAACTCGTGCGCGAAGTGAATGTCACCGCGCTCGGCGAAGGTCTGGGAGCCACTGGTCTGGGAACTACTGGCATGGCAGCAACTGGTGTGCTTGCTGATTCAGCAATGTCGCGCACGTTGGCCGTCATCACGCAATATTCCGCCCTGGTGCGCCAACATGCAGCGCAACTTGCCATCACTGGTACCGCCGCTTGTCGCATGGCCACCAACACCGCCGATTTTTTTGCCCAAGTGCACAGCATCACGGGTGTGAGCCCGCGATTGTTGTCGGCCACCGACGAAGCGCGACTCGCTTGGCAAGGTGCAGTGGCGAGCCTGCCCCCAATCGACGGTGTCACGATGGTGGTCGACATTGGCGGTGCCTCCACCGAACTCACCATCGGTGACACACGCGATGGTGGTGCCGTGGTGCACAACAGTGTGTCGCTGCCGTATGGCGTGGTGACCCACACCGAAGCCGAGTTGCACAGAGACCCACCCCGGCCCGAAGAACTTGCCAACGCCATCTCGATCATGGCCGACGCCGTCGACAACGCGGTCATCGAACACCCCGCTTTTGGCGAAGCCAGCCGTGTGGTGGGTGTGGCCGGCAGCATCGTGACCATCGCTGCAGTCGAACTCGGCTTGCGTGCCTATGACGCCGGCCGTTTGCATGGCATGGTGCTCACCCGGGCCGCTGCCGAAGATGTGTTTCGCACCCTGGCCACCGAAACGTTTGCCCAACGGGTGCACAACCCTGGGCTTGCGCTGGAACGCGCGGGGGTAATCGTGGCAGGCTGTTGCTTGCTGGTTGCCATCATGCGACGACTTCAACTTGACCACATCATCGTGAGCACCCACAATTTGCTCGACGGCATTGTCGCCGAAATGCGTGCCGGCACGACCTCGGCAGGCACGACCTCGGGAAGCAACGTATGAAGCCGTCGGCAACACCGCGGCAGCGTGCTGAACAGCGCTCAGATCAACGTGTCGTGCACCCCGCTGGGCTGAGCAGTGCGCTGCGGTTGCATGGGCGCCGCGTGATGTTGCGGCCGCTCGTGGCCAACGACTTTGCAGCATTCAGCGAGGTGCGTATTCGCAATGGTCGCTGGCTCACCGATTGGGAACCACTGCGCCCAGCCGCTGCGGTCGACCCTGCCCACAATGCCGAAGCATTCGAGCGGCGCTGTGTGGTGCGCGAACGCGAACGCGCGGCGGGCAACGCCTACAGTTTCGGCATTTTCATCGACTCAAATTTTTGTGGCGAAGTCAACCTCAACGGTGTGACCCGCGGTTCGATGCAGTCGGCCACGGTTGGCTACTGGGTCGACCACGCCAAGGCCGGGCATGGTTACGTGCCCGAAGCAGTTGCCGTCGTCACCCACTTCGCTTTCGAGCAGCTGCGTTTGCATCGCCTAGAAATTTGCATCATCCCGCGCAATGCCAACAGCCTGCGCGTGGTGCACAAACTTGAATGGCGCTATGAAGGCCGTGCCGAACGATTTTTAGAAATCAACGGTGTGTGGGAAGACCACGATCGCTTCGGCTTCACCACCGAAGAGTGGGATATTCGCGCCGAAGACCTCAGCCGCGACTGGCTTTAACGCTTCGAAATTTTTGCCTGCAGTGCAGCCAGGCGTTCGCGAAACCACGGTTGACGCGTTGACCACACCTGGGGGCCCAATTCGAATTCCACTGCTTCGGTGTGGGTGGCCACTGCCCCGATATCAATCACCGTTTTTTTGATTGACACCAGCAACTCTTTGGGTGCTGCCGCTGCCTTGGCCGCAAACTCACGCGCTGTGGGCATGAGCGCTTGGTCATCGACGCACTTCCACACCAAGCCGGCGCGCAAAGCAGCCTCGCCGTCGAGCACTTCGCCAAAGACGACGCTCGCCATTGCGGTTTGCATGCCGGCGATGCGCAACTGCATCCACGTGTTGCCACCACCCGGGTGCAGGCCCAGTTGCACGAACCGCGAATCAAACTTGGCGCTCTTGGCTGCGATGCGCACGTCGCACCCCAATGCCAGGTTCATGCCTGCACCAACTGCTGCGCCATTGACCGCAGCGATGGTGGGTAGCGGGCTGCGCGCCACACGCAAGAACCCCTCATAAATGCCCAGCAGCGACTCACGCGTGGCTTCGGCCAAGTTGCCCAGGTTGGCGCCGGCACAAAACGCCGGTGCAGTGCCTGTCACGATCACCACTCGCACGTTGGGGTCGCTTTCGGCGGCATCCATCGCGGTAACTATTTCGGCCACCATGTCGGCGGTCATCGAATTGCGTTCTTCTGGGTTGTTGAGCGTGAGCGTGGCAATGCCTTCGCTCACTTCGTAGAGCACCATCGCCATACCCGAGATTCTCGCACACAGGTAGCGTGATTTCGTGCTCGACCACGTGTTCACCGATGCCATTGGTGCGCTGCGAGATGCATTCACCAACGCGTTTCTCGAACGCCAAGCCTTCGAAGAACACCTGCACTCAGACGTGCTGCTCGGCGACTTGGTATGGGCCACCAGTTACGGCCTACCCGGTGAGGGCCAACCGCCCCGCGTGGTTTCGCACATCACCTTTACCTGGCCATCGTGGAGCCAAGCCACGTATCGCGCCTGGTATGTCGACGAGATTTTTCACGAATCACCGCTCATTGAAATGGAAATCGTGTTTCGCCTGCAGCGGCTGGCCACCTTGCCCGATGCCACGCAAATCGCCGGTGTGGCCCCGTTGACCAGCCCGCGCCTCGGTAACCAACAACTCAACCGCGAAAGCATCAGCAGCGAAACCATCACCACCACCAACACCAATCGCCCTATCGATCACGCCGCCGAAATCGTGTATCAAGGTGCCTACGAACTCTCCGAAGAAACCTTGGCCGACGGCACCAATGCCACACTCGACCAGCACTTTGGTTCACTCGGTGGTTGGGTGGCGTCGACGTTGGTGAAGTTGGGTGACTTGCAATTCACCTATCACCCTGCTGACGGCGACAAATAACGCGAGTTAGCGCAGATCGTCGGGTAGCAGCGACGCCAACGCCACGTGTGGCCGCGGGCCCATGTGCATGATGACTTCGGCGGCACAGATGGTGCCGATTTCGGCACTTTGCTCGAGTGATTTGCCGTGGGTGAGCCCATACAAAAACCCGGCGGCATACATGTCGCCGGCCCCGGTGGCGTCGATGATCGGGTCGACAGGCAACGCCGGCACTTCGATGTAGTCGTCGGCGGTGATTACAACGCTGCCCTGTTTGCTGCGGGTCACGACCGCCAGCGGGCACTTGTCGCGCAGCACCCGCACCGACGCCGCAAAGTCGTCGGTGCCGAACAGCACCGCAAGTTCGTGCTCGTTGGCAAACAATAAATCCACGTCGTCACACACCAAGGCATGAAAATCGCCGTGATGCCGCTGCACACAAAACGAATCCGACAACGTGAGCGCCACTTTGCGCCCGGCCTCGTGGGCATATTGCGCGGCCACGCGAAACGCCTCCTTGGCATCGTCTTTATCGAAAAGGTAGCCCTCCAACAGCACCCATTCGGCACTTTGCACGGCAGCTTTGTCGATGTCGGCTGGGCACAGCACTGCCCCAGCGCCAAGATACGTGCTCATGGTGCGTTGGCCATCGGGGGTGACCACGATGACACAGCGACCGGTGGGCAACCCGTGGTCTTTGGTCGCCGGAAAAAACGACACCCCGGCATCATGCAGGTCGCTCGAGAACACACCGCCCAAATCGTCGTCGGAAATCTTGCCGATAAAGCCGGCGCGGCCGCCGAGGCTCGCCAAACCGTGGCTGGTATTGGCCACCGAGCCACCGCTCGACATCACATTCGGGGCAACTTTCGATCGCAGGTATGCCGAGCGCGCGTCATCCACCAGCATCATCGACGCCTTCGTGAGGTTGTGCTCGGTGAGAAAACCCTCATCCACCGACGCGATGATGTCAACCATGGCGTTGCCGATGGTGACTGCGTGCAGCGTGGCAGGTTTCACGACCTCAACACCTTAGATGGTGGGTGGGAGGCGTGACACTTCACGGTAGTTTTGCTGTTCCAGAAAGAGGAACACAAATGCCTACCAAAATGCTCACCTCCCAATTGAAGAAATCGTCCAAGGCCTCTGCCGAAGTAGTAGCCAACCAACTGATTGCGCTGCGCGCTGAGCGCGGTTTTTCGCAAGCCCACCTCGCTGAACTTGCGGGTGTCGACAGAAAAACCATCAACAGAATTGAAAATGGTCATTTCTCGCCATCACTCGACACTCTTACCCGTTTGAGCGTGGTGTTGAAGTGCCGTCTCTCTGCCTTGGTTGAAACCAAGCGCACGAGTCGCTAACCATCGTCGAACGTAGGTTCAACGCCCTAGCGGCGGTCGGCTTTCAGGGTGCCATTCACGATTTGTTCACGTAGTTCGCGCTTCAAAAATTTGCCGGCTGCGTTACGTGGCAATGGCTCGCCCATCAACACCACATGCACCGGAATCTTGAAGGCCGCCATCTTGCCGTCGAGAAAGTTCCACAGCTCGGTTGGCGTGATTGATGCACCCTGCTTCGGGTACAGCGCGACTGCGACTTCTTCGCCGAGGCGCTCGTGGGGCACGCCGAACACGGCTGCTTCGTGCACGGCGGGGTGCTCGTAGATGGCGTGCTCTACCTCGGCGCCATACACGTTTTCGCCGGCGCGCAGAATCATGTCTTTGGCACGGTCTTCGATGAAGAGAAAGCCCTCGTCATCGATGCGGCCAATGTCGCCCGAGCGCAACCAGCCATCGACGATGGTTTCAGCGGTGGCGTCGGGCTTGTTCCAATACCCACGAATGAGCATCGGCCCAGACATCCAAATTTCGCCCGTCGTGCCAGCCGGAAGCGCGACGTAGTTGTCGTCACGAATCTGCACACGCATCGGAAGCACGGCACGGCCGGTGCTGGTGGGTCGCTCAATGTAGTCGTGGCCGCGGTTGCCGGGGCCAAAGGCGTTGGTTTCGGTCATGCCATAGCCAAGTTGTGGCCCACCTTTTTTGAAGCTGCCAGCTACCTTGTGCACCAGGGCTGCCGGCGCAGGCGCACCACCGCCACCAATGGCGCGCATCGACGACAGGTCATAATTTGCAAATGCAGGATGGTTCACCAAATCCCAACTTTGCGTGGGTACGCCGACGAAATTGGTGATTTTCTCTCGCTCGATCAATTGCATCGCCTTCTCCGGCTCCCACTTGTACATGATCACCAACTTCAAACCGGAAATAAAACAACTCATCATCACGGGTACACAACCAGTCACATGAAAGAGCGGCACAATCAGGATGAATGATGGCGGAAATGGGTCGGGCTCAGGTTTCACCTTGGCACGCAGCCCTTCAACGGTCTGACGGAGTGAAAATGCCATGAGTGCACTGATGATTGCCCGGTGCGTCGACACCGCACCTTTCGGGAAACCAGTCGTTCCAGACGTGTACAAAATTGTCGCATCATCGTCGGCGTCAATATCGACCGAGGGTGGTTTGGTACCGAGCCGTATGACGTCATCCCATTTATCGAATTCGCCGGAAGATCGTTGCGAGCGAACCAGCAGAACTTTCACCCCGAGCGCAACACACGTCGCCTTGGCGGTTTCATAGCGCTCGTCGTCACAGATCAATACCTTCGGCGCAGAGTCGCGAAGGGCGTAGTCCATCTCCTCGGTCTTCCACCATGAGTTCATCGACACCGAGATACCGCCGACCGAAAGAATCGCAGCGAACGACATGCACCACTCGGGATAATTGCGCATCGCAATAGCCACCCGGTCACCCTTTGCGACGCCATATCGCTCGACGAGCGCATGGCCGAGTGCATCCACGCGGGTCATCACATGGCTGAATGTGAGCCGCTCATCTTCATAGATGATGAAGTCTTTGTCGCCGTGATTGTGGGCCGCTGCGAACACCTGGGCGAGGTTGGGCGGGGCATTCTTGAAAATCTGCATGGGAACACCACCCACCGTGGCGTCGACGAGTTCGAAGGTTTGCCCAGGACCGGTTGCTGCCCCGATTGCCTCAAACCAGCCAAGTTCTGCTGGTGTTGTCATTGTGAGCCCCCTCACCACCACCGGTGGTGGTCTTGAGTATTGCTCACTCGCCTACCGTGGCGCTACTTGTGGAGCTGAGGGGAATTGAACCCCTGGCCTGTACATTGCGAACGTACCGCTCTACCAACTGAGCTACAGCCCCGCGGGCGCCTACGCTACCGCTGCGCCTCGAGCGCGAACCCGTCAGGCAACGCGGCGGAACTGTCGGCGATAGCGCTCGTGATCGCGCTTGACTCGCCACTGCACCAACACATAGCAATACGCCGCGGTGGCCAACGCCGCCACGGTGAAGATCCACACAAAGAACATCTCTCGCATCGCCAGAGCCAACAACAGCGACATGCCAGTGGTGCCAGCCAAGCCCAAGAGCCAATTTTGGCGAGTACGGCGAACTAGTTCGCGCTCGAAAAACTCACCCTCAAAACGGGCATGCTGGCGGGTGCCACGCGGACGCACCACCGACGAAGTGGCATGGCCCACCTGACGCAATGGGCGACCCACCGCCCGGGCGGCAGGGGCAAATGGGCGGGCAGCGTCGCGCAGCGGGTTGCGCATCGACCCCACCGGCATCGAACCCGAACGAGGCAGCCCACGGCCGCCCTGCTGGAGCGACGACAACTGGCGGCGAAACTGGGTAACCGAGGTGGTTGGTGAGTTACGCAGGCGTGAACGCACCAGCGGGGGTACCAACACGGCTGCCCAGGCGGCAGCGACAAGCAGCAGAATCAGGTTGCCCATACGGTGCGCTTAGTCTATGACGGTTTGATGACAGCCAGCAGACTGCCCCAGCCCCCTGCGCCCATGCCCTCTTGAGGCCTCAGCCTGGCTGTGCGGTAGTTACGGGGTAATTA
>JAEMQQ010000057.1:1607-3424 GCA_016463775.1 Ilumatobacteraceae bacterium | reverse complement strand
ACTTCGTGCTATGTCTTGGCTATCTCGGTGAGGTCATTCGTACACATTTCGGTGGGGCAGAAACATCCAAGACCGAACAGGTGCAATTTCTGCTTCCCAGCAACACCGCAATCAACATTTCCCTCGTTGACACTGGTCAAAACACGATGACAGGTGGGCGCGTTCAAAGAATTCGAGAGCTGGTTGGCAACAACGATTTTCTCCTCACCTACGGTGATGGGGTCTCTGACGTGCCCATCGACGCTGTCATGCAATTTCATCAAACCCACAATGCAGCTATGACGCTCACAGCCGTGCGCCCGCCAAGCCGTTTCGGTGAAGTGGCGGTTGATAGCACGGGTTACGCAACTTCGTTCAACGAAAAACCTCAAGCTTCAGCTGGTCTCATCTCGGGTGGCTACTTCGTTTGTCGACCGACACTGTTCAAATATCTATCCGAGCGGGATGACCTCGTGCTTGAAGCAGAGCCGATGCGACAGATGGCGCATGAGCGGCAACTCGCAGCATTCACCCATGAGGGGTTTTGGCAGTGCATGGACACGTACCGAGACTGGGAATTGCTCAACGATCTTGCCCAGAGGAACCAGGCGCCATGGCGTCACTAGCGAATGACCTCGCCACGCTGCGGGGCCGCCGTGTTCTTATCACCGGACACACCGGCTTCAAAGGGTCTTGGCTTGCGTATTTGCTGGCGCAGGCTGGCGCAGAAGTCATCGGCATTGCCTTGCCGCCAGTAACTGGGCCATCCCATTACTCACTCCTGCAGCTTGACCAGCATGTCAACAGTCGCTTCTGTGATATTCGTGACCTTGCAGCACTACAGAACGAGTTCACGGCTGCACGACCTGACGTGGTGTTTCATTTGGCAGCGCAGGCGTTTGTTCGCAAGTCATATCTCGACCCACACACCACGTTCTCCACCAACGTGCTCGGGTCGGCAAACGTTCTTGAGTGCGTTCGGAGCAGCAGTTCGGTAACGACGCTCGTGTTCGTCACCTCGGACAAGTGCTACAAAAACAAGGAGCAGCAGCACGGATACGTCGAAACCGATGAACTTGGCGGCATCGACCCATACAGTGTTTCGAAGGCCGCAGCAGAGTTGGTATTTTCCGGTTACTGCGTTTCGGCATTCCAATCGGCTGATGCGCCACGTGTCGCCAGTGCTCGTGCCGGCAATGTGATCGGTGGCGGTGACTGGTCACCTGACCGTTTGATCCCCGACTGTGTTCGGGCGTTGGAAAACCACTCCACGATTGACATTCGACACCCACATGCCACACGACCCTGGCAACACGTTCTTGAACCATTGTCGGGTTATGTCCGTCTCGCCGTCGCACTGCAAGACGGCACGGCACCGCCGAGAAGTTCATGGAATTTCGGGCCGCCAGAAAATGCAGTTCACAAAGTTCAGGAGGTTGCCGGAGTGGTCGCATCACAATGGGGATCTGCAGATGCAGTTCGAATCGTCACCGATCCAGCCGCCATGCACGAGTCACAACTACTACAGCTCAACAGTGCTAAGTCGAACAACGTATTGCAATGGAACATCCGTTGGGCATTTGACGACACCATGAAGCGCACAGTTGGCTGGTACCGCGGACTGCACGACGGGGCCCACGCTGCCGACTTGACCGCCACCGATGTACAGGCGTACCTTTCCGCATGATTCACGATGTGCAACTCACGCCCCTGCAGATAATTGCTGATGAACGTGGTGCCGTTTTGCACATGTTGAAGAGCACCGACCCGAGTTTTGCCGGCTTTGGCGAAATCTATTTCTCGCAAATTGGCAACGGTCAGAAAAAGGCTTGGCGGCT
>JAEMQQ010000057.1:0-1507 GCA_016463775.1 Ilumatobacteraceae bacterium | reverse complement strand
ACGCCGGTCATTGGCGACCTGCGTGACGACCACGTTCGTTCGTCGGCGCTGCAGGGTGCTACGACCGTGGTGCATCTCGCCACTCGCGGTTATTCTGCCGTGCAACAACCGACCACAGAGAGTTTGCATGAAGAGTTGATTACGACTTCTGCACTCGCGAAAGACGCCGCACAACATAATGTGCGCAAATTCATCTTCATCTCGTCAATTCACGTATTCGGTGATGCACTTGTGGATACGGTCGACGATGACACCATCCCATTACCAACGAACGACTATGGCCGCTCGCGATTGGCGATTGAAGAGGAACTCACCACCATTGGCGCTAGTACCGCCATGCAGGTCGTCATTCTTCGCCTGACCAACACTTTTGGTGTCCCCACCTTTGCTCGTCACGCACTCTGGGACTTGCTCGTTCACGACCTCTGTCGTCAGGCTGCCACCACAGACCACCTCGTTCTGAGTACCAACGGAACGGGTTACCGAAACATGGTTTCGCTATCCGATGCCGTCGACGCAATCGCAGAGGTGGTTACCCGTGAAGTACCCGCCGGCACATACCTTCTTGCAGGCCCAACCACATATCGGCTGCGTGAGATCGCCGAAGTCGTCAAGACTCAAACACAGCAGGTTCTGCGAAAGTCTCCTACCGTGGAAGTCAACGTCATGGATGCGTCGCAACACCATCGCTTCGCACTTCAGTCAAACAATTTGTCGCAGCATGGTATTGCCATTGGTGGCGACATCGCTCCTGAGATCGCCCAACTTCTTCGCTACGCACACGACGAATTCGGGCGCTGAGCACCGTGTCAACAGCCTCACCGGTCATCACCGTCGTCATCCCGACATATAACCAGGCCGACTTTCTGCGTGAGGCACTCGACTCGGTAGTAAAGCAAGACATTCAAGAGTGGGAGGCAGTGGTGGTGAACAATGATTCGTCGGACCACACCAGGGAAGTTATTGCAAGTTTTGATGATCCACGAATTCGGGTTTTGGATTTCACAAACGACGGTGTGATCGCTGCATCTCGCAACTTGGCACTCATGCAGGCAACATCACCGTACGTGGCTTTCCTTGATTCAGATGACTGGTGGCATCCAACCAAGCTGAGCCGCTGTGTGGCGACACTGCAAGGTGGCAGCGACATTGTCTGTCACTCCGAAGAGTGGCGCAGTGCAAAACGATCCAGAGTCGTACATTACGGGCCCGCACAACGCACTGAATACCGAGAGCTTCTTCTGCGCGGCAATTGTGTCTCCACTTCGGCGGTCGTGGGGCGAACGGAGGTATTTCAAGAGCTTGGTGGTTTTTCTACTGATCCCCGATTTGTTACCGCTGAGGACTACGAGTTGTGGTTGCGGCTCGCCAAGGCGCGGGCCCGCTTCGTATTCGTGAAGGAAGTCCTCGGCGTGTTTCGTATCCACTCGCTCAGTGCCAGTTCATCGGTTGAACGTAATAGTGCAGCCGAAATGGCCGTGGTTGCACACCACCTGGTGTCAGCCCC